>CAJTZR010000151.1 GCA_910584035.1 uncultured Christensenella sp. | reverse complement strand
ATATATGTATTCTATGTATCTAAAAATAGGAGGTTTTTGCTATGATAAAAAACATTAAAAATGCGGGAATAATTACCTTGATTATATCCGTAATATGCTGTTTGTCATTTGCATTATCATTTAGCTTTGTTGCTACCAAAAATGCTAGTATTGAACAATCTAGTAAAACTGCAAATGATGTGCAGACTTTAAATGAAACAGATTTTGATGCAGAAATAATTTTAAAGAGTGATACCAATGGAACTATTGCTGATAAATGGAATAATGCAATAAATTTATCTAAAACAGAGGGGAGAGAGGTAAAAGTGCAATTGGCTCAAAACTGGATTGCTTCATATGATAGTTCAACTGGCATTTCAACCTTTAATACTGGTGATAGTCCAGAATTAAGCATTCCAGCTGATGCTAATATAAAACTTGACTTGGCAGGTTTTAGAATTGATAGAAATCAAATGAAATATAATCCACAAGTTGGTGGTAATGTTATAAATGTCCTTGGCACTTTAACCATTGTAGATACAAGCTATGATAGTGATGTTTTTGATGAATTATATGATAGATACAAAACAAATAAAGACTCATATGTGGCTAGGATAAATAGTATCGCAACTGGTAAAATTACTGGTGGTAATTTGATTGGCTCAGGTGCTGGTATTTATGTTCAAGCTAGTGGAACATTAAATATCTATGGTGGCAAGATTATAGATAATAATTCTAGTATGAGTGGTGCAGGTATTTATTGCGTAGGTAACTTGAATTTTTATGATGGAATGGTTTGCGGAAACAAATTAACTACTTCATCTGGTCACGGGGCTGGTATATCTGTAAAAGGTGGATTGTTTAATATGTTTGGTGGTTATATTGTAAACAATAGTGGTGAATTTTATGGCGGTGGTATTGATATTAGAAATGATAAAAATGCCAATCTTGAAACTAGCTTAAGCAATTGTGTAATCGCTCATAACACTTCACATTATGGTGGTGGAATTTCACTTAACTATTTGGCAATAGGTAATTTTCAAAATGTAGATATTTCTTACAATGTTAATCTAGGTAATTCTGCTGGTGTTGCATTATGGGATGGCGGTGAAGCAACTTTCAATAATTGCAAAATCACATATAATCAAGCATATCGTGGTAGATATGGTGATACAAACGGTGGTGCTGGTATTACTTCAAATGGAAGAACAGAACTTTATAACACAGAAATAACTGATAATTGTTTTTGGAATGGTCTTGACACAAATGTTGCATATGGAGCAGGTATTTACTATAGCGGTAGTGCTCCACTTGTATTAGATAATGTTTTGTTAACAAGAAATGTAATCAAATCTGATATAAATGATGGCACAAATGCTTTTGGTGGTGGCATTTATACTAGAGCGGATGTAAAGATTAGCGGTAATGTACAAATATTTGATAACATTGCACACGGCGTGCCGTCAGACTTAAGGTTAGAAAAAAAGATAATTATAGATGGCAGTTTGGAAAATGAGAAAGGAATATCTAAAATAGGAATCATTTTTATGCAAAACTATCCAGACACAACTTTTACAACTGGATATACTGCAAATAATAGTGGTGTAAACCCTAATAAGTATTTCTTTAATGACGATGGTGCTTATATGGCTATTGTCAGAGATAATGAATTACGCTTTGAAAAAACTATTGAAAGTGGCAAATATGACTTTGTATATTTAGAGAA
>CAJTZR010000150.1 GCA_910584035.1 uncultured Christensenella sp. | reverse complement strand
AATCTTGCCTTGCTTTATACTTTCGCTATGACAATTAGGACAAATATCCAACGGCTTAAACTTTTTACCACAATAATGACATTTTAATAAATTATCCTCTTTATGGTAAGTTAAAGCTATATCACAATCGGTACATTTAGCAATATATCCGCAAGACTTGCATTGCATATATGAAGCATATCCTCTGCGGTTGATAAACACCATCGCTTGATTGCCATTATTGATAACCTCTTGCAACTTGCTTTTAAGCTCATTCGAAAAGACGGAAAAATTACCAACTCTTAACTCTTGAGCCATATCCACAATTTGAATGTTTGGCATACCATTTTTAGATATTCTTTTATTCATTTCCACAAGAGCAAATTTATTTGCTTTTGCATTATTATAACTTTCCACACTTGGTGTAGCACTACCTAAAACTACTTTGCAATTATTATACTTTGCTCTAAACTCCGCTACCTCAAGTGTCCTAAACCTTGGATTTGACTCGCTAATATAACTGCTGTCGTGTTCCTCGTCAATTATAATCACACCTAAATTTTCAGTTGGTGCGAATATAGCCGACCTTGCACCTACAACAATTTTAGCATCACCATCATATATCCTACGCCATTCGTCATATCTTTCCCCGTCAGACAAACCGCTATGTAGCATAGCAATATCGTCACTAAACCTTGCACGAAAAACTCTCAAAATCTGTGGTGTCAAAGATATTTCTGGCACTAATGCAATTGCAGTTTTGCCTTGCTTTAATGCACTTTCAATAAGCGACATATAAACTTCTGTCTTACCAGACCCAGTCACCCCGTGCAATAAAACAATACTTTGATTACTTGATTTTATCTCACAAAGTGCTTTTTCTTGAGTCTCTGTCAATACAACTTTATTTTGATTAATATCACTATCACTTATTGGCTTTCGCAGTACTTCTTGTTTTGACTTAATTATCAAACCTTTTTCCACCAAACTATTAATTACACTAGGTGAAAATTCCGTATTAAGCACTGTAAGATATTCCCCACCGCTAGCAAGTCTATCAATAATTGCAAGCTGACTTTTTGCACGTGGACTTATCCTAGACTTTAAAGTTTGTATATCCTCACTTGCAAGTACGCAATACTCACGCTCTAAAACCTTAACTTTGTTGCCACGCAATTTAGAAGGAATAAATAACCTAAGTACATCAACATATCTTAAATAAAATTTTTCCTTCATAAACCTAGCAAGCTCAAGCATTTCAGCTTTTATTAGTGGGTTTGTGTCCATTTTTTTTATAATTTCTTTTAATTTGTAATCGCCCTCTGGGCTATCTGTTATTTTTATGCAAAAGCCCTCAATACTTCTGTTGCCAAAAGGTACTAGCACACGTGTGCCTACCTCAAGCTCAAAATCTGAGGGAATAATATAATCAAAAATTTTATCAACTTCACTATTTGAAATATCAACAATAACTTTTGCAATCATAACAAATCATTTATTCTGCATTGTATCCACTATTACCTTTGCACAATCTGCTTTAGTCATTTTATCAAACTTAAGCACTTTATCCCCACTAATAATAGTTACAATGTTTGTATCAACATTAAATCCCGCACCTTCTTGGGTCACATCATTTGCAACAACCATATCGGCATTTTTCTTTTGCAATTTACCTTTTGCGTTATCAAGCAAATTTTCCGTTTCCGCACTAAAGATGACAAGTTTTCTATCCCCTTTAACCTCACCAATAGCTTTGGCTATATCAGGATTCTTAACAAGTTCCAAAGTCAAATTTTCACTTTTTATCTTGTTTTTAGCAATAACTTTTGGTTTGTAATCGCTTGGTGCCGCTGCCATAATTATATAATCAGCT
>CAJTZR010000149.1 GCA_910584035.1 uncultured Christensenella sp. | reverse complement strand
GTGGCGGACAAAAACAAAGGGTTGCTATAGCAAGAGCATTGTGTATGTCACCAGAAATTTTGTGTTTTGACGAGCCTACATCTGCGTTAGACCCAGAGCTTACTGGCGAGGTATTAAAAGTTATTAGCGGACTTAGGGATAGTAATACTACAATGCTTATCGTTACACACGAAATTATGTTTGCAAGGGAAGTTGCGGATAAAGTTATTTTCCTTGACGGCGGAAAGATTTTGGAATTTGGAGATGCTAAAGAGGTTATTGACAATCCAACCGAGCAAAGGACAAAGGACTTTATGGATAAAATACTTAAAGCATAAAAGGGGGATAAAATGTCTAATTACGAGGAATTTTTGCCTGATTTATATAAGGCTATTGCAGATGTGGAAACTGTAGAGGAATGTAGATTGTTATTAGAAGATTTATGCACTTATAAAGAGGTGGAGCAAATGGCTCAAAGATTAAGAGCCGCAAAACTATTGCTTGATGGCAAAACTTATAACGAGGTTATTGCAGATACTGGAATATCTTCTGCTACATTAAGCCGTGTATCACGTTGCGTACATCGTGGCTCAGATGGTTACAAAAAAGCAATAGAAAAATCATTGAAATAAGTAAATATTTTTATAATAAAATACTTTCAATTTGAATCTTTGAGAGGCACTATTGACAAAAGCTTTTGCTATACGTATAATAGTATTATAGTCAAGATTGTATAAGCTTTGCGGGAATTGTACCCGTAAATCCCTGTACAATGCTTGACTTTTTGCTTTATCTCAATAAATTAGCTTATTGGTAGCGATAGTGTTATTTATAACTGATTACATTTGTTACGGCAATATTTTATTAAAAAGCTACTTGTACTAATTTTGTATGAGTAGTTTTTGTTTAATTAAAAAAGCATTAGATATTATAGCGGTTCAAAATTTCGTATAAATTGTAAATTTCCTTATTTTTATCTTTAGCTGTGTTAAGCATTTTATCAAAAGGTAAAAATCTTGTATTTAAATAGCAAAAAAGTTTGTCAGAGTTATCAATCATATATTTACCTTGCAAGACAATATTATCATTTAATAGTTTCTCTTGCAATGGATAATATATATAATTAAAATCATATAAAGAATTTTCCTTATTACTTAAATATTCTTTGTGGTTGTTCACTAAAACAGATACTTTTAAGTCGGGATAAATCTTTTTTACAATAACTGTGGCATCATAAATCGCATAATCAAAATTGCTAAGCGTTCCAATTAAGAAATGTTTAAAACCATTTTTATATGCGTCTTCTAACAAATAAATTAATATTGTTGGTGAAATAAGAATATCTTTAATATCTTGTTGTCCTATAATAGAAAGTGTTTTGTCCATATTTGCTCCTTAAAATGTTTTATGTGCTGTACATTGGAGATAAAACCAATTGATTATGAAAATGATAACTTATATGATTTTAACAAACTTGAATATAAAAATAACTGAAAAAATATATTTATTACATATTATATCGCACAATATGCGATTTTTGTTTATTTTCTCACTCATTATGCGATAATTCAATTATGGCAGAGTTAAACATTAACAAAATTGAGTTAAAAATGATTCAACAACGATTGCGAGAAGCAATAAAACAAAGTGGTATGCAACAAAAAGAAATTGCAGCCAAATTAGGCGTTTCTCCACAAACTATATCTAAGTATATGAAAAATGATATTTTCCCAGCATTGGATACATTTGCAAATCTTTGTATTTTACTTGATATTTCGTCTGATGATATTCTTGGAATTACTGAAAACACAAACTATTGATAATAAAAAATAAATAAAACAATAACCAAACAATGATGCACTCGTGCATCATTTTTTGGTTA
>CAJTZR010000148.1 GCA_910584035.1 uncultured Christensenella sp. | reverse complement strand
GTGACATTGCAGTAGACGAAAACAAGCTTATGAATGAAATTGTCTTTTATGCAGATAAAGTTGCTACAGACGAGGAATTTACAAGACTGAAAGCACATATTAATCATTTTAAAGAGATTGCGGAAAAAGGCGGAGCGATTGGCAGAAGCTTAGATTTTATCACTCAAGAATTGAATAGAGAGGCAAATACAATCGGTTCAAAATGTAGTGATTTATCTGTTAGCAATTATGTGTTGACACTAAAAACAGAGATTGAAAAAATAAGAGAGCAAATTCAAAATATTGAGTAAAACCAATCAAAAATCGAGGGTAATATGGAAAAAGGACTTTTAATTGTTTTAAGTGGACCATCGGGTGGTGGCAAAGGTACTTTGCTTGCAGAGGTTAAAAAAAGAGGGTTTGAGTTTGCGTTGTCAATATCTGTAACTACTAGACAGCCAAGGTCTGGTGAGACCAATGGAATCAATTACTTTTTCAAAACAAAGGCAGAAGCACTTGCAATGAGAGAGAGGGACGAGTTTTTGGAAAGTGAAGAGGTATTTGGTGAGATATATGGAACTTCCAAAAAGTTTGTAATGGATAACCTTAATAGTGGCAAAAATGTTGTGCTTGAAATTGATACAAAAGGAGCATTGAAAGTTAAGGAAAAAATGCCTAATGCGGTTATGATATTTATCGTTCCGAAAGATTTGGAAACTTTGCATTCAAGGCTTACTGGCAGAGGAACGGAAACAGCGGAGCAAATTGCAAAGCGATTTGGCAAGGCTAAAGAGGAAATTGCAAAGGCAACTCAATATGACTATTTGCTTATAAATGATAAAATTGAGGAATGTGCAACAAACTTTATAGAAATAATTAATGTAGAAAAGCTAAAAACATCAAGGGATAAAAACAAAACTTTGATTGAAAGCTTTAGATAATAAAATTTTTAGGAGGGTATGCTTTATGATGATAGAGCCACCAATTGACAAATTAATTAAAAAGGCAGAGTGCAGATACGCTTTAGTTATGGGCGTTGCTAATCGTGCAAAGCAACTTGTAACTCAAGAAGCTGACTTTTTGGAAACAACACACCAAAAGCCAATCAGTGTAGCAGCAAAAGAAGTTTACGAAGGTAGAGTCGTAATCTCTAGGCATCACTAATGTTAAGCGGTAAAAATATTGTCCTAGGTGTTACTGGTGGTATTGCGTGCTACAAAGCGTGTGATATTGTAAGTAGACTAGTAAAACTTGGGGCAAATGTAGATGTTATAATGACAAAAAATGCAACGGAGTTTGTAAGTCCAAAGACTTTTGAATCTCTGTCGCATAATCATTGCGTTGTGGAAACTTTTGAGAGAATACAAAAGTTTGAAATTGAGCATATTTCGCTTGCACAAAAGGCGGATTTGTTTTTGATTGCTCCAGCAACATATAACATCATTGGTAAAATTGCAAATGGTATTGCTGACGATATGCTTTCTACGACAATTGCAGCTGCGAAAGGTGCAATAAAAGTCATTTGCCCAGCAATGAATACAAATATGTATTTAAATCCAATTTTTAAAGAAAATCTTGCTAAGCTTGAAAATCTTGGTTATTACGAGGTGCAACCTATAAGCGGTAGGCTAGCTTGTGGAGATATTGGAACGGGTAAAATGCAAGAGCCTCAAGAGATAGTAAAATATGTTTGTGAGCTACTTTGTGCAAAGCAAGATTTAGTTGATAAAACTGTGCTTATTACTTGTGGTGGAACAGAAGAGGCAATTGATGCTGTAAGAGTTATTACTAATCATTCTAGTGGCAAAATGGGGCTTGCTATTGCAAAAGAGTGCAAGAGCCGTGGTGCTAAAGTTGTTTTGATTGCGGGTAGAGTTTCTGTCAGCCTTAACGGGTTTGAAAATGTGGTTAATGTTAAGTCTACCAGTGAAATGTATAATGCCGTAATGGAGAATTACGAGCAAGCTGATTA
>CAJTZR010000147.1 GCA_910584035.1 uncultured Christensenella sp. | reverse complement strand
GAGTTCCACTTGGTGCATTTATCTTTGCTCTTTCAATACTAAACTCTTTTGTTTGCCTTGTTCCTCGTATCTTTAAGTTAGGGTCACTTAACGCTGTTGCAATTGCCATATATCCACTACCAGCGTTTGTTTGAGCACCTTCTATAGTTACCACACAATCTGGATATCCCGTTACTACTGCAGATAATACTTGAGAGTTACCATTGTATACAAATGTCTCATTACCCCAAGTTATGTCCACCTCTTTTGGCACAATTGTAAACATAAATGTTGGATTTTTAAAGTCACCTAATGAATAGAAAGCATAACTACCAACGTTAGTCACAGCAAAAGAGGTAGCAGCAGTAGCAATGCCTTGTTTATAAAAGTTTTGTGCAACATTTGAACTATTACTAACTGTAATAGTAAAAGGGTTACCAGTATATGTAACAGTTGCAGTTGAACCGCCCACTGCTTGACCGCCAGTCCATTTCCAAGTTAAATCTGTTGCTGTTGAAGCTTCTGTTGATATCTTTGCTTCGTTACTTTCTAGCACAATCTTTTTACCATTATTTGCAAAGAAATATAATGATGGATTAATAACATTGCCATTATTTTCATTACCACTTACTGCGTACTTAGTGGTAAATGGTTCATCCAAATAATCTTTTTTCAAAGTTACACCAATATAAGTAGACCTATTACCACTTGCCAAATTACCACCAATTTCAATTTTTTGTCCTTTTTCCAACACAATGTCTTGATTTGAATTACCATAAATCTGTGTTCCAGCGTGAACAATTAACCTATCTTCAGCTTTCATCATAGTTAAGCCTTTTGTATTTCCTGTTACAACTCCGCCACTAATGATTAACTTTGCACCATCATATAAATATATACCAGTTGCAAGATTATTGGCAATAATTCCATCTTTAAAAGTATTATTAGAACTTGCAAAACTTAAAACTCTTAATGCAATATTGTTTTTACAAATTATATATCTAATATTACATTTTGCATCGTCAGGAGCAGTAACTAATATAGCCATATTTAAAACACAATACTCAATTCGAGAATTATATATGTTTATACAACCATCTAATGTGCCATAATCATTTCTAGCAGCGGCATATAACACACCATTATTACCTTGTTCGCCAACATATAAGCCATTAAACAAATTTGCTAAACCAAAAACATAAAGAGATGATGCATCATTTTTTGAGTTATTTGCCAACATTAAAATGTTATAAATATTAATTGTCGAATTACTTTGTGAGCCAATAGTTCCAAATTCCCCTTTATTATTATAAAACATACCACCATAAATATCTAATGTTGCAAATTGATTTACGTGTATTACACTGCCTATTGTATCGTTATCACCATATTTAGCGGAACTATATCCACCCAAAAATTTGCCACATTCAATTTTAGAAAGTTCATCAACAATAAAATCTCTCCGTTCTTGCCAATCGCTTTGAGTAGCTCTTGATACAATTTCATCATATTCTGCATATATTTTACTCATATCATAACTACTATCTACAATACTTAATGTACCATTAATATCTATCAATCTACCGTATTCTATTTTTTCACTCAAAGCTCTATCAATAGTTTTTCCAGCTAAATCTAATACAATATTACAACCTACTGGCACAACTATTATTCCTTTTTCAAATGCATATCCTGTGCCAAAACTAGTTGTAAACTCCGTCTCCTCTTTTGCTGTCCAGTTATTACCTAGAATAACTTTAACAATACTACCAGTTTCCTCAGATTCCTTTACAGCTTTTTGCCAACCATCTGCCATACTATCACAATCACCAGTTAAAGTGTACACTCTGTCTGCGGACGGAATGACAACCTCCTCACTAGCACTTTCTTTTTGCTCATTATCCTCAACATCTGCAGAAATATTATTTTGTGCGTTGCTTAGATTACTACCAGTAACATTATTACCACTGCTAGTAACGCTATTAACACTTAAACAACCTATAGCCATAAGACAAACTATGGCTACTACTAAAAAGATTATTCCTACTCTTTTTATGTTTTTTATCATAGCAA
>CAJTZR010000146.1 GCA_910584035.1 uncultured Christensenella sp. | reverse complement strand
TATCAACAAAACTTGCATTTTAAACAATTATTTAAAGTGATTGAAATGATGGGGTATGATTGGGCAAAAGATATGGTACACGTTCCGTTTGGAATGGTAAGTATTGAGGGCGAAAAACTTTCCACTCGTGATGGTAATGTAGTATTTTTGGAAGATGTGTTGAATACTGCTAAAGCAAAAGCTTTGCAAATTATCAATGAGAAAAATCCTAGCTTAGAGGATAAAGATAATGTTGCGGAAATGGTTGGTACTGGTGCTGTTATTTTTGGTGCATTAGTTGGTAGCCGTATTAAAGATATAAGCTTTAGCTATGACAAAGTGTTAAACTTTGAGGGGGAAACTGGTCCATATGTTCAATATACTTATGCAAGGTGCTGTTCTTTGCTAAATAAAATTGATTGTTCAGGTGAAATCAATTATTATAATTTAACAACTGCCGAAAGCTATGAATTGATTAAATTGATTGATAGATACCCAGAAATAGTTGCAGATAGTGGTGCAAAATATGAGCCATCTATAGTGACAAGATATATTTATTCATTGGCTTGTCAGTTTAACAAATTCTATTTAGAGCAAAATATCTCAAATTCAGATATGGCAGATAAAAGTGCAAGACTAGCAGTTGTTAAAATAGTAAAAGATATTATTAAAAACGCAATGTCTTTGCTTGGTATTAAATGCCCTACTAAAATGTGATTTTTATAATTAATTTTTAATATTTATTTGCAAAATTGATAAGTTATTGTAATTAGAGGGAATAATACCATTTATAAAAGCAAAATATAAAGCAATATTGAAAATAAAAATTATATATTCTCATATTAGAGAATTCAGTTTTTATAAAGTTAATTAATTTTATAAAAAACAAAAAATATAAATTGAACAATTTAAAAAAAATAAGGGATAGTAGTAAGCTTTCCTTTTTTTTTATTCCTTATTTATTGCGTTATTATTTTACTTATATCAATATTAAGATATCATTATATAGAAATATTTGTAATTTATTGCAAATTTGTTTTATATGGTGTATAATACAAATAGAAAAAATAAATTTTGACCTAAGCCAAAATTTTTATGTTATTACTTTGCGTTTACTTAAAAGCTTTTGAGTATTCCTAGTAATAATTAATAGGAGATTTATTATGAAAACTATTGGTACTATTTCAAGAGGAATAAAAGCACCTATTATCAAAAAAGGTGACAATTTGGTTGACATTGTTGTAGATAGTGTACTTGCTGCAAGTAAGGAAGGCAAGTTTGAATTACAAGATAAAGATGTCGTTGCTATGACTGAGGCAATCGTAGCTAGAGCTCAAGGTAACTACGCTACTTTGGAGCAAATTGCCAAAGATGTAAGAAGAAAAACTGGTGGCGGTACAGTTGGTCTTGTATTCCCAATTATGTCAAGAAATAGATTTTCTATGATTTTAAAGGGTATTGCTATGGGTGTTGATAAATTGATTATCCAATTGTCATATCCAAGTGACGAGGTTGGTAACCCATTGATTCCAATGGACATTATTGACGAAAAAGGCGTTAACCCTTATACTGATGTTTTCACTGAAGAACAATACTATGCTACTTTTGGTAAAATACTACATCCATTTACTGGTCTTGATTATATTGAGTTGTATAAGAGCTTTGCTGGTGATAATTGTGAGATTATCCTTGCAAACAATCCAAAGGAAATTTTAAAATATACTGATAAAGTTATCAATGCGGATATCCATACAAGAAATCGTACAAAACGTATCTTGAAAGAGGCAGGTGCTAAAGTTAGCTTGAATTTGACAGATATCTTGAACGAGAGCGTTGATGGTAGCGGTTGGAATGAGTATGGTTTGTATGGTAGTAACTTGGCAACTGATAATTCGATTAAACTTTTCCCTCGTGACGGACAAAAGTTAGTTGACGCAATCGCAGAAAAATTTAAATCAATCACTGGTAAAAATATTGAGGTTATGATTTATGGTGATGGTGCTTTTAAAGACCCAGTCGGTGGTATTTGGGAACTTGCTGACCCAGTAGTTTCACCAGCATATACTAAAGGTTTGGAAGGCACACCAAATGAGTTAAAGTTAAAATACCTTGCAGACAATGCACTTGGCGATTTAACTGGCGAAGCTGCTAAAGAGGCTATGAAAGAACTTATTAA
>CAJTZR010000145.1 GCA_910584035.1 uncultured Christensenella sp. | reverse complement strand
AGGAGGTTTTTGCTATGATAAAAAACATAAAAAGAGCGGGAATAATCTTTTTAGCAGTAGCCATTATTTGTCTTATGGTTATAGGTTGTTTAAGTGTTAATAGCGTTGCTAGTAATGGTGGCAACGTTACTGGTAGTAACTTAAACAATGAGCAAAATAAGATTTCTGCAGATGTTGAGGATAATGTGCAAAAAGAAAGTGCTAGTGAGGAGGTTGTTATTCCGTCAGCGGATAGAGTGTACACTTTAACTGGTGATTGTGATAGTATGGCAGAGGGCTGGCAAAAAGCTGTAAAAGAGTCTGAAGAAACTGGTAGTATAGTTAAAGTTATATTAGGCAATAACTGGACAGCGAAAGCAGATAGTACATATAGAACAATCTTTGGTAGCGGATATGCATTTGACAAAGGAATAATAGTTGTACCAGTAGGTTGCCATATTGTACTTGATTTGGCTGGAAAAACTATTGATAGAGCTTTGACTGTACAAATAAGATTTGGTAGATTGTTTACAGTAGATGGTAATCTAGATATAGTAGATAGTAGTTATGATATGAGTAAAGTGTATACTAAATATGACGAAATTTTAGCCAATGCAACTCAAAGTAGTTGGGAGGAAAAAAGAGATTATATTGTACAAGAATTAAAGGAAATACCTTGTGGCAAACTTACTGGTGGTAAAGCCTCTAGTGACTTTGGTAGTAACAATTCAACAGGTGGAGCAATTCATTTAAGTTCAAATGCAAATCTAAATATTTATGGTGGTATGTTATATAATAATGTTGCCAATCACGGAGTTATATCTACAGAAACATTTTCTAACTTGTATATTTATGATGTTGTAATGGTTGATAATCAGTCAACAATGGACTCAGCTGGTATATTTGTTTGTGGTAATGCTAACATCTATAAAGGCTTGTATGTTGGAAATGAAGCGGTTAATGGTGTGTTTTATTCTACCGCTGGTGGTTTGATTAATATTTATGACTCTATTTTTTCATATAATAAATCTAGTACGCAAGGTGTATTATATGCTTATAGTAAAGGTAATATTGTAATAGACAATATAAGAGCTGTCTATAATAATGCTACATATGTATTGTCTGTATCAACTAATTCTAATGCTACTATTAATGGTGGTGCAATCACAGATAATATTAGTAGTGGTGTTTATTTGACTAATTCTGGTAAAATCACAATAAATGGTGGCGTAATTGCAAGAAATACAAAATTTGGTGCAATTGTAAGTGTTGATAATAGATTTGTCGTTAAAGCTGGGACACAAATATATGATAATACTTCAGGTGATGTATTATTGTATAGAGGTGCAAAAATAGAAGTTGGCGGTACATTGGCAAATAGTACAAAGCAAACAAGAGTTGGTGTTATTTTAGACTCAAATTATCTAAATGAAACTTTCACATTAAATTATACTGCCCAATCTAATAATGCTAATCCAAGTATGTTTTTCTTTGCAAATAATGGTAAAAAGATTGTGCTTGAAAGTAATGAGGCAAAGATATCAACAGAGGCTTCAATTGCAACAGATTTAACTTGGAAATGGACTGGTGGTCAAGCAGTAAGCGGTTCAAATGCAACTGTCACATATACTGGTAATCCTTTTAAAATTTCTGCAAGTAATAGTTCTAATGTTGCACAAAGTTTTTATAAACAAGGTAATGCTACAGCGGCAACTTCTTTTGCTGTGACTAATGTTGGTAGTTATGCCTTTTATTCTAATGGGGACTATAAAAATCCAACATTTATGTTTAAAATAGTACCAAAAGAGGTAGACATAACTTGGGGAAATGAAACATTTGTTTACAATGGAAGTTCACAAGTGTTATCGGCAGTAGTAGATGGTTATCCAGATTGTGTGGTAACTGTAATTGGTGGTCAAACTAAAGCTGGTAGTGGATATATGGCAATAGCAACAGCATTAAGTGACCCTAACTTAAAGATAAGGGGAACAAGACAAGCAAAAGAGTTTAGTATAGAGAGAGCAAAGATAAATGCACCAAGTGGAACGCAAACATTTATACTAGACGGAAAGGAGCATACTTACACACCAACAACTGGTTGGGATAATACAAAAATGGCTATTGTAGATAACAAGGCAATAGAAGCTGGAGTACACAAAGCAACAATTATGTTAAAAGACCCAGTTAATTATCAATGGGCAACTGGCGGAGGTAGACATATAGAGCTTGAGTATACAATAGAGGATAAAAGTATTATCAAAAA
>CAJTZR010000144.1 GCA_910584035.1 uncultured Christensenella sp. | reverse complement strand
ACTACTTGAGCGGTATAATTACCAACTGCACTTTGTGTATTATCTTTATAAGTAAGATTGATATATGACGGCAAATTAGTTATTGTTACACTTTGATTTTGTGCATTGTATTCTAACTCCGTGTCACTCCATACCACATTGGATAAATCTAATTGTGCTTGCGTTATGGTGAGGGTAATGCTTTTTGTACCCTTAGTACCATCCCACCACGCCTTATCACTCTCATCTTTCAATGTGAAATTCACGGTACAAGTACCAACATTTTTATGGTCACCAACAAAAGTCACATCCATTATGTTTTCATTTGTATAAATATCAGCATCAAACCAATAAGCGTCCTCTGCCTTTGCAAAGTCAGCCACTACAATATTTCTATCTTGATATACAAGTGATGTATCTTGTGGTTGTGCTATCCCCTTATATGTATAAACACCATTAACTTTTTCCATTGCATTGCCACCAATGTAACTATCACAAAACAAAATATTTATATTATAGTTTGATATATTTGTAATGCTACTTGGTATACTTGCCACGGCTAAACCACTGCTATTAAATGTGCAAGTTGCTTGATAACTTACATCTCCATTACCAGTTTTGCTAGATAGCAAAATCACAGCTGTGCCAGATTGACCACTTTTTTGAACTTGAACCTTATTGCCTTGAATACTCACTGTTGGCACAACACTAGCAGTGTTATAGTTGGTAAAATTTTCCGCCTGCATAAATGTTTTATATGAAGGCTTATTTGCTCCACCATATCCAGCCAAATTATTTTTTTGGGTTACCAATCCAAATTCACTAGTTTTACCAGCAGTTGAAGCTGTTGCGTAAATTACAGATTTAGGATTAAAAACAAAACCAGGACGTACTCCAACCTCATTAGCCATAGTCCAAGTAGCTACCTTATTAGAATTCTCAATAAGTAGTCCGCAAGAATAAGAAGTACCGCCGTGAATATCACGTCCAGCTGGACGAAGCCAATAGGTATCTGAGTACCTCATTGAAACTGGCATATATGCCGTGCCATTGTTGTTAAAGTCATAGCGAGCTGGATAACCACTTGGTCCGTTTTTCGGGTCCTCATTCCATTTTATAGTTGAGCCATTATAGCTCATAACATTTTCTGCATAAGTCTTGCCGTTTTCTACAAAACCGAACTCTCTATTGTTTATGTCATAATAGTCAAGCAAAAACAAATAGTCACCAAAGCTAGTTTCCTTTACGGAATTATTGTCTCCTTTCATAACTGAACCATTAGTCATATTGCTATTAGCACTATTAATCATAGCTGGTGTATAATAACCACTAGAACTACTTTCGTGGATAAGATTTGTTATATAATATTTATAATAGCTGTCAGATACTACATTACCTCTACCATTTTCATAACCCATATTATAAGTATTATAAGAATTTGTTAGAACAACGCTATCTCTCTCTTTTTGAGTTTTGAATATCGCATTAAAGTAAGAATCACCTTGTGCTATACTACCAGTTATGTGACTACCACCATTCAACTTAGCACGCATTTGGCTGTTACTCCAAAAAGCGTGGTCAGGGTCGGAAGATGAATCATTATATTTCCATTTACCAATGCTTTCATCTGCCCAAAGCAAAATACCACCATTAGCTGAATATTTAGTATTATTTGCAGACAAAACTCGCCATAACATAGGTCTGCCAGTTGCAGGGTTTACACCAAAATATATGTATTCATTTTGTCCGCCAGTTAATGCACTAGAAAAATTATCAACAGGTTTACCACTAACCTCGTGATTACCATCTTTATCTAAATTTAAAACAGAAGCCCAACCACTTGTCGCACCGCTACGACTATTATATTCATCTGCAATTACAAGGTTAGTGTTATTATAAAAGCAAAAGGTTGTTAGCAATACTATCAATATTGCTAACACCATATATATTGTGAATAGTCTGCCAAACAATACCTTTCTCTTGTACATTTTAACATCTCCTTATCTGCAGTTATTATTTTACCATTTAGCTTGCTGTCAATTTTTATTGTTTTTTCTGTGTGCTTTTTAATGAATTTCAATGTAAAATTATCCTACCAAAAATGCAATTTCAATTTACATAAATTTAAATTTAGTAAAATTCATAAACCAAACAATTTATGAAAAAACACTAAATTTTAAACCAAAAATTAAGCCAAAAAATTAAAATAGTACCGATTTTCAACGCAAAAATTTGAATTAAAGTAACAAAAAATTTTTAATTTGTGTAATATCTGTCAAAAAAAGTATACCTTTTTTGACAAATTTCTATTGACACAAAGTATACAAAAGGTGTATAATATATTTATCAAAACTATAAAATTATTACATAA
>CAJTZR010000143.1 GCA_910584035.1 uncultured Christensenella sp. | reverse complement strand
CACTATTATCTGTTGGTCTTATCACTGACGGATTTGTTATTGTTAATTTACCAGTGTTTACATAATTTATATTTACATCGTAATTTAAATTATCTTTAAATACTTCACTTACTGTAAATGGTTTTGTAGATATTATATATTCACCAACTTCAACCGCACTTTCATTACCATTAAATTGTGGCACAAAGGCTTTTGTATCAATATTAAATAGTTTGTCTACTGCTTTACCTCTATCTACGCCTAAAAAATCTGCTGATAAAGTGTACCAATCTTTTCCAACATCAATTATTTTACCATTGTATTCTTTTCCTATATCTTTTGTTGCTATATTTATTGTTAAGTCAGCTTTTGCAATTGTATAATTTACATACTGATTTATTGTCGTTTTAAACCTATAATTTTCATTACTTAAGCTTGTAGCTGTAGCAATATAACTACCTACCATAGTCTGACCGCCAGAAACGTTAACATCACACTCATCACCAACAGCCAAATCACTAGCTTTGACTTTTGCAATAGGCATTTGATTACTTCCGTTGTAAGTCAAAGTAGTATTTTCCCAAACAATATCCACACTTTTTGGTTTAATAGTTAACATAAATGAAGGGTTAGATACATTTGCATTTGTATAAAATGCATAATTTCCAACATCTTTTGCATTAGTTGAGCTACTAATTGCATTTGTTGTGCCACCTACATAAAATTGTCCAGCACTATTAGTAATTGTAAATGGATTGCCATTATATTCTACTTCATAGTTTGGTTCTGTAATTTCCTTCGCAACACCGCCTTGAGGTGTAACAACCCATTTACAAGCATTAGGTTTTTCAACGCTTGTAGCAGATTTATCTAATTTTGCATCTCCATTACTTAAAACAATAGGATAAACTTTATTATTTTCTATATTATTTGAAAAGAAATGTTTTGCTGGAGCTAAACTATTATAATTAACATAACCAGTTGTAAATGGAACATCGTCATAATTTGTAGCCAAATCAACTCCTACAAAAGCCATTCTACTTGTGCTTGATAAAGTTCCTCTAACCTCAATTAGTTGATATCTTATCAAATAAACATCTGAAACTCTTTCTGTTGAACCATTTACTTGCTTATTATCATAAATCTGCACAGCACCATTAATTTGAAAAGTCGTAATGCGTCCAGTGTTAGATGTTATTCCTGCACCTTGATAAGCGGCAGTATTATTATGTATTGAACCACCATTTAAAGTTATTGTTGCAAGTCCTCTTGAATCATACATTCCTATACCACCCCCGTGAGCAGCATTGTTTTCAGTAATTTCGCCACCATTCATTGTAAAAATACAACCACTTGAGGAAACACATACTCCGCCACCCCAATGAGAAGCGTTATTTGCAATTAAACCACGATGCATTGTTACTCTGCCACCAGAGTATAAAAACATTCCACCGCCACTATTAGTAGCATTATTATGAGCAATAATTGCGTCATTAATAACAATATCACAATTATTACCGTGAGCATATACAACACCACCGTGAGTAGCTGAATTATTAATAAAATAACCTCCGCTAATTAATACATATCCATCCCAATAACCAACACCACCATCAATCTGAGCTGCATTTGATAAAAACAAACCATTATAAATATTAAGTTTAGAATGTCCTTTTAAAACAGTTGCTCCACCTCTGGTAGCTCTATTATGACACACAATACCACCATAAAAATTCACTTCAGCTTTATCTTCAACATATATACCACCACCGTGACTTAATTGAGCACCGCCCATAATTTTGCCAAATTCCAAATTATCCAATTCTTCAACCAAAGTTTCTTTATCATTGTTACTTTCAAATATTCTTTCCACTTGCTCAGCATTAAATGAACTATCTACCACTGATAAATTACCAAAAACTTTTATTACACTACCATTAGTTATCCACGCACTCATATCTATTTTAGATAAGCCTCTGTCTATTATATTTTTATTTAAATCAAGTGTAATATTTGCATTGTTAGGCACAAAGATTTGCCCAGAGCTAAAACCAACCCCCTCTCCAAAAGATGTTTTATAAGTACTATCACTCTTTGCTATCCAATTGGAATTCAAAATAACTTTTATATTTTTACCCCTATCAACAGATAGTTGAACAGCACTATTCCAACCAGCTGCAATTGAATCACAATCGCCACTCAATGCAAATTCACCATCTGCAGTAGTCATAATATTACCATTATTAAGATTAGAACTACTATCATTATTACTCACCTTTGCAACACAAAAACAGCCTACCAAAGCAAGAATAATTACGGCTAAAATTGAGATTATAATTCCAACCTTTTTTATACTAGTTTCCATAGCAAAAACCTCCTATTTTTGGATACATAGAATACATATATCTATGTACATAAATTAGGCTTTT
>CAJTZR010000142.1 GCA_910584035.1 uncultured Christensenella sp. | reverse complement strand
TTGACCACCATATACAGCACAAACACGAACATTTTCAGTAAACTTTAATAGCTTTTTAAACTCTCCAGCTATTTGAATAACAAGTTCCCTTGTGGGGCAAAGAATAAGAGTCTTTAAATCTTTACTTTCCTTTGGAGTGTTATTTATAATAGGCAAAGCAAATGCAAAAGTTTTACCTGTTCCAGTAGGTGCTTGAGCTACGACATCTCTGCCGTCAAGCATTGCTGGAATTACTTGGGACTGAATTTCCGTTGGCGTTTCAAAACCAATATCCGCAATCGCTCGCTTCAGTTCGTCCTCTAATTCAAAATCATTAAAATCAGTCATTTAAATTTTTATTTCCTTTATTTAATATATTAATAAATTTATACAATACCTATTATTTAACAATATGTCAAACATATTATAGCAAGTTTTAATTATCATTAAATTTCTATTACTACATAATTTATAATTATTATCACAAAAAGCTTATTATCTGTAAGGACATCAGTTACAGCAAATATCTTTTAAGGCTACCAAACAACTTAAAATTACATATTAAGTTTAATTTAAAATTAAATAAATACAATACTTGATGCTTTGCGTGGTGGGCAAGTAATGGCATTGCACATTGTATCAATATTAAATTTAATTTTTTATTTTTAATAATGTCAATTATAAATTTGCAAAATATATTGAATTTACATAGCAAAATAAATTTGCTTATACATAATAACATACGACTGCCATATAAAATACGCCAGTCGTATTGAATAATGTCAAATATTATAAATTGTATAAATTACTTTCTAGGGTTTTTAATGTTTGCTTGAGCTGCAGCCAAACGTGCGATTGGCACTCTGAATGGTGAGCAAGAAACATAATTTAAACCTACATTGTGGCAGAACTCAATTGTTGATGGGTCACCACCGTGTTCACCACAAATACCTAGTTTGATATTAGGTCTTGTCTTTTTACCATTTTGGATAGCGATTTCAACAAGCTTACCAACACCAGTTTGGTCAAGTTTTGCGAATGGGTCAGACTCAAAAATCTTACGAGAATAGTACTCTTCCAAGAACTTACCAGCATCGTCACGAGAGAAACCAAAAGTCATTTGAGTCAAGTCATTTGTACCAAATGAGAAGAATTCAGCCTCTGTAGCAATTTCGTCAGCAGTAATAGCAGCACGAGGAATCTCAATCATTGTACCAACCATAAAGTCGATTTTTACGCCGTGTGATGCCATAACTTTTTCAGCTGTTTTAGTTACAACATTTTTAACGTATTTCAATTCCTTAACATCGCCAACTAGTGGAATCATAATTTCTGGAACAACATTGCCACCTTTTTTAGTGTTGATTTCAATTGCAGCCTCAATAACAGCTTGAGTTTGCATTTCAGCAATCTCTGGATATGTTATGCTTAGACGGCAACCACGGTGACCTAACATTGGGTTCATTTCGTGTAAATCGTCAATAGTTTTCTTTAACTCGTCAAACTCAAGGTTCATTTCCTTTGCCAAAGCAGCGATTTCGCTATCTTTGTGAGGTACGAACTCGTGTAGAGGTGGGTCTAAGAATCTGATTGTAACTGGTCTGTTACCCATTGCCTCATAAAGACCGATAAAGTCAGCTCTTTGCATTGGCAATAATTTATTTAATGCTTTACGTCTTTCGTCCTCATTTTTAGAAACTATCATTTCACGCATTGCAGGGATTCTGTCCTCAGCAAAGAACATATGTTCTGTACGGCAAAGACCAATACCCTCTGCACCAAACTCAACTGCTTGTTTAGCATCATTTGGAGTATCTGCGTTTGTTCTAATTTTTAAAGCTCTGCGGTGGTCTGCCCATTTCATTATTGTAGCGAACTCACCACTTACAGTAGCGTTTACAGTAGCAATCTTTTCACCATAAATGTTACCAGTGCTACCATCAATAGAGATATAATCTTTTTGAGTATAAACTTTGCCATTGATAGTCAAAGTCTTTTCTGACTCGTTAACAATTAGTTCTTGACAACCAGCAACACAGCAAGCACCCATACCACGAGCTACAACGGCAGCGTGAGATGTCATACCACCACGAGCAGTTAAGATACCCTCTGCTGCGTACATACCTTCAATATCCTCTGGTGATGTTTCAAGTCTAACAAGTACAACTTTTTCGCCTTTCTTAGCTCTTTCAACTGCTTCCTCAGCAGAGAATGCTATTTTACCGCAAGCAGCACCTGGAGATGCTGGTAAACCTTTTGCGATAGGTTTTGCTTTTTTTATAACTTTATCGTCAAATGTTGGATGTAATAGGCTATCTAATTGTTTAGGTTCAATCTTTAGTAATGCTTCGTCAGTAGAAATCATTCCTTCCTCAACCAAATCGCAAGCAATCTTTAATGCAGCACGTGCTGTTCTCTTACCATTACGAGTTTGTAGCATATATAGTTTACCTCTTTCAAT
>CAJTZR010000141.1 GCA_910584035.1 uncultured Christensenella sp. | reverse complement strand
TAATCGTTGTAGGACATTCTTTTGGTGGCAGAGTAGGTATTAAACTTGCAGTAAATAATTGTTGTGATAAATTGGTATTGGTAGATAGTGCAGGGCTTAAACCTAAAAGAGGAATTAAGTACTATATAAAAGTTTATACATATAAAATAAAAAAGAAACTTAAGTTAAATATTGAAAAGTATGGGTCACAAGACTATAAAACATTATCACCAATAATGAAACAGACTTTTATAAATATTGTAAACCATTATCAAAATAAAGAAATAACAAAAATAAATATCCCCACATTAATTTATTGGGGAAGTGAGGACAAAGAAACTCCTTTAGAGTTTGCAAAAACATTCAATAAAAAAATAAAAAACTCACGATTGGTTGTAATAGAAAATTGTGGACATTTTAGCTATTTACAATCAAAAGATACTTTTTATAATTGTTTGAGAAGTTTTTGTGGAAAATAAAAGGGAGGTTTTTTTATGCAAATTGTTATTTGTTTTGTGCTGGCATTGCTACTCATTTTAGTAGCAGTGCGAAATGTAAATATAATACAACTACAAAGTTATACTTTAGGTTTTTATGGGGCAGAAATGACATATCAAATTGGACTTTATCTGTCAATTTTAATAGGTGAGGTAATTTGTATAGTCTTATCAATTTTTAAAATTGATTTATGGTATGCTATGTTACTTGCGTTTGCTTTGCCGATATTAATTTATTGCATATTTGACTTAATTAAAAAATCAAAAACGCCACTTGTTATTACTGCAAGAATTATGCGTTATTTTGTTTTGTTTACAATTGTAACTCTAGGATTTTTTGCGGGAATATATTACCTATCTTTTAAAGTTAATATGAGCATATTTTACTTTGTATGGATAAACTTATTGCTTACACCACTAGTGGTTAGATTAGTGTTTTTATTGATAAGTCCACTAGAAAAAAGTATTCAAAATAAATATTTCAATTCAGCGGTAAAAAAGCTTGACGAGTTCAATAACCTTATGAAAATCGGTATTACTGGTTCATATGGTAAGACTTCAGTTAAAAATATAATGGCTACAATTTTAAGCGAATCGTTTAATGTGGTACAATCTCCATTTAGCTATAACACACCTATGGGACTTGCAAAAAGTGTAAATGAAATTAAAAAAGACACTCAAGTTTTTATTATGGAAATAGGTGCAAGAAGATTGGGCGATGTTGCAAAAATTGCTAAAGCATTAAAGCCACAAGTTGGCGTTATTACTGGAATTGCAGGTCAACATTTGCAGACTTTTGGCAGTGTAGAGGATGTAATGAGAGGTAAGTACGAGTTAATTGAGGCACTTGATAATAATGGTTTGGCAGTGTTTAATGGTGAAAATGCACGTTCAAAAAATATGTATGAAAGGTGTAGTATTCCAAACAAAGTTTTAATCAATATTGATAGTGGTAATATTTGTGCGGAAAATTTAGTTACAACATCTGACGGAACAGTTTTTGATTTAAAGATTGGCGAAAATGTTAGGAGTGTTAGAACAAAGTTAATCGGCAGACACAATTTAGAGAATATTTTGCTTGCAGTAGCCGTAGCAGTAAGCCTTGGTATGGATATTGATAGTATTTCCTATGGTATTGAAAAGCTAGAATTTACACCGCATAGGCTTGAGGTAATTAAGGCAAACGGAATTACTATAATTGATGATAGCTACAATGCGAACGAGGTAGGGACTAAGGTTGCTTTAGACACTCTATCAATGTTTGATAGTAGAAAAGTAGTTTTGTGCCAAGGCATAGTTGAAGGTGGTAATCAAGAGGACGAAATAAATTATAATTTAGGCGTTAAAATATCTAGTGTAGCAGATATTACGATATTAGTTGGTAAACTTGGTGAAAAAATTAAAAAAGGACTAGAGGATAGCGGTTATAATCCAACCAGAATAATTATGTATAAAAATTTAAGAGATGCACAAACAGCTTTTAAAGAAACTTTACGTGCTGGCGATGTATTGTTATTGTTGAACGATTTGCCAGATAATTATTAGGAGGTAGATATGATTAAAGTTGCTGTATTTTTTGGTGGTGACAGTGTAGAGTCTGACATTAGCGTAATTACTGGCATAGGTGCGTTGTCGTCTTTAGATGCTAGCAAATATGAAGGTATTGCAGTTTATGTAAGAGATAATAAATTTTGGGTAGTGGAAAGTAGAAAGGCGTTAAGCGTAAGTACATATACTAAATTTAATAAGTCAGATTTTAAGGAAGTTTATATATCCAACAAACGTTTTGTTTACGCTAAAAGCAAGTTTAAAGAAAAAGTAATTAATATAGATGTTGCATTACTTTGTATGCACGGTGGAGTGGGTGAGAATGGTGGTTTGCAAGGCGTGCTTGAAACATTTGGAATACCTTATACAAGTACTGACATTGCAAGGTCTGCTATATGTATGGATAAGACATTAACACACGAAA
>CAJTZR010000140.1 GCA_910584035.1 uncultured Christensenella sp. | reverse complement strand
TGTTAAAAAGTAGCATTGCTAGTTAAAATTTTGGCTCCAATTATTGTCATAGAGACTTTTTCATTAGGTCTTAAATAGCTTAAAATTACAACACCTTTTTGTTTGTCTTTTGTAAAACCAATATAACTATTGAAATCTGTTGTCGCTCCTTTATGCCAAACAAGATTAACCAACATTTTTTACAGAAATTAATATATGTGCACAAGCAAAAATCACCGCAAAAACTAATAATGGTATGCTTGCAATCATTGCCCCAGAGAAAATGAAAATTATTGAGGGGATAATTGAAAGCAATAGCGATTTTACAATGCCAGATTTTTTCCACATTATTATCCAAATTAAGCAGTATGCAAATAGTAATAGAAAATTAACTATAAGATACATAGTTAAACCATAAGAAACATAAAACCCTATCCAAGTATATGGAATATTGAAAACCATAAACAGCATACAAGCATATCTACCTATTTGTTCTAAAATTACTGCTATTTTATTGTTATATTTAATATCGTTATTGTCTTTAAAAACAATTGCATAAACGATATTTGGTATCATCATAATTGCAACAATTATGAGTCCATAATAGTTAAACCAATTCATAAAATATTATATCTCCTAGGGGATTTGTAAGCTATTAACTTTTGTTATAATATTTAAAAATTATGTTATTAATTCGAGCATACATCACTCTTAATTTTAAATATATAATTGCATTATTGTTTATAAAATGGACATTTTAAATTTAGGCATTGAGCATTTTTTGTGTGAAAATCACATTTATGATTTTCACATTCCATATGTACATTGTATTTTTCTTTTACAAATTCTACTGCGTATGATAGGGAAAGGAAAGCATTGCGTTTACAGCAACGAGCCCCGCCTATTTTACTCATTTTATTTAAAACAGCAGATGTATATTCCATATTATGCTTATAATATTCATCTGTACTTAAAGGTTGAGTTCCGTGTAATATTGACAAAGCCGCTGCTACGGAAGCTACAGCACCACAAACACCCCAATATGCACACATAGCACCAGGCATATTTATAGTACGTTTCTCAAGGGTGTCCAAGCTTTTATCAATATCAATTTTTCCGCCAGTATTGTTATATGCGACTAAAAACACTGCACCATCTAAAAAATGATGTTCTGGTCCGTGAATATTTATAAAATCTTTTTTCATCATTTCACAAACAATTTGCACTGGATTTTTTGTCGTATACTTAATAATATCTTGCTTTATTAATTTGTATTTTTCATTTAAAGTATAATTCATATGCTACCTTGCTATAAGTATAAATATTTTGAGAATAAAAGATAAATGTTACTCAATATTTTTTAAGATAGACATATTATCAATTAGTTATAATTATAAAAATATTGTTTACCAAGTATAAATTTGTATTCCATAACGATTCAAAGTTAGCTATACTTTCTTTACGATTAAACAAATTTGCCTCTTCCACATTAGTATTATTTTTAATAGAGTCAACCATATAAATGTAATCATTATCATAACCAACTACTACAACATAATGAGTATCATTTTGATTGCGTATAAAACAAATTATTGGAGTACCTTGGGTGAGTCTTTTTTTCAATGAATCAATATTTCCGTGATAAGCTTTTGCAGAATAACCCCGATTTTTGACGGCTTTTACAATGCTATTAGCTGTCATAATTGAAAAATTCCGTTTCATTTGAGGATAAAGTTCTGTGCCTTTTATATTTTCGCCTAAATATCGCAAAACATATGCAGTTGCATACGCAGAGCAATCATTATTTTCTTGATAATCAATGTAAGTAGATTGTGAAATAAAGTAGCTATTTGGTAAATCGTTGCTTTTTATTTTGTCAGCTTTAGGTGTCAGAATGAATATGTATAGAATAAAACTTAACAAAATTAAAACCAATGTAGTGCAAATAGTTAAAATAAACAATTTTGTATTTTTCATATAGTCAAAATAACCTCGTTAAATCTTGTTCGTTTTGTATTTTGTTAAATTCAATATAAATTTAAACTGACTACTATGCTTTTGAATTTAAAAACTTAGTTTTTCAATAGCTTTATCTAAATTGTTGGTAAAAAATATATCGTGACCATTATTACTTTCATAAATAAAGTCTTTTAGAGGTTTACTAGTGTATTTTGAGTAATCACCATATATTGCAATACGGAATTTGTAATTAATAAACTTTTGCAGTATTTCACCAGCAAGTCCGCTACTCAAAACAAAAAATTTATCTATAATTAAATTTTTAGATATAGCAATATTTCTAATACCAGTTTCGTAATTTACGGTCATCATTAAATCAATTGCACTTTGCAAATCCGTTATAACAATTTCCTCTGCAATAATATGTGCAATATCTATATTATTTTTACTAATTTTTTCAATATCCATTTTCTATTTTCCTATATTTTCATTTTATATTTAATTATGATGGTAGCAATCGGATTATTTTTTGCAAA
>CAJTZR010000139.1 GCA_910584035.1 uncultured Christensenella sp. | reverse complement strand
ATTATAATCTCAATTTTAGCCGTAATTATTCTTGCTTTGGTAGGCTGTTTTTGTGCGACAAATGTCAATGGTGGCAAGAATGAATTGGTTTTAAAAAATGATAAAATTATGATTGCTGCTGATAGAGAATATATTTTAAGCGGTAGCAATGAGGAAATGGCAAGCATATGGAATTCATCTTTAGAAGAATCGCTAAATAACCATAGCCATATAAAATTGACATTAATGAATGACTGGATAGCTGAGGATAGTGTTGGTAATTCTACAATTTTTGGTGTGGGTATAGGTTTTGTTGCTGGTGCAATTGTAATTCCAGAGGGTGTGGAAATTACTCTTGATTTGAATGGCTATAACATTGATAAAAATTTGTCAGATAAAAATATAGCTGATGAAAGTAAAGCTAACTCAATAATAATTGGTGTTTATGGTACATTTAATTTGATGGATAGTGGTTATGATATTAGCGAAGTTAATGGGGTATATGCAACTTATAAAGACCAAGACGCTGAAGCAGAAAACAGAGTTTTATTAGAAAAAATGTCGCAAATTAATTGTGGCAAAATAACTGGTAATGAGGTTTATGTTGGTGCAGGCGGTATTTATATTACTGGAACATTTAATATGTATGGTGGTATGATTGTTGGCAACACAACAAAAACTGGCAGTACTGCTGGAGTGAGATTGGAAGGTGAGACAAGTATATTTAATTTGTACAATGGTTTAATATTAGGCAATAAAGGTGAGTTAGCTGGTGGTATTTATTGTTCACATGGTGCAGTTAATATTTTTGGTGGCATTATAACAGAAAATATTTGTACTGGAACAAAAGATAGTGCTGGAGGTGTAAACATTTTGGGGACTAAAAGTTCATTTGATATGCAAAGTGGTATAATAAGTCACAATAAATGTGCTGGAAAAGGCGGTGGATTATCATTAGATTCTTGTAAAAGTGCTAATTTGCAGAATTGCTATATTGAAAACAACTATGGTGTTGAAAATGGTGGTGCTGTATTTATAAATTATGTTAAATATGTTAATGCTCAAGTAGTAAAAATTAGAAACAATGTATCGCAAAAGCATTCAATTTATTTGAAAAATGTAGCCAATGCTAATGTAAGAAGTTTTGAAGTAAGTAGTAATAAGTCTTATGATGGGGTTGGAGGCTTGGCCTTTTATGCAACACTAGATAATCATAGTTCATTTGTAATGCAAAGTTCATCAATAATAGGTAATGTGACACAATCTGAAAACAAGGCATATTCAGCGGGTCTTTTTATAGTGACAGATATTCCTGGTACAATGAGTGTAACTTTGGGTGGGACAAAAATTATTAAAAATACAGCAAATGCTGGTGCTGGTGGAATAAGTATGTCAGGAGTTCCAAGCTTTAGAGTAACTAACGATAGTGTATGTAGTGAAAATTTTAATACTTCTGGTGAAAGCAATGTGTACTTGTCTGCAAAACAGAAAATAGATATAATAAGATTGACAAATTCTAGAATAGGTGTAACTTTGTCTAAAGATTATGGTGAACTTCCATTTACTTCAAATTATAATGCACTTTATTCTGCAGCAAATCCTAATAATTACTTTTATTCAGATAATACTGAATTTGCAATGGAAACTGATGAGTATAAAGAAGTAAAGTTAAGTAATACAATTAAGAAAAACACTACTAAAATAGAATGGTCTTTGCTTAATCTTGATAATGGCGAGGTAATTAAAACTACATATGACACCATAACTACTACTTATAATGAAAAAGGGTATATATTAACAAATAATGTAGGTGAATTTTTGGTTAACGGAGTAGTTGTTGAATCAATGGATGTTACAAATAGAGGTGGATATTTAGTTTCAATGACTGATGAAAAAAAGAATATTTATTTGAATCATACGCTAATGGTTTATGTTCTTGCTAAACAAGTTGATGTAATATGGTCAAACACGGATTTAATATATAATGGCACTGCTCAATTGCCAACTGCACATATAGCAGAGGATGATACCTGCAAAATAAGTTTAGTAGGTGCACAAACCAATGTTGGTAATGGTTATGTCGTAACAGCAACAGCATTGAGTAACAACAATTACATTATGAATCCATTAAGCCAAAATGCTAAATTTAATATAAACAAAGCAGATTTGCAAGTAAATATAATGACAAATGATTTTATAAAAGAGTATAATGGTAAGAATATTGTTTTGCCAAACGATTGGTATACAATGTCAGCAGAATTATTGGGGCAGGATATTAATAAGACATTAGATATAATCTACAATATAGATTATAAAGCATTTATACCACAATTTAATGGCAATGAAAGTGCTGTTGAAGTAGGTGAATATACAATATCTACAAAGCCATTTACTGCAAGCGAAGTATTTAAAGACAATTTAAATTATAATGTAACTATCAACTATGTAAATACTGGTAAATTAACAATAACAAATCCGTCAGTGATAAGACCAACAGATAATAGTGGTTATGACTTTATGATACTACAAAATAATAAAAGAGTATCATATAAAGAAAAGGAACTAATCCACGGCGACAATGATAGCGAGTATACAAACTTTGTATTAGGTAATATCGCAC
>CAJTZR010000138.1 GCA_910584035.1 uncultured Christensenella sp. | reverse complement strand
GTTTAAATGCAAATAATTGTGCTGGGCTTGATTTACAATTTAAAATGCTAGTAATTTTATTAATTTAAATTTTTTCAAATTTAACGACAGATATCCTTAACATTATTTATAACATAAATTTTTATTAGCAAATAACCAAAATGAACAAGTATTTAAAAAATTGTCAATTCAAGCAAATCATATGTTGTTTTAATCATTTAAAAATATGTTCACTATTGACAAAGTATAGATAATATGATAAGATAAAAACAGAGGTGAATATTATGGAATTAAAATCAATAATAGAAAAATTTGCGGTATCTGGTTGGGACTTAATAGCAATACCAGCTCAACAATGGTTAGATGGTAATGCTGATAAAACAGCATTAATTACAGCAATAAAACAAGCTGATATTGAGTGTGGAAGCTGTGGCTGTGATTTTGACCCACTTTACAAAAAAGCACTAGAATTATTAGCTTAATATCTAATAAAAATTTAATTATATATTATATTAGCAGTATTTTTAATATAAATTATGTGTTGTTAAATTTGAGAAAACTCAAATTTAAACAAAAGCTGACGCTTTTAACTTGATAAATCAAGTCCAACACTATTTGAATTACCATCAGCTACTGTCAAATGCCACTACGTGTCGCTTGACAACTGCTTTAAATAATATAAACTAAGTGAAGTAAATTTTAAGTCACCTTAAAATTTTGTATTGCAAGTGCAATACAACTTGCTTACACAAGCACTTCCAGTTTGAATTAATATCAGTTACTGCAAAATGTGGCTTCGCCACGCTTATCGGGGTCTCCACAAAATAACTTTTTTGTGGGGCAAATGGATAATTTCAAATAATATTGCTAATGTAATGTGCTTTATAAAGGAAAAAATATGATAAAATTACAACCAAACGGAAAGCTTGTAACAATAAATAACCACAACTTGCATATCTATAGCAATAATAACAATTGCGAAAATACGCTTGTATTTTTAGCTGGTTCAGCAACAGTTGCTCCAGTATATGATTTTAAAATACTTTATGAAAAATTGTCAAACAATTTTAATATTGTAGTTATTGAAAAATTTGGTTACGGATATTCCGATATTGTTGATACAGCTTGCGATATTGATTCACTAGTGTCTATAAACAGAGAAGCTATACAAAAAGCAAATATAATAGGTCCATATATATTAGTACCACATTCAATGTCAGGATTAGAAGCAATAAGATGGAAACAAAAATATCCTAATGAAATTAAAGCCATTATTGGTATTGATATGGCAACACCGCTAGCATATGAAAATTGGACAGAGAATAAAATTAAAGATACAATAAGCAACTTTAATTTAATTAGAAAATTAAAGTTACATTATATACCCAAAATATATCCATTAAGTAATAGAGGACTAAATAAAGAGGAAATTAAACAACAAAAAGCATTAATGAAGAGAAATGCTTTTAATAAATGTTACATTAATGAGGCAAATGCAGTTTTACAAAACGCAAAAACTATTGTAGCAGAGGAATATCCTACTTGTCCTACACTTTTATTTTCTTCAAATGGTGAGCATATTGATAAATTTTGGGTTTATAATCAACAAAAATTCGCCGACATTATGAATGCAAAATTAATTACTTATGACTGCTGGCATTACATACATTATTATAAAAGTGAAGAAATGGCTATTGAAATTAACGAATTTATAAAGGAATTGGTATAAATATGAATTCATTGTTTGTAAGAGGTATTAAACTAAGACGGGAAGCGATAAAAGATTTTGAAGAATACCCTTTTAACATACCAATTATTAAAAACTTAACAGAAATAAATTTTAATAAAAATGTCACATTTTTAGTAGGTGAGAATGGTTGTGGTAAATCTACAATTATAGAAGCACTTGCTGTTTGTATGAAACTATCACCAGAAGGTGGTTCTGCTTATTTGAATTTTGAAAGTTTAAACACAACTTCGGAATTACACGAATATTTAACTATATACAAATCAGCTGTCTTGCCAAAATGGAAATATTTTTTGAGGGCAGAGTCCTTTTACACATTAGCTAACGCATATGAGAGTATTTGCCCAGATAAGAGTATGCATATACGTTCACACGGGGAGGAGTTCCTAGCAATATTTGAACAATTTTCTCCAAAAGGTTTGTATTTACTTGATGAGCCAGAATCTGCTTTGTCACCAAACAACCAAATTAAACTATTGTGTATTATTGACCAATTAGCAAAGGCTGGTGCACAATTTATAATAGTAACTCATTCACCAATTTTGCTGTCATATAGAGATGGAGAAATATTAAATTTAAATGATAATTTTAACTCAATCAGTTATGAAGATACAGAAATTTATAATACTTATAAGATGTTTTTAAATAGTCCAGACAAGATGCAACGTATTATTTTTGATGAGTAAAATGGTTAAATTTTAAAAAGAAATATGCAAAAATCTTAAACAATTTAACTAATTTTCAATTTTAAATTTGCTGTAAAAATAAATAAAATACTAAATTTTAGAGATTGATTTTTTTAGGTAAAACCAATCTCTTTTTTACCCTTTTATTATAAAAACAAGCTTAATTTATAATAATTTAGTCTATTTTATTATATTTTAAGCCATTTTTTATAATAAAATTTAAAAATATTACACAATTTGTACAATTACTAACATCGTTAAAAATAAGAAATAATTTTGATTTTAAATTAAAAAAACGGCTAATTCATAGCCGTTTTTAATGGTGAGATTGACCTATAAGCCGAGTTCTGTATTTGATAATCATCTGT
>CAJTZR010000137.1 GCA_910584035.1 uncultured Christensenella sp. | reverse complement strand
TCATTTAATATATATCCATTTGTTTTGTCATAAACTAATTTATTTCCAGCAAATAGTTGTATGTTATTTGTATCAAAACCTAAGTTTTCTATAAACACTTTGACACTTGTATTTGGTGAGATATTACCTAGTATAGCCTTTCCACCATTTACTTCACTATCATTTATACCGTGTACCAAGCCACCCTCTTTATATGTCTTTCTTGTTCCGTCTGCTTCGTCATAGTATATAAATCTATATACTCCATTTTCCTCATTTACTGGTGGAGCTAATGTTATTGCATATGGAATAGTTATATCTGCATTTGTACCGTCTGCCCACATATAATTAAGTTTATCCTTTATAGATACTACCGCATTGTAACTGCCTACCTCTGTTTGCTTATTTCCACTTATATTCATTGTCACAAAGTTATATCCGTTTGGCTCAAAGGTATGTTCCTCTCCATTATATTCATAACTACCACTTCCATTTGGTTTTTGTAACTTAGCTTTTGCAATGCTAAAAGTCTTATTCATTGTTTTTGAATTTATTTTGTAGTTGGTATTACTTAAACTTGTTGCAGTAGCAACATAACCATTACCACTATTAATTTGTTCACCAATAACAGTTACTTTACAATTTGAGTCCTCTGCAATATATGCAGTTGGCTTTTGAGTACCACCATTGTAAACCATATTTGTGTTATTCCACAACACATCTACCTCTTTTGGTAAGATTGTGAATGTGAATGTTGGGTTACTATATCTACTATCTACTAATACAAAGGAATATGAACCCGCTTCTGTAAGTGAATATGTTTCCAAATGTGTAGAGGTTCCTACTTTATTAAATGTTTTATTATCATTTAAACTAAGTACAAATGGATTACCAGTATAAGTAACATAAGCAACATTTTCTTTAGTATTTCCGCTTTCATCACCATTCCAATTCCAAGTCAATTCTGTATTAGCTGGCGTGCCATTTATCATATACAACTCACCATCACTTTTTAAGCTTACCAACTGATTTTCTTTATTAGAGAAAAAGTATAAAAATGCATTTGACGCAACATTCGCACTTTTTGTATAGTTGGTAGTAAATGGTTTAGTTGTATCACTTTCACTTTCTATACCAATCCTTGCAATATCATTATATGTTAGCAATAAATTTGTAATATTAACAGTCTGACCATCTAATAAGTGCAAATCGGAATCTCTTGTTACTCCATTTAATTCAACGCTATTATCACGCACGTGAGGTGTACCACCAATATATATTACACCTTTATTAGCACAAAAAATGCCACCTGCTGTAGAACCTTGATTTTCATTTACTATTGCTTTATTATTTTGAATAATTCCACCATTTAAATATAGAGAACACATATCTCCTATAAAGAAACCACCAATGCTATTTTTTCCATTAAGTGTTGTATAATTAGCAACATTATTGATAATTTCACCAGAATTTAAAATAAATTTAGACCTTTTTAGCACTAAAATATTACCAGAATTATTATTACTAGAAGCGTCACATTTAATAGTATTATAAGAAATTCTACCGCCATTCATCTCAAATGTTGATTTATTATCCACCAACATCGCACCAGAATCGCTACTTGCTGTGTTATAAATTATATCACCATTATGCATAACAAAAGTTGAAGCACTAAGTGACACGCCACCACCAAAATTTGTACCATTGTTATAAGAAATTATACCATTATACAAATTTATATAAGAAGCTGACACTATTGTATCACCAGCGTATATAGTGCCTTCTCCATATATGCCTCCGCCAGCGACTGCTTCGTTATTTGTAATAATACCATTATAAATATTGGCCGTACCGCCTGCTCTTGTAAGAATTCCTCCTCCAACATGTGGGGTGCTATTACCAGCAATAATACCACCATACATATTAAATGTTCCACTTACAGATATTCCACCAGCTCTTGTATTACCTTTATTGTCAACAATAATTCCATTATACATATGCAAAGTAGTATTTGGATATATATTAATTGCACCGCCAGTTGCATTTTGGTTATTCATTAGTATTCCGCCGTGCAATTTTAGTGTTGATGTATTCATCATATTAATACAACCACCAGAACCACCTCCCCAACCGCCAGTTATTTTACCAACTGGCAATGCTTTTAATGCTGCTACTAAATTGTCTTTGTTTTCCTTATGTGTATCATATATCGTTTGCACTTGATTTTTTATATCCTCAGTATAACTGCTATCAATTATATCCAATTGCTTATCAGTATACATAATTATCACAGAACCTTCACCACCGCCTTGACTACGTGTCATTCTTCTGTCTATAGTTTTACCATTTAAATCAATCACCATTTGTACACCATCTCGCACTGCAATACGACCATTACTAAAACCATAATTTGGTTCACCCCATACTGTTTGTTGCTCATCTGCTACCTCAACAAAACAATTTACAAAAGTATCGTGAGGATATCCTGCTATCCAATCTTTTAGTAAAGTAACTTTGATAGCCGTACCCGTAGTTATACTTTCTGTACAAGCTTTATTCCAAATCTTTGCCATTTGACCACAAGTACAAGGACTGCCATTTGGACAATCACAAGTCAAAAAGTATTCACTTTCTGCTGACGGCACTTCCTCTTTACTATCAGCATTATAGTTAAACATATTACTTTCGCTATTCATATTGCTATTTGCGGAATTACTTTTTTCACTGCTCAAAACGCTTACATTGCTACCATTATTAGTAACGCTATTAACACTCAAACAACCAATTGCCATAAGACAAATAATGGCTACTGCTAAAAAGATTATTCCTACTCTTTTTATGTTTTTTATCATAGCAAAAACCTCCTATTTTCGCATACATAGAATATATATATCTATGTACATAAAAAGAGCTTTTCGGCTATAGTTTTGTAAGATTTTTGTTAACTTTATTTATACTTTTTACAA
>CAJTZR010000136.1 GCA_910584035.1 uncultured Christensenella sp. | reverse complement strand
TAAAAAGAGTAGGGATAATCTTTTTAGCAGTAGCCATTATTTGTCTTATGGTTATGGGGTGTTTAAGTGTAAATAGCGTTGCTAGTAATGGTGGCAACGTTACTGGTAGTAACTTAAACAATGAGCAAAATAAGATTTCTGCAGATGTTGAGGATAATGTGCAAAAAGAAAGTGCTAGTGAGGAGGTTGTTATTCCGTCAGCGGATAGAGTGTACACTTTAACTGGTGATTGTGATAGTATGGCAGAGGGTTGGCAAAAAGCTGTAAAGGAGTCTGAGGAAACTGGTAGCATTGTAAAAGTTATATTAGGCAATAACTGGACAGCTAAAGAGGACACGGAATTTACAACTAGTTTTGGTAGCGGATATGCATTTGACAAAGGAATAATAGTTGTGCCAGTGGGTTGTCACATTGTACTAGATTTAGCTGGCAAAACTATTGATAGAGCTTTGACAAGTATGCAGGGCTATTATGGTAAAGTATTATTTGTGTATGGTACTTTAGAAATAATAGATTCTAATTATGATATGAAAAACTTATATGCAGAATATGATGAAATTTTAGCAAGAGCAACTCAAAGTAGTTGGGAGGGAAAAAGAGATTTTGTAACTGCAGAGTTAAAGAAATTGCCTATTGGAAGAATTACTGGTGCTAATGCAACCAATGCTTTTGCAAACTCTTATCAAATAGGAGCAACTATAAACATAGCTACAAATGCAACATTAAATATTTATGGAGGTATGTTTATTAATAACCAAGGAACACACGGTGGAGTTTTAGGGGCAATGAGAGACTCTATTGTTAATATTTATAATACTATAATGCTTGAAAATACTGCTACAGCTGATGGAGGCTGTATATTTAGTGTTGGGCAATGTAATATTTATAATGGTTTGTATATCAACAATACTGGTAAGCAAGGAGTTTTTTATGCAACTAAAACTGATATTAACGCAGTTGCACAAGGAACAATAAATTTTTATGATGGAATATATTCTTTTAATCAAAATCGTCCTGAGGGATATGGTGTAATGTATGCGTATAAAGGTGGCATTTTAAATTTCTATGGTGGCGAAATTAGCAATAATGCTGGTAATAGTGGAATAGTTGTTTATAATCAAGCTAGTGGAAATACTATTAATATTGCTGGTGGTGTTATTAAAAATAATACATCAGCAGATAAAATTTCAGCGTTTTTTCAAGTAGTTTATTCTACTAATTATGGTAGTGACTTGTCATTATCGAATTGTATTATAAAAGATAATTTGGCTTCAACTTATGGTGTTATAAGCAATAATTTTAAGTCTATATCTATTTCAGGTGGCGTGCAAATTTATAATAATATTGATGAAGATGGTCGGGAAAGAGATATTTATTTGTATGCAGGTAAAAAATTACAAATAACAGGTCCTTTAATAACAACTACAAGTGCTACACAAATTGGAATCGTACTTGCAACAAATTATTTTGCTGAACCATTTACGAATGGATATGCAGTTTCTGGCAATGCCCCAAACCCATCGTTATATTTTTATTCAACTGACGACCACGAAATTGATTTTGATGCTGGTAATCGTGAAGCAACGGAAAAGAAAGACACTACATCAGCAGCAATTGATTTAACTTGGAAATGGACAGGTGGTCAAGTTGTTGGTGGTTCTAATATGACTGTTCCATATACTGGTAATGATTATGTTATTACTGCTACGGATATAAATGGTGCAGTTTCTATGTGTCAATATGGTGTAAGTAATGATAAACCTCAATATGTACTTAGAAATGCTGGCAGTTATGTCTTTTTCATTAATGGTGATGGAAAAAAATATCATAATAGCACATTTACATTTAAAATAGCACCAAAAGAGGTAGACATAACTTGGGGAACAGAAAAGTTTGTTTACAATGGTAGCTCTCAAGTATTATCTGCAGTAGTAGCTGGGTACCCAGATTGTGAGGTAACTGTAAGTGGCGGTAAAACTCAAGCTGGTAGTGGATATATGGCAATAGCAACAGCATTAAGTGACCCTAACTTGAAAATAAGAGGAACAAGACAAACAAAGGAGTTCAGTATTGAAAGAGCAAAGATAAATGCACCAAGTGGAACTCAAACATTTATACTAGACGGAAATGAGCATACTTACACACCAACAACTGGTTGGGATAATACCAAAATGGCTATTGTAGACAATAAAGCAACAGAAGCTGGAGTACATAAAGCAACAATTATGTTAAAAGACCCAGTAAACTACCAATGGACAACTGGTGGTGGTAGACATATAGAACTTGAGTATACAATAGAGGATAAAAGTATAATCAAAAACAATGTATATGACTTTATCTATTTGGAACAAAATGGTGACACTATATTGCGAAAAACATATAAAGAGGGTAAAGTATATCGTATGGCAAATGATAGCGATATAATAAGCAATAATAACGATAACAAGTTGATAATGGGTAATATAGCACCAAACACAACAGTATTTGATTTTATGGATAACTTGAAAGTGGAAACAAGTCAAATAACTATATACAATGGTAGTAAAGTAATAATAGAGAATGGTGTTGTAGCAAGTGGAATAAATGAAAGCTTGTTAAGAGATAAAAATGAAATGCCAATAGGAACTGGTTGGAAGGTGGTAGTAAATCACGATAATGAGCAAGCAGAGGAAATTTATCTATCTGTATTAGGAGACATAACTGGAGACGGCAAGGTAAATACAGCAGACGTAAATGTAATAAGACAAATAGTAAATGACAAAGCAGTGTTTGAAAATATAAGGGTAGAGGCAAAGCTTGCGTCATTAATACTAAACAAAGGTAAACTTGCGACAAACTCAGATTCTCAACTATTATGGGAAGCAGCTTGTGGCAGACTAGATATAGCAGATTTTATTTGATAAATAAAATTATAAAACAAACTAAATTATTAGAGTTAATTTTTATAAAAATCTAAAATAAAAAGATATTAGGCAAACAAGGTGCTAAAACAGCACCTTGTTGTT
>CAJTZR010000135.1 GCA_910584035.1 uncultured Christensenella sp. | reverse complement strand
AGTTATGTTTATGATTCTATCTTCGCCTAGAATGTTGATATTTTCGATAATACTGCTTGTAAGATATTTTCTCAAATGCATACAAAAAGATGGTGCGGTTATTGGATTTTCCTTTTTAACCGATGTCAAATGTATCCTTGGATTTTGAGCATTTGCTGATATTACAAGGCTATATTTTTGTCCGAACGCACGAATTGATAAGGTTATTTCGTCCTTTTCGGGTTGATAAATTTTTTCAATTTTTCCGCCAGCAAGTGTGGCATTGAGTTCCGCACTTAAGGCTTTTAGTGTAACTAAATCGTTTGGCATATAACACCCCTTTTGGGTATTATACCTTATTTTTTAATAAATATCAATAATTTTTGCAAAATCGTAATAAATTATTGCAATTTAAGATAAAGTGTGTTAATATATATGCTAGTAGAAAATTTTTAGGAGAAGTTTGAAATGAATTACAACAAAGAGATTTTAGAAAATAGCGAAATTAAATATGTGGTTGAAGCTGATAGCAGTGCTTGGCAAAATGCTATTAAAGAGGCATATAACAAGACTAAACATAAGTTTAATATTGAAGGTTTTCGTAAGGGTAAAGCACCAATGTCAGTTATCACAAGAATGTATGGTATTGGCGTATTTTTTGATGATGCATTAGATATTATTTTGCAAGATTTGTATACTGAATTGCTTACAAAAGAGGCTGATTTGAAGCCAGTTGCAAGACCAAATGTGGATATTGTTGCTATATCTGATACAGAGCTTAAAGTTGCATTTACTATTACTGTAACACCAGAATTTACTTTGGGTGAGTATAAAGGCTTGACATTGGATAAAATTAATGTAGAAGTTACTGACGAAATGGTAGCAGCTGAAATTACTAAAGCTCAAGACAAAGCTGGTGCTTGGGAAAATGTTACTGATAGAGCTTGTCAAAAATTTGATAGTGTTATTATTGATTACTCAGGTAGCGTTAACGGCGTTAAATTTGCAGGTGGCACAGCTGAAAAGCAAAACTTGGAGCTAGGCTCTGGTATGTTTATCCCTGGATTTGAGGAACAAGTTGAGGGTATGGCAATCGGTGAGGAAAGAGATATCAATGTTAAATTCCCAGAAGAGTATGGTGCAGAGGATTTAGCTGGTAAAGATGCTGTATTTGCTGTTAAGTTGCACGAGATTAAAAAGAAAGTTTTGCCAGAGTTAAATGACGATTTTGCTAAAGATGTAAGTGAATTTGATACTTTAGATGAATATAAAGCTGATGTTAAGGCAAAACTTGTAAAGACTGCAGAAGAAAAAGCTAAGCGTGATATGGAAAATGCTTTGCTTGATAAGATTGCAGAAAATACTGAAATCAAAATACCTGATGCTATGATTGAAGAGCAAATTGAGGATATGATTCAAGAGTTTGAGTACAGAATAGCATATCAAGGTATGAAAGTTGAAGATTACTATAAATATACAAACTCTTCAAGAGACGAATTGAGATTGAGATACAATGCTGAGGCTCAAAAACAAGTTAAAATGAGACTTATTTTTGGTGCAATCATTAAGGCAGAGGATATCAAGGCTGAACAAGCTGAAATTGACGCTAAAATTGCTGATTTTGCTAAGGGTGCAAATAAAACTGTTGACGAGTTCAAGAAGACAATGCATCCAGAACAAGCAAGTTATATTGAGAATGATATTATAATGAATAAAATGATTGATTTCTTAATGGCTAACAATAAATTTGCTTAATAATTTGCTTAAATTTTAATTTTCAACATAAGTTTGATGTATAGGAGGTTTTGTATGAATTTAGTACCTATGGTTATGGAACAAACTGACAGAGGAGAAAGGTCTTACGATATTTATTCAAGACTGCTTGAAGATAGAATAATTTTTATAACTGGCGAAATTAATGATGCTACTGCTGATATTGTTGTCGCTCAATTAATCTATTTAGAGGGTAAAGATGCAAAAAAAGATATAAACATTTACATTAATAGTCCAGGTGGCAGTGTTTCTGCTGGTATGGCAATTTATGATACAATGAATTATATCAAATGTGATGTTTGCACAATTTGTATTGGTCTTGCTGCATCAATGGGTGCGTTTTTGCTAAGCTCTGGTACAAAAGGAAAAAGATTTTCATTGCCTAACTCTGAAATTATGATTCACCAACCACTTGGTGGGGCACAAGGTCAAGCAACTGATATTGCTATACACGCAGAACAAATTTTGAAAATTAAGGAAAAATTGAACAAAATACTTGCAAAGAACACAGGAAAAGACTATCAAACAATAGTTCACGATACTGACAGAGACAATTTTATGAGTGCAGAGCAAGCCTTGGAATATGGTCTAATTGACAAAATTTATGAGAAAAGGGCTTGATTTAGGAGGTTTATGATTAAAGAGTTTGAATGTAGATGCTCTTTTTGCGGACAACCAGAAAGTGTTGTCGGCGAAATGGTTTCTGCACCAGATGGTGTGTTTATTTGTCATAGCTGTGTGCAAAATTGTGAGGATGTTTTTCAAAAAAGAACTGTTAATTCTCCACAAGAGGAAAAAGCTATATTTAATTTATTGACACCACAAGAAATCAAAAGCAGACTTGATGAGTATATTGTTGGTCAAGAGACTGCCAAAAAAGTTTTATCTGTTGCGGTTTATAATCATTATAAAAGAATTGCCAACAATAAAAAAAGTGATGTTTGTTTGGAAAAAAGCAATGTATTAGTATTAGGACCTACTGGTTGTGGTAAAACACTAATTGCTAAAACATTGGCAAATATTTTGAATGTTCCTTTTGCAGTTGCAGATGCTACAGCATTAACTGAAGCTGGTTATGTTGGTGAGGATGTTGAAAACATTTTGTTAAAACTTATCCAAGCGGCAGAGTTTGATGTTAAAAAAGCAGAGGTTGGTATAATTTACATTGACGAGATTGACAAAATCGCAAGAAAAGGCGAAAATGTTTCAATAACACGTGATGTTTCAGGTGAGGGGGTACAACAAGCTTTGCTTAAAATAATTGAGTCAACTGTTGCTAATGTTCCACCTCAAG
>CAJTZR010000134.1 GCA_910584035.1 uncultured Christensenella sp. | reverse complement strand
TAATCTTTTTAGCAGTAGCCATTATTTGTCTTATGGTTATAGGTTGTTTAAGTGTCGCAAAAGTTAATGATAATTATGGTGATTTGAATAGTAGTAATAATCTAATGACAACTGCTGAAAGTGAATTTACGATTAGTGGTAGCTGTGAAGATATTGCAAGTGGTTGGAATACAATAATTCAGCAATCAATTGATAGTAAAAAAAGTATAAAAGTGACATTAGATGATAATTGGATAGCTCAAAATGATTCTAATTATGTGACATCTTTTGGTATGGGTATTGGTTTTAGTGCTGGTCAGATTTTAGTGCCTATAGGTGCGAATATTATATTTGATTTGAATAAAAAAACTATTGATAGAGGTCTTTATGATAATACGAATCGAGTTGTAAGTGGCAGTGTTTTTTTTGTTAAAGGTAAGTTAACAATTATAGATAATTCTTTTGTTAATGTGGATACAAAAAAATTATACAATGAAAATAGTAATGATTCTGATGAGTTGGAAGCAAGCATAAATAATATTGATTGTGGTGTAATAACTGGTGCTAATAATAATGATAATGGTGGAGGATTCCTTGTAAGTAGTGGTGAGTTAAATATTTATGGTGGTAAAATTTATCATAATAAAGCTTCAAGAGGTGGAGGAATATTTGTTTATGGTGGTAGCGGAAAATGTGTAGTCAATAATGGTATAATATATGATAATTGGGCTGCGATTGATGGTGGTGGAGTAGCTTTTCTGTCAAATGGTTGTGTAATTAATGGTGGTTTGGTATTTAAAAATTTAGCTACACAAGGTGGGGCATTATATATCACAGAGTGTAGTCTAACTATTAATGATGGGATTTTTGCTTACAATAATGCTGGAAATGGTGGACCTGGAATTTTTATTTATATTAGTAGCAAGATGACTTTAAATGGTGGTATATTTTCTTATAACTATGGTGGATATGGTACTATCGCTATAGGATATAATTCTAGCTTTGTTATGAATTCTGGCGAGATAGCTAATAATTTATGTAGTGGTATAGGTATTTACTCTGATTCTTCAGGATATTCTATCAATCTTAATGGTGGAAAAATATATGGGAATACTTATGGTTTAAAAACTAATGCTGCAAACGACTATACATTACAAATAAATGGACCAATACAAATATACAATAATGGTGCTAATGGAAATAATAATGTTTATTTAAATAGATATCAAAGAATTGAAATAAATGGTGAGTTGAAAAATGAAAGTGAAACAGCATTTATTGGGGTTGCACTTGCTAAAGATTATGGTGATGTGCCTTTTACTAATGGTTACAGCATAAAAAACTCTAGTTTGAATCCAGATAAAATATTTTTCTGTGATAGTGTAACAAGTGACAATAAAACTTATCCACCAGTTTTACGCAATGACGAAGTAGCTTTTGATAAGTCGACCACTATAGAAAAACCTTCAACTACTTTTAAATGGATAATTACGCCACAAGGCGGTACAGCAAAAGAAATTACAAGTATAAACTATTCTATTGAGTACACTGGTAAGCCATTTACAATTACTAGCAGTTCGGGTGATTTTTATGTGAATGATAGTGATATAGCGGTTTCAAGTTTTAGTAACATAAAAGACGTTGGAAATTATGGCTTTTACACTGACGAAAAAGCAACTAATCCAATTCTTAATTTGACAATTTTGCCAAAGGCGGTAGATTTAGAGTGGAGTGGTAATTCATTAGTTTATAATGGTACAAGTCAAACTCCTAATGTTAATGTTAAAAATGGGCAGTTAGCTAATGATGACGAGTGTGAGGTAATTATTTCTAGTGGATATACTGCAGTTGGCAGTTATATTGCTACTGCAACCGGTTTAAGTAATAAGAATTATAAAATTAAAAGTAGTGCAAAAATTTATTATGATTTTTCAATAAGTAAGGCGGATATTACAATTGAGATTACAACAAAAAGCATAACTAAAGAATTTAATGGCAAAGTTGTAAATGTTGGTGATAATTGGTTTGAAATAACTCACAATGGTTTAGGGGCAGATGCAAACAAGGGTATCAATAGTTTGTTTAGTGTTGATTATAAATCATTTATTCCTTTATTTAATGGTGAGAATACTGCTATTGAAGTTGGAGATTATACAATTTCCACAAAACAATTAAGCAATGATGTATTTACAAAAAATAATAACTACAATGTAACAATTAATTATAATAATCAAGGCATACTTAAAATAACTAATTCTTCAGTAATTAGGGCTAAAGATAGCAGTGGTTATGACTTTATTTTCAAACAAGACAATAAACGCATAACTTATAAAGAAAGAGATTTAATTCATGGTGATAATGACGGGGATATTTCAAATTTTATACTTGGCAATATATTACCAAATACAAGCGTTCAAACATTTATAAATAATTTGTCTTTTGATGTGACAAAAATAGTATTATATAACAATTTAAATGAAATTGTATTTGGTGAAAATTCCATTAATAAGTATAGTGCAAATCTTGAAAATGGAATGGAACTAGCTGTTGGAACAGGTTGGTATATTAAGTATAATAAGTTAAATAGTAATGACGAGGAAGTAATTTATTTATCAGTGCTAGGGGATATAACTGGTGATGGTAAGGTTAATAGTGCAGATGTTAATTATTTAAGACAAATAACAAATGATTATACTTTGCATAATGAATTAGCAAATAAGGAATATTTACAACTTGCAACTCTACTTATTAATAATGGAAAAATGCCAAACAATGCTGACACTGAAATTTTATGGAATATAGCTTGTGGTAAGATAGACATATTAGATTTTATTTGATAAATAAAATTATAAAACAAACTAAATTTTAAATAAATTTTTATAAGTTTGATTTTATTTTTTATATATTGTTATTTTTATTTAAATTGGCGAAAAAAGTTTTTTAAAGATTATAATTAAAAAGGTTACTTTAAGCCAATTACTGGCTTGAAAAATTAAAAAAATAACTAATAAAACAACACTCTAAAATAAATAATTTTAGAGTGTTGAGTTTTTTGTAAAGTCAAGATTTTGCAAAAAGTCGATTTTTTAAAAATACCCACCGAAAATCGGGGGTATTTTTTGTTAATTTAGCTAAATAATGTAAAATGGTGGTACATAAAATACATATATCTATGTACATATTATAT
>CAJTZR010000133.1 GCA_910584035.1 uncultured Christensenella sp. | reverse complement strand
CATAGAAAAAGAAACTAATTGGATAAGTAACCAAAATATAGAGATAGTGTTTGTAGAGAACGACTGTTTTAAAAAATAAGATTATTTTATAAATTAGTTATGTAACTTTATAAAAAACTAAATAAAAACAAAAGCTAATCTAAACCGAAAAATCGGCTTAGATTAGGTTTATTTTATTCAATATGTCAAATAAGTTTGAAAACATTAAACTAATATTAATAAATAGTTAAGCCAACTTTGGCTTGAAAATTAAAACATAAAATAACAAGCAAGCTTATGCATTTTCCTTGTTGTGGTTTTTGTAAAGTTAGCAATTTGAAAAATGCTTTTTGCAAAATACCCCTCAAAAATCGGGGGTATTTTGTATATTTAAGCAAATATTTGGGTAATTACTAATAATAATTTTTAATTTTAACTTAATTAGTATAATAATGTAGCGTTATTAATTAAAAATATTTTTTGATTTAATTTTGATAATTTTTTACAAAAAAGAAAGAAAATTTTTATTTTTTTGACATATTAATATATATTTATGATTTTGCTTTTGCTATTATTTAAGGACAATAATTAAATATAATATGAAAATAAATTTGATATAGCATTTTATAGTAAAATATAAATTTAACAAAGTTTAAATGCTAAGAATAATTGGGTGGGCTATGGATAAAAAAATGATAAGAGTGCAAACAGATGTAGAGTTTGGTGAGGCGATGAAATCGCCTCAAATTATTCCACTTAAAAAAGGAAGATTAAATAATCTATCTGGGAAAGGCAAAGTTTATAACAGAAAAACTACATTACAACTTATTGCCAAGTACATAACATATTTTGCAATGATGATTTTGTTAAATTTTGCAAAGTCGTCAGCTGGGTTGTCTCCTTTTTCTTTGGGGTTATTTGTTGGTTTAGTTTATTGTAGAGAAAATGTATTTGCTTTGTCTTTAGGGTATATTATATCAAGTGTTATAACTGGTTTCAGCGTTCCGCGAATAGTTATAGCGATTTTGCCACCAGTTGTTTTTATTGCTGCTCGCATTTTGCATAATATGTTTTTACGACCAATGAAAATGTTGCAAACTAATTTATATGCGTTACTTTGTCAGTTGCCAGTTATTTTATTTAATATTTCAAGCACTGGACAAATTGTTCACGCATTATGTTGTGTTGTGATTTCTCAAATTTTCACATATACGTCAACAATTAGCTTATACGCCTTAATAATTAGAGGTGCAAAATACCATTTGGCTAAAGACGAACTGTTTGGCTTATGTGCTTTGGTTATGGCGTTGTCTATAGGCTTGTTTACTATTGATATATTTACTTTTAAACCTTATTATATAATTGTTGCTTTTGTGTTGATGATGCTTGTTTATTCAGGTAAAAATTCAGTCTGCTTTGTAGGTGCATTGGTATTTGGTATAGGTGCTGGCTTAGAAGGTGGTAATTTATTAATAGTTGGCGGGCTGGTACTTTGTGTTGCTGTAAGTATTCTTTTTGCAAAAAATAATATTTACTTTGGAGTTGCGGCATATCTAATTGGAGATGTTTTTGCTGGATTGTATTTTAATGTTTTTGGTAAATATGATTATTTGCATATTTTAGCTGTTTGTATTGGGTTAATTGCTTTTATGTTAATTCCTAAAGGGGTAAAGGACCATTTTATACATCTTTTTGGTGGTGGTGAAAGTCAAAATGCAGAGCATTCAGTTGTAATACGTAATAGACAAGAAACAAGTAGAAAGCTTACAAATATGGCAAAAGTTTTTAGCGAAATAGGTGGAGTTTTAGGAGGTGCAGAACTTGTAGTATCTGCAAGCAATAGTTTAGAACTTGCTGGGGAAATTGCTGTAGAGCATTGTGCAAAATGTCCTAATTATAAGTTTTGTGCTTCAATGCTTGGGGGAGATACAACACTTGCAATTAAAGATTTAGTTGATAAAGCTATGTATAATGGCTGTTTGACAAAAGACGATTTGTCACCATTCTTGCAAGGTAGATGCACTAGACAAGATACATTAATCAATCTTGTTGCAGACAAATCGCAACGACTAGTTAAAATTTTAGACAGAAAAAACCAAATAGGTGCGGGGCGAATTATTTTGGGCGAGCAAATGCAAAGCCTTAGTGAGATGTTATTGTCGCTTGGTAGTGAAATTAGAAGTGCGGTATTTTTTGACAGCGAAAGTGAACAAAGCATTATCACTGAGTTATATTATTACAATATTGTTTGTAGAGATATAGTTGTCAGCGGTGAAAACGGAGTATATGGAGTAACTTTGACAGTAAGGCATAAAGATAGTTCAAAATCTGCTTTGCCAAATGTAGTGTCTAAAGTTTTAAAATGTGTGTTTGAAGTTGTGGATTGTTCTCAATCAAAAATTTCTGGATTTGATGTTGTTTCATTAAAACAATCGCCTAGATATGCTATATCATATGGTGTTGCAACTTGTGCAATGGACGGCAGTCGTGCAAGTGGTGATACTTTTAGTATTCAAAACGTAACTTATGATAAAACAATGTTAGTTCTTTGTGATGGTATGGGCAGTGGTGAAAAAGCGAACTTTAACTCTACTTCAACAATAGGAATGATAGAAAATTTTTATAAAGCTGGATTTAATAATAATGCAATATTATCTTTAATAAATAAAATTCTTGCAACATATAATAGTGAATCTTTTACTTGTTTAGATATGGCAATGGTAGATTTGACTGCTGGCGTAATTGACATTATTAAGCTAGGTGGCACTCAAAGTATGATAATACGTAATCAAAAATGTTATCTTATGGGAGGCGGGGCATTGCCTTTAGGCATAGTTGAGGAAGCCAAGCCTTATACTGATAGACATATAATTATGGATGGTGATATAATGGTTATGGTAACAGACGGCATAACTGATTATTTAGGTGTTGATAACATTTGCGACTTGATAATTAATAGTCATAATATTAACCCAGAACAAGTTGCAGAGGAAATATTAAATGCTGCTACTAGTGGTGGTGCAAGAGATGATAGTACTGTAATTGTTGCAAAAATTTATGCAAAATAAATAAGCTTTTTTAACTATATGCTTAATAATTGTTTTATGTCTAATTATTAAATTATTTTGGTTGATTAGATTTGCTTTAAATGTAGCCAACTATTGGCTTGAAAATAAAAGAATTTAGAGGGAAAAGAAACAAGGCAAAATGAAAAATTTTGCCTTGTTGAGTTTTTTGTAAAGTCGTAAAT
>CAJTZR010000132.1 GCA_910584035.1 uncultured Christensenella sp. | reverse complement strand
ATAAAAAGAGCGGGAATAATCTTTTTAGCGATAGCCATTATTTGTCTTATGGTTACCTGCTGTTTAAATGTTAATAGCGTTACTGGTATTGGTAATAATATTGGCATTTTGAGCAGTGAAAAAAGTAATTCCGCTAATAGCAATCTGAATAATAGCAATGCTAATGGTAATTATGTTGTAGATACACCTACATATGAAATACCACAAGCAGATGTCGTAAAATATTTACAACATAAAGAGGATTGTAGCGATAGTACAACTTGTACTTGTTTACAAGATGCGTGGAAAGATGTTTATAATGTTGCAAAAAGTGGTAGCCACGTAAAAGCAATATTAATGGCTGACTGGTTTGCACGTTTAACTAATGAGGAGACAAACCAATATAATTTTGGTTCTGGTGATGGGTTTTATGGTGGTACTATTACAATATCAGCAAATACAACAATTACTCTTGATATAAATGGTCATATTATTGATAGGGCGTCAAATGTAACTAATGAAGAAGAAAACTATACTGAAAGAGGTTGTATCTCTGTATCTGGTATTTTATATTTAATGGATAGCAAATATAATTCAGCTAAAGTACAAGAAGCATATAACTTAAATAAAGAAGCAGATTTGGAAAATGTTGCCATATCAAATGGTGCGGGTAAAATTACTGGTAACAATTGTAATCACGGCGGTGCTTTATTTGTCAGTGTGAATGGCAAATTAAATATGTATGGCGGGGTGCTTGCTGGTAGTACTACTAAGCTTGCTGGTGGTGCAATTTATGCAAATTTGAATGCTAATGTAAATATTTATGATGGTTTGCTTACAAATAACTATAGCAAAATAGGTGGTGGTATTGGTTGTAGGGCTGTTTCCACTATTACTATTAATATTTATGGTGGATATATTTATAACAATGGTGCTTATGATGGTGGCGGAATTGCGACTAATGAAACTTTATCAGCTACAAATGGTGTAACTTTAAATATTTTTGGTGGTACAATCTCAAAAAATACCGCAAAGGGTGTTGGCGGTGCTGTTAATTTTTATGAAACCAAAAATGATAGAAAGCATATTGTAAATGTTTATGGTGGAATTATTGAAAATAATAATGCTAAAGATGCTGGCGGTGTTTTTGTTGGTGGACATAATTCCGATGTAAATATTTCTGGCGGAAAAATCATTAATAATAGTGCCACAAATTGGGCTGGTGGTTTATATGTTCAATTATACTCAACTTTGAATTTATATGCTGGTGAGATTTCTGGCAATACTTCTAATGTAATGGCTGGAGGTATAGCAGTTACTAATCATACGGTATTGAATATGTATGGTGGTAAGGTAAATAACAATCGCATAAATAATAATATTGCTAATAGTGCATATGGTGGTGGTATTTTTTGTAATGATTCAGAGCTTTATATGTATGGTGGCGAGATAAGTGGCAATACAAAATCAAGATGTGGCGGTGGAATTGCTTTCCAAAGTAATTGTAAAGGTGTTATGTATGATGGTCGTATTAGTGATAATGTTTCAGATGTCAATTCTGCAGGTGTTTTAGTTTTTACTAATTCCACTTTTGATATGTATGGTGGTATTATTGAAAATAATACATTATATAGAGAAACTGTTCAATCAAATAATCCAAACAGAAGTGATGCTGGTGCGGGTGTAGGAGCACAAACAAATTCAGTATTCACAATATATGGTGGTAGAATTGTAAATAATAAAGTTATTAACACATTAAATGCCAATATTGATGGTGGTGGGGTATTTGGAAATAATGGAAGCAAAATCATTTTAAATGGTGGCGAAATTACTGGCAATACTATGGAAACACAAAATACTTTAGCAAAAGGTGCAGGCGTATATGTTGAAAATATAAATTATTTATCAATAGGCGGACCTGTTCATATATATGGAAACCAATTAAAAGATAAGGAAAATTCAAGTTTTATAGATTCTGATGTTTATTTGCAAAAAAATAGTAAAATACAAATAAAAGGTGAATTAAATAAGCTTGATAATCTTGCAAAAATAGGTGTATTTTTAGCTAATGATTATGTAGCAGATAGTGAGTTTACATTTGGCTTCTCACTTTATAATAACAACTTGGCTTTAACTTTACCAATGTATATTGCATCAAATAAAGGTTCAAATCAAGTGGCAGTATTAAAAGAAAGTGCAAATTTATTAAGAGAAGTCGCATTTGAGGAACATACTGATATTGAACCAGTTGAATTTGATTGGAAAATAATTGATGATAAAGGAACTGCTATACCAGTTAAAAATGATTATACTGTAGAATATAGCGGTAAACCATTCACTATTAAATTATACAAGAATGGTGAGGAACAATCTTATTTACTAAATGACGGTCATACTACTGGAACTGCCTTGACAGCAACAAATGTTGGTAAATATACATATGTAGCAGAAGAGCGAGATGAGATAAGTGCAACTTTCAGTGCAACTTTTGCATTGACAATTTTGCCAAAAGAGGTTGATGTTATTTGGAATAATACTAATATGAAATATAGTGGTGGTGCTCAAAAACCTACGGCATATATTGCAGAGGACTCAACTTGTAAAGTTACTGTTATTGGTGAACAAGTAAATAGTGGTATTTATTATGCCACTGCAATGGAACTTAGTAATACTAACTATAAAATTAGTAGTGCAAGCAAAAGTCAACAATTTACTATAAGTAAGGTTAAGTTAAATAAACTTAATGTTAGTGGCACTTTTGAGTACACTGGTAGTGATATTGAATTTATACCAGAGGGCTTTGATTCTAGTATTATGAAAATCACTGACAATATTCACCAAGCAGTTGGTAAGTATAATGCAACTATTTCAATTTTGGATAAACGTAATTATGAATGGACCGACGGCACTCATAGTGATATTTTAGTACCATATGTAATCAATGTAGTACCTCCAGTTAATGAGGATAATTCCGTATATAACTTTGTATACTATGATGAAGCTGATGGAACAAGAAAGACTTACAAAGAGGGTAATTTAACTCACGGAATAAATGATAGTGCGGTTAATGGTGGTAAAGCTATAATAGGTAATATCGCACCAAATACAAGTGTTAAAGTGTTTATAGAAAACTTAGGTTTTGATACAAACAACATACAACTATTTGCTGGAAATAAATTAGTTTATGATAAAACAAATGGATATGTGCTAACTGACAACAACTATGATAACGGAAGAGAGTTAGCAGTAGGAACAGGTTGGTATATA
>CAJTZR010000131.1 GCA_910584035.1 uncultured Christensenella sp. | reverse complement strand
AATAGGAGGTTTTTGCTATGATAAAAAACATAAAAAGAGTGGGAATAATCTTTTTAGCAGTAGCCATTATTTGTCTTATGGTTATGGGTTGTTTAAATGTTAATAGTGTTACTGGTTATAGTAACAATTTTGGCGTTTTGAGCAGTGATAAAAGTGATTCCGCTAATAGCAATTTGAATAATGGCAATGTTAATGGTAATTACAATGTAGATACACCTACATATGAATTGCCAGTTGCAGATGTTGTATTGCCTTTAGAACATAAGGAAGATTGTACAGATAGTTCGGCTTGTACTTGCTTACAAGACAGCTGGAATTTAGTTTGCGATATTGCAAAAACTGGGAAGCACGTAAAAGCTGTTTTAATGTCAAACTGGGTTGCACCCCTTACTGATGTGACAACTGAACGTCACGATTTTGGTGTCGGTACTGGCTTTGCTAATGGGACAATTTATGTAAAGAATGGCTGGACCATTACTTTGGACTTGAATGGCAAAATTATTGATAGGGGTATGGCTAACATAAGCGAAAATGCGGCAATATGTAATGATGGTTGTATTGAGGTTGGTAATGGAACATTAAACTTGATTGATAGTGGTTATAATTCCTTAGCAGTAAAAAATGCTTATTTATCCAATAATCAAGCAGATTTGGAAAGTGTAGCTTTATCAAATGGTGCAGGTAAAATTACTGGTGCTAATAATGATGATGGCGGTGCAATAACTGTAATTAATGACGGAGTTTTGAATGTTTATGGTGGCGTATTATCTGGCAATAAGGTACGTGGTAATGGTGGTGCAATTTATGGAAATAGCAGAGTTACTATAAACATTTATGATAGCTTGATTACAAATAATGTTGCGGGGAAAGGCGGTGGTGCTATAGGAATGATTAATACTATTCGCCCAACTTTAAATATTTATGGAGGATATTTTTACAAAAATACTGCTAATTATGGTGGAGGTATAAGTCTAATAGGCAATATAATACCTACAGGAGGTTCAGCCTCAGAGTGTGGCATTATGCTAAATATTATGGGTGGAGTTATTGCTAATAACCAAGCTAAATCTTATTCTGCTGGAGTACATTTAGCTGCTGTAACTCTAAGTAGTGATAAAAGCGTATGTAATATTAGTGGCGGAGTAATTGAAAATAACATTTCTGGCGGAAATGTTGGTGGCTTGAATTTAGATAATTATACTTGTAATATGACTGGAGGTACAATAAAAAACAACACTGCAAGTCTAAGTGGTGGTGGAGTGTTTGTAAATCGTACTGGCGTATTTAATTTTTATAATGGAGAAATTATAGAAAATAAAGCAAACAATTTTGGTGCTGGAGTACATAGTACTTCACAAGGAAATGTTAATATGTTTGGCGGAATAATCTCAAGAAATGAGGTACTTGCTGAACAAGGCACTATTAATGTGGGTTATGGTGGCGGTTTATGTATTAATGGTAGCACATTTAATATGTATGATGGTGAAATATCTAATAATAAAGCTCGTAGTGGAGCTGGTGTTGCTTTTTCCAGCTCATCTATAGGTATTATGTATGGTGGAATTATATCAAATAATACATCAACTGTTGATACAGCAGGTGTAATGGTTTATAGCAGTTCTAAATTTACAATGAATAGCGGTGCTATTGAAAGTAATACAATAAATTTAGGCAATTATGCTAACAATGCTTTAATCTATGGTGCTGGTGTTGGAACAAGTTCTGCTCAATTTATATTGAATGGTGGTACAATACAAAACAATAAAGTTGTTAGCACATTGACTACTGGTGAAGTTGATGGTGGCGGTGTTAACATTGGTACAAATAGCAAAGGCTTTTTTAATGGCGGACTTATAACTGGTAATATGATTGATTGTGCATCTAAAGGTAATGGCGGTGGTGTTCACATTGCGGATAATTCATATCTTTTTATTGGTGGTCCAGTTCAAGTATATGGTAATCAAATGAAAGATAAAAGCCATTCGAGCTATGTTGATTCAGATATTTATGTGAGAAAAAATCAAAAGATTAAGTTGCAATATGATATTATGTCACAAACAAAGTTTTTAAGGATAGGCATTTATCTAGCAGATGATTTTGTGGCAAATAGTGAGTTTACAGATGGATATTCATTGTATAACCCAAGTAATCGTACATTGCCTTTTTATTTTATCTCTAATAATGATAATTTATATCCAGATTATTTTGTTAATGCAAATGGTAATACTGAGATTGCATTGGTTAATTATTCTGGTGATGAAAGAGAATATGGAACGTGGAGTGTTACAGATAGTGACGGAAATGTTAAAACATTTAATGACTTATGTGTTGTTACTTATACTGGGGAACCATATACAGTAACATTTACAAATAGTTTAGGTGAAAAACAAAATATAGAAAAGGTATTTAGTACTACTTCTACAGAGATTAAAATTACAGATGCAGGAACTTTGCAATTGTTTGTGCGTAATACCCATTTTATTAATCTAATAGCCACATTCACAATCTTACCAAAAGAGGTAGACGTGTTGTGGAATAACACAAATTTGGTTTACAATGGCGGTACTCAAAAGCCAACAGCATATATTGCAGAGGACTCAAATTGTAAAGTAACTGTTATTGGTGAACAAATTAATAGTGGTAATGGTTATGTTGCTACTGCAACAAGTTTAAGTAATACCAACTACAAAATAAATTCAAAAACAATGAATAAGACTTTTAGCATTGCAAAAGCTAAGTTACAAAAACCAAATGGAAGTGGTAGTTATGAATATAATGGAGAGGAACATACCTTTGAGCCAAACGGATATAACTTTGTAACAATGAATATAAGTGGAAACAAGCAAACAGAGGTAGGCAGTTACAATGCAGTAGTATCTATAAAGGATAAGCTAAATTACATGTGGGCAGACGGCACAAATGCAGATATAACTATTCCATATGCAATAACATTAGCTCCACCAATCAATGAGGAAAATGGGGTATATAGATTTATATACTATGACGAAGCAGACGGAACAAGAAAGACTTACAAAGAGGGTGGCTTGGTGCACGGAATAAATGATAGTGAGGTAAATGGTGGTAAAGCTATAATAGGTAATATCGCACCAAACACAAGTGTTAAAGAGTTTATAGAAAACTTAGGTTTTGATACAAACAACATTCAATTATTTGCTGGAAATAAATTAGTTTATGACAAAACAAATGGATATATATTAAATGATAACAACTATGATAATGGAGCAGAGTTAGCAGTCGGAACAGGTTGGTATATAAACTACACAGCAGTAAATGGAGAGGTAGAAACAATTT
>CAJTZR010000130.1 GCA_910584035.1 uncultured Christensenella sp. | reverse complement strand
GTCAAAAGTTGGGTCAAAAGTTGGGTCAAAAGTTGGGTCAAAAGTTGGGTCAAAAGTTGGGTCAAAAACAAAAAGTGAACAAACTATATTTTTTCTGCAAATTCTTGCTCTAATTTATCATTGCTTACATGTGAATATATATCAGCAGTAGTCTTGTAATTGCTATGTCCTAGCCAATACTGAACATATTTCATTGGTACGCCTTTTTCAATACACCTTGTAGCAAATGTATGCCTTAAATCGTGTAATTTATGATTTGGTAACCCCGATAACCTTATAAATGACCTTGTAATACTGCAAGGGTTGCTATATTCAAAAACATTGCCTTGTTCTTTTATATCAAAAGTTAATAGCAATTTTTTTAAATTCGCAAATATTGGAATTAACCTATCCGATTTTTCAGTTTTTGTTCCCCGTATATGTATTTTGTTATTTTGCCAGTCAATATCTTCCCATTGCAAGGTGAGTGCCTCATTTCTTCGCATTCCAGAATAAAGCAATAATAATAAAATTGGTTCTGAAGCGTGTCCTTTAATATTTTGTAAAAATAGGCTTTCTTCTTCTAGTGTTAAAGCGTTGCCAGCAACTCTAGTATGCTTTGGTCGTTTAATGTACTTGCAAGGGTTTTCTTTTAAGTGCTTATTTATAATAGCACATTCTAAAGCTTCATTTAAAAAATTATAAACAGTTACTCTAGTTCTTGGCTTGTTTTGCAGTTTAACAAGTAATTCTTGTATGTCATTTGCTGAGATCTTAGTAAGTTCTTTGTCTGTTATATTTGGTTTTATATGTAATCTAACAGCAACCTCATTTTCTTTTGATTTGTTTTCAGCTTTGTATGTTATTAAAAAATAGTCTAACCATTCGTGTAATTTTTTCTTAATTTCAACTTTTGGTTTCTTTTTCCCATATTGTTCTTTCAATTTGTCGTAACATTCTTTTTGGGTGTTGGCGTATACTGAATATTTTACACCATCTTGTTGCCATCGTGCTTCCCATCGATTGTCAGCACGTTTTCGCAACTTTATTCCTTTATATTGCATTGGTGTGTTTCCTCCGTTGTTAGAATTCCACACCGATTCAAAGCTTAATCGCAGTTGACTACGATTAACATCGTAGGCTTTATTTTCGCCTTTACGTTCGCCAATATACATTTTAAGTGCTAATATCTCTTGATATTGCCGTTCAATGTACTTGTCTAAAAATGCTATCTCTATATCTCTCATAGCAAAAATCTCCTTTTTGCTTTTAGGATAGCATTTATTTATTGTTTTCTTTAAAATTTTAAAATTCTATAAACTTTATCACTTCTCTTTTATTAAACTATGCCTATTAAAAAGACACTCAATATTATGTTTTGTAACAGTTATAGTTACTTCGTCATAATCTGGAGCGTTTTTATCTCTTACAATATAATCAAATAGTAAGTGGTATCTTACATACGCAGAACCTTCTAATGTTGTTCCGTGACTAATTTTATCAATAGTGTAATATCCATAAGATACATAAAATTCAGTACTTGTTTGAATATTATCACCATTTTTATAAAAATCATTATTATAACGAACTACAAAAGTTTTTGTATTATCATTGATTGATTCTTCGTATAATTCTAAACCCCAAGAACTATATGAATAACCATGTCCACCAGCTGTAGTATAGTAACCATTTATATCAGCATTTTTCCAGTCATTTTTGCTACAAGCTGAAAGGGAGAAACATAGTGTAAGAATAATTACACTTATTGTTAATGTTAATAGTTTTTTCATTATTTACCTTCCTTTATTGTAAATTTGATACCATAATTTGTACCTAATATTAACCAATATTATTTAAGTTTTTGTTATTTGTGAAATTTTGATTATTACTTTGTGTATTTGCTTTAGAATATTTGTGAGAAAATAGCTCTTTTCTAAAACCATTAATAAAGCCAACAACTTCTGCACGTTCAATGTCGGATAAATCGGAAATGTCAATTAAATTTTTTGATTTAGTAATTTTTTGGCTATCCTTGTTAGCTAAATAGTTTGCATAGCTAATTAATTCTTGTTTTTTTTCACTATTCATTAATCGCAATTGTTGAACCAAGAAATTTTCAGTTTCACTAAGGTTATTGTTTACTATAACTCCAATATCATTTGAATTGCCAAGTAAATAATCTGTAGCAACTTGAAAAAAGTTTGCTAGCTTAACTATGTATGTTGCTTTTGGTTCGTTTTTTTCACTTTCCCATTGCGATATCATACTTTTTGCAACACCAACTTCATTAGCAAGCTGTGGTTGAGTTATATTTCTTTCTAGCCGTAATTCTTTTATTTTTTTAGCAATTATCATAAAATCGACCTCCAAAAATCAGTTTTTAATAAATAATATCAAAAAATTGAGAAAAAAGTATTGACAATTCAAAAAATTGATATTATAATGTGTGTAAGTTCAAATATTTGAACCATTTGTATTTTTCTTTTAATTTGCGTTTGCTGGTATCGCATGAATAACCAAAAGTGTGCAGTGCATAAGTGAACGATTGTTATTTTGAATTGAATTGTGCTGCACACTTAGATTTTAAATATGCGTCCAGTGTAAAAGGTAGGTATAAGAATGTTAAAAAAATCGAAGAAAAAGAAAAAGTCAACAACCAAAGCAAAGAGTAAAAGTGTATTAAAAAGCAACAAAAGTGGACAAAAGACAGTCAAAGACTTTAAAAAAGGCGATTATATTTGTATCAATAACAACAAGAAAAAGTATATAAAAGGTGATTACGACCGCTCAGAGAAGAAATTTCATTTGATTGATACAAAGGATATTTGGGGCAATGGTCGATATGTAAAAGGCTCGACAATTGCAAATGAAGCACCAGATGGTTGGGATGACTAAAAAGGAGTAGTATGTATGGCAGATATTCAAATTGACGACATCCGAATAAAACAATTTGTGCTTGTTGAGCGTGTTACAGGAGCGTTCGGCAGGCTTATTTTGTCTTGTGTTAAAGCAGACGAGCTGTTTGATTGTAAATCTAACACAAATTATGACGCTATTTTTCAAAAGGGTAGCAAGCAATTTTCTTGCAAATTAATTTATTCCAAAGCTACGGACGAATGGTATCTTGAGTCTGAGGATAAGCCAGATGTAAGATATAAAATTGTTAAATGTACTGACACATTAGGTAAAGTATTAAGAGTCAATGATTTAATACTTTGCAAAATAGATAATAAATTTGTTCGATTTAAGGTCTTGAAATACTTTGAGGAACATAAAAGATTTATTCTTTGGGACACAAGTATGCCTAAAGAGAAGAAAGAAGCTAGACATAATCTAAGCACTATCTTAACTAGATATAGTGAAAATATTGTATCAATTACAACCTATGATGAAACTATAAATAAAAATATA
>CAJTZR010000129.1 GCA_910584035.1 uncultured Christensenella sp. | reverse complement strand
ACGCACCGCCACTAGTTTGTCCCAACTTGAATAGTGGATTGCTCTTCATATGCTCATAGCTCATAATAAAACCGCTAGAAGTTCTATCCTCACCATTAACTATAGGTATTACAATGCCGATTATCCAAAGAATAAACTTAGCAAGCAAGCTATGCTCTGCAATTTCACCAAGACAATTTTGCTCAGTGTATTCGCCTTTCTTGCACTTAGCCTTTAAAGGCATAATTTGTTTACCATAAATCTTTTCAAATTTTGCTAAATCAAATTTATTGTCTTGTGGAATATATTCCAACATTTCTTTTGTATCACCAGCACAATTATCCTTACTAATTACATTTACGTCTAACACTTTGATTATCTCGTCAGCATTTTTTGCCACATATATTTGATAATCTCCATTCTCAACAAGATATTTATCACTTTCAATATCATAAATCTCAAAGTCTTTCCTTGTAAGTTCAATATCAATTGTTTGCATTTCGTCAGCTTGTAAGAATACTTTGCGGAACAATTTTAACTCTTTTAACGGACGCAAATATTTAGAATCCTTTTTGCCGATATAAACTTGTATAACCTCACTACCAGCAACACTGCCAATATTTTGCAAAGCTACACTCATTTTACCGCCCTTTGCTATATCTATTGTCTTGTCAAAAGTAATAGTTTTGTACCAAAAATCAGTATAACTCAAACCATATCCAAATGGATATGCAGTTTTACCACTTACTTTGTCATAATATCTGTATCCAATATAAATACTCTCTGAATAATATGAGCGGTCTGAGTCGTAATAATAATTGTTGTAAGTAGGTGTATCACACAAATGAATAGGATAACTTTCTGCCAATCTACCACTTGGGTTAACCTCACCATATAACAAATTAGCACAAGCCTCACCGCTAGCACTGCCTGCAAGATACATAGCAAGAATACCAGATACGCTATCACGCCAAGGTAATTCAACTGGTGAACCAGCAAATAATACAGCTACAACATTTTTATGGATACTTGAAACCTCATTTACAAGATTATCATATGTTTTTGGTAAATTCAAATGCTTTCTGTCAAGCCCTTCAACTTCCATATTGTCTGGCAATCCGACACAAATTACAATTTTATCATACTGCAAAGCTTTTTCTTTAATGCTTGCAATCAATGCTTTATTATTTTTTGTATATTTTTCGTGATAGCCGTCCATATAATCATAAGCAATGCCCTTTTTATCCAAAGCCTCACAAAGTGAAGTTTCATAAAAAGGTGTAATATGTGAACTACCACCACCTTGATAACGACTTTCTTTTGCCAATCTGCCAACTATTAAAACTTTTTCCTCTTTACTTAATGGCAAAACTTTATTGTAATTTTTCAACAATACTGCAGACTTTTCGGCAATTTCTTTTGCAACCTTATAATGCTCATTTTCGTCAAAAGTTTCATTTAAATCGTTGATATACTTATACTTATCAATTACTTTTAAAATATTTTCTACGGCAGTATCAACATCTTTCATTTCTAAAATATTATTTTGTACTGCTTTAACAACTTTTTTATCATTTACCCCATTACAAGACGGCATTTCCAAATCAAGTCCAGCTTGAACTGCTTTAACTCTATCATTTACCGCACCCCAATCAGACATAACAAAGCCATTAAAACCAAACTTATCACGTAAAATATCTTTTAATAGCCATTTGTTTTCGGAGCAGAATTCCTCATCAATTTTATTATAAGCACACATAATGGTAGCAGGTTTTGCAATTTCCAAAGCAGTCCTAAAACTCTTAAGATAAATATCCATAATAGCACGTTTATCAATATTATTACTTTCAATAAATCGTCTATAATCTTGGTTATTGCACGCAAAATGCTTTAAGGAACAACCAACATTTTCCTCATTCATTCCCTTAATAAAATTCCCAGCCATATTACCACTTAAAACTGGGTCTTCAGAAAAATACTCAAAGTTTCTACCACAAAGCGGAGAACGTTTGATATTTGCACCTGGTCCTAAAACAATTGCAACATTATTTGCCTTAGCTTCTTTCGCAATACATTTTGCCATTTTATTTGCAAGTTCTGTGTCCCAACTATTACATACACAACTTGCAGTAGGAAAGCAAGTAGCTTTGATATTGCTGTTAATACCAAATTCACCATCTAACATTTTTCTAACACCGTGAGGTCCATCAGTCATCATAATGCTTGGTATGTCAGCACTTTCAACTGGTTTAGTATGCCAATTATCTTTACCCGACAATAAGCTAGCTTTTTCTTCAATAGTCATTTTTTCAATTCTATTATCCATTAATATGTCCTCTAACAATATGCTTTACAAAATTGTTTTAAATAAGTTTAAACGAGTTATCAAATTAACTTTTAAATATATAATAAAATAAATTTTAATAAATTCGTTATATAAAATATATACCACTAAATTAAATTTCTGTCAATACTTTTACATTTAAGTGCTAAAATTATTACAATTTTCATATAACACAAACTTTACATTTGCTTTACAAATAACATTCTTTTATTATGATATTAGGCTTATTTTAGAATACTTTTAGTGTTTTTCTTATAAAATAGCAGTATTTTCATAATAAAATGTAAAATAATTTTTATTTTAAAAATATTTTCTTTACATTATAAATTTTAGAAAAATATAATCAAACAAGTTATCTACATAATCTCATTAGTAATTTTTACGCGTAACTTACCTACTTGCAAACAATACATACAAATTTTTTAAATGAAAATTTTATAAAATTAAAACAAAAACTTTTTAGAAAAAGTTAATTTTAATTAAATATTCAATTGATATTTTTCAAGTTTTCATTGCATATATAAGCATTCAAAAAACTTTGAATGCATAATCATTTTCTGAGCATAAAATTATTTTACCTTTTATCTAATCTAGCAATTAAAAAATACAAAAAGCACAATGTGCTTTTTGTATTTTCATTTTAGTTCTCATCTTTTAAAGCTTGTTCCAAATTACTTTTATCTATTTGTCTTGGCTTCAATTTCTCAAATTTCTTTTTACTCATTCTCTCACCTTTCCATTTATAGTATTTGCATTCTAACAAATTAAATACAATAAATTTAAAAATCTTTTTTAACATTTATAACAAAATTATTTTTAAATTAAATTGCAAAATATTGCATTCGCTCTAAAATTATTTTTAATAACTTTTTCAATAAGTTAATATTAAATGTTATGTCAGTTGGATAAATTAATTCATTGAATTGTTTTAATAATTTATTTATATCGCTAAATTTGAGTTCAAATTAAAAAAAGCAAAAATCTGCATTTGCATTGCAAATATAAATAGACAAACCAAATCACAAATTGTATTTTTTATTATTTTATATCATTTAATTTAAGCTAAATTTAAACAAAGCTATTAACCATATTTATTATGCAAATAAAAATTCAAGATATACTGTAATATTACTTTAATTATTTTATATCATTAAATTTTAGTTTAAATTTAAACAAAGCTATTATCTGTTATACAACAACAAAAAGATAATATTAAATTTTGAATTAATTTATTTTTTAATTTATTTAAATTATTATATTTTAACTTTAAATGAAGCAATTCTCTGAATTAATTTATTTATATCATT
>CAJTZR010000128.1 GCA_910584035.1 uncultured Christensenella sp. | reverse complement strand
TTTTTAGCGATAGCCATTATTTGTCTTATGGTTATTGGTTGTTTGAGTGTTAATAGCGTTGCTAGTAATGGTAGCAATTTTGGCATTTTGAGTAGCGATAAAAGTAATTCCGCAAATAGCAATCTAAATAATGGCAATGCCAATGGTAGTTATAATGTAGATACGCTTACATATGAAATACCACAAGCAGATGTCGTAAAATATTTACAACATAAAGAGAATTGTAGCGATAGTTCTACTTGTAATTGTTTGCAAGAAGTATGGACTGATGTTAGTAAATTAGCTAGCAAAGGACAACATATTAAATTAATATTAATGACAGATTGGGTTGCACGCTTGGCTGATGAGGAGACTGAGCGTCACGATTTTGGTAGTGGTGTTGGCTTTGATAGAGGTGCTATCTATATTATGGAAAATCAAACTATAACAATAGATTTAAATGGCTTTAACATTGACAGAGATATGTTGGAAAAAAGTGACGATAGTGAAATTCCTTATTTTGGTAGTTTTAATGTGTTAGGAACATTAAACTTAATGGATAGTGGCTATCAAAGTGACAAAGTAAAAGCCGCTTATAATGCAAATAAAGATGCCGATTTGGTAAATGTAGCTATTGCTAATGGTGCTGGAAAAATAACTGGTGGTAATGGAGAATATGGTGGCGGTTTGTTCATAAATAACAAAGGTATTCTTAATATATATAGTGGCGTAATTTGTGATAATAAAGTCGTTTCAAGTGGTGGCGGTATTTATGCAAACTTAAATACAGTTGTAAATATTTATGATGGACTAGTTGCTAACAATCAATCTAAGGAAAGAGCAGGTGCAGTTGGAATTAGTTTTTTTGCAACAGCTAATTTTAATATGTATGGAGGTTTTTTGTACAATAACACTGCAGATAGAGGTGGTGCAATAGCTTGTTTGAAATCTATGAGTTCTGACCCTAATACTAGTGTAATTATAAATGTCAATGGTGGAGTTATTGCAAATAACACAGCTATTTCATATGGTGGTGCTGTATATTATTACAATGATGTTTTGCCAACTGAAAATTTGGTATTCAATATAAATGGTGGCGTAATAGAGAATAATAAAATTGAAAAACCAAGTAACAATGGCGGTGCATTTAATATAGATAATGTCACTTTAAATATAATTAATGGAAAAATACAAAATAACACTGCAACAGGGAGTGCTGGTGGTATATTAGCAAACAACACTAGTATTATAAATATTTATGGTGGTGAAATTTCCAATAATAATGCCTATAATTATGGTGGTGGTATTTATGCACTAAAGAAAAGTATTGTTAATATGTATGGAGGCAAGATTTCTGGGAACTCGCTTACTACAGATACAGCTGAATTCGCTATCGGCTATGGCGGTGGTGTTTATATAACAAGCGAAGCACAATTCAATATGTATGACGGAGAGATAACTGAAAATAATTCTAGATGCGGTGGAGGGGTATGTTTTCACAATAAAGGCACTGGTGTTATTTATGGTGGACGCATAGCAAACAACAAGACAACTTGTGATTCAACTGGAATACAAGTTTTTACAAATTCAAAACTAGTTATGAATGGTGGTATTGTTGAAGATAATGTGCTAGAAAGAACTGCCAAAGCTGAACGAATTTATGCGGCAGGGGTTGGTGTTTCAGACAAATCAATATTTATTATGAATGGTGGTCAAATCATAAACAATCGTTCTGTGGCTAATGGCGATATTAATGCTGCGGGCAATGGACTTAGCGTACTTGCAAACAGCCGTTGTGAATTGAATAATGGTTTAATTTATGGTAATACAATAGAAACTGGTGGGTTAGCTCAAGGAGCAGTATATTTTGAAAATTCAAACCTTGCAATCTCTGGCACTATACAAATTTTTGGTAATAAAGCAAAAGATAAAAATCATACTAGTTTAGCAGATTGTGATATATATTTGCAAAAGGGGCAAAAAATTCAATTCACTGGAAATATTTGCGGTCAAAATGCTTTAGCTAAAATGGGCATTTATTTAGCAGACGATTATGTTGAGGGCAGTGAGTTTACCCAAGGTTTTAAATCTTATAGCAATCTTTCTTTAACATTGCCATATTATTTTATTTCTAATAAGGCTGGAAAAACACCTATTTATGTAGATGTTAATGGTACACAAGAGGTAGCTTTTACTGATTATACTGGTTCTGCTCTTGTAAAATATGATTGGCAAATTATAGATAGTGCTAATAATGTGCTTTCTGTAAACAATAGTCATAAAGTTACTTATACTGGTAAACCTTTTACAATTAAAGTTTATAAAAATGGAACAGAAGTAACTTTTAATATGCATAATGGTGGCACTGGATTATCAAGTTTTAATGCAACAAATGTTGGTGAGTATACTTATTTAATAACTGATACTGCTTGTGTAAATCCTACATTTAAATTAACAATAGAACCTAAAGAGGTAGATGTTATTTGGAAAAACACTGACCTAGTTTATACTGGTAGTGCACAAAAACCAACAGCAGAAATTGCAGAAAGTGCTTTATGTAAAGTTATTGTCAGCGGTGAACAAGTTCATAGTGGTACATATTATGCAACTGCAATGGAATTAAGCAATCCTAATTATACAATAAGCGAGAAAACAAAAATTCAGAAGTTTACAATAGCGAAAGCAAAAGTAACTAAACAATTTAGTAGTGGTAACTTTGCATACACTGGTGAGAATATAGAGTTTTTACCAATAGGCTTTGATAATGATATAATGCTTATAAGTGGCAATGTAAATTCAAATGCTGGTAAATATAAGGCTACAATTTCATTAAAAGACTTGCGTAACTATGAGTGGACTGACGGCACAAATTCTGTAGTAAATGTAGATTATGCAATAACATTTGCTCCACCAATAAATGAAGACGACTCTGTATATAACTTTGTATATTATGACGAAACTGACGGAACAAGAAAGACTTACAAAGAGGGTGGCTTGGTACACGGCATAAATGATAGTAAGGTTAATGGTGGTAAAGCTATAATAGGTAATATCGCACCAAATACAAGTGTTAAAGTGTTTATAGAAAACTTAGGTTTTGATACAAACAACATACAACTATTTGCTGGTAATAAATTAGTTTATGACAAAACAAATGGATATGTATTAACTGACAACAACTATGATAACGGAACAGAGTTAGCAGTAGGAACTGGTTGGCATATAAACTACACAGCAGTAAATGGAGAGGTAGAAACAATTTACTTATCAGCACTAGGTGATTTAACTGGAGACGGCAAAGTAAATAGTGCAGACGTAAACTACTTAAGACAAATAGTAAATAACAACAGCTTTGAAAGCCTAAGTGCAGAGCAAAAGCTAGCAGCATTAATAGTAAATAAAGGAAAAGAGCCAACAAGTACAGATGTACAAATACTATGGGAAGCAGTATGTGGCAGAATAGACATAAATGAGTTTATTTGACAAATAAACTAGAAAAACAAACAAGATACCAGTTGGTATCTTGTTGTTTTATAAAATGAATTTTTTAGTGAAAAGATTTAATTTTTAATTGTTGTATAACTACTTTATATAAAATGTTGTTGAGGTCGGACTTTAGGTAGGCTTACTCGAACGCTACAAAATGCGTTTACGTAAGCCTACCA
>CAJTZR010000127.1 GCA_910584035.1 uncultured Christensenella sp. | reverse complement strand
AAGCCCGCTTAAAATTTTGTATTGCAAGTGCAATACTGCTTGCTGATGCAAGCACTTCCAGTTTGAATTAACATCAGTTACTGCAAAATACCCTTCGGGTGCTTTGCGTTAACTTTAGATAATATAATAATTTTTGAGTGGTGAGTAATGAGGAAAAAAGTCATAAAAACATTGCTAATGCATTTATTATTTATTGGTTGTTTAGCACTTTTTGTAGTATTTGTGCCTTGCCCACTTTTTAAAATTTTTAAAATTCCTTGCCCATTATGTGGTATGACAAGAGCTGTAGTGGCATTCTTTCAAGGACAATTTGCAACAGCATTTGCTCTTCACCCATTATTTATAACTTTTCCATTTGTGTTTTTGTTTCTATGTCACGCAAGATTGATAAAAAACAAAATTGGCATTGTTAGTGTAATTATAATAATAGCAATTATAGTGCTTGCATATTTCATAACATATTTTGTGCGTGATAAAAGTATATTACTCACCTATCCACAACCATTTTTCCGTTAAAAAAGTTGTATTTTCAAAATGTGTATTATAATAATTTACAAAAATATGATATTACAATTATTTATTAAACTTTTGTATTTTAAAAGAAAAGGTACTAATTTTAGTACCTTTTTTGAACACTATTTTAATCGTAAATTTGCTTGTGTTTCCAAAGTTCTATATACTCTAAAACTCTGTCCTTTCCTTTATAATCAAGTTGTCGATAATTAAAAATCAATTTCCTTTCATTGCTATTTAAAGCACCAGCAAGTGGCATAGATATTTCCTCATAAGGCTCTCGCCCTAAAAGATAGTCCAAAGTCACATTAAAATAATTTGAAAATAAAATCAGGTATTCATATGGTGCTTCCCTTATCTCATTTTCATAGTTTGCAATAGTTCCAGCGTTTATTTTCAAATCACGAGCAAGCTCACTACGCTTTAAACCATTTTCTTCTCTTAGTTCTTTTAATCTAAACATATTTTCACCTTTGTATGTATATATTATATATGATACAAAATGAATAAAAAAAGTTCGCAAATTGAACAAATTGTATTGACTTTTTTATAAAATTGCATTATAATAATACATATCGTATGATATAATACAAAACAGATTATTTGGAGGGTCTTATGACTAAAGAGAATGTTACACAATTAATGATGAACCTTAATGGTAAAATTCCAGAGGACAAAGCAATTTTGTTAAAACAAAAATTGGAAACTGCAGACGATAGTTTGGTTAGCAATATTGCTGCTATGAATCTTCATAATCCAACACACATTTTGTTATTCTCAATCTTTTTAGGTGGCTTTGGTGTTGATAGATTTATGATTGGTGATACTGGTGTAGGTATTGCTAAATTAATTTTTGGTTGGGTTACTTGCGGAATTTGGCCATTAGTTGATATTTTCATTACATACAAACGTGCTAAAGAAAAGAACGCAGAAAAAATCTTTTCAATTCTTTAATTAATAAACATAACGAAAAAGTTTAAAATGCCATAAAACAAAAAATCGCTTGCAAAAGCGATTTTTCTTTATTTTATCCATTTGTATAGTTATAAATTAAAAATCACCAAGGTATTTTACAAACACCCACTACAACCACCCTAAATTATGTTAAACATATTTTACAATTAAAAATTCAAACCACCAAAGTATTTACAAAATACTCACACAATAGCATTAATTAATGACACCACATTTTAGAGTTATAAATTAGAAATCATTAAAGCACTTGTAGAATACTACTAGATTATTTATGTAAAAATATTTGATAGTTATAATTGTAATTACTAAGGTTTTTGTAAAGTCCCCACCAAAACATCTTAAATATGCAAAAATATTTTATAGATATAAATTAAGAATCACTAAGATATTCTTAAAAACACCCACACAACCACCTTAATAATGCCAATTAATTAAACTTTCTAAGGCATTTTTAAAAGCCAATCACAATCAATTTAATTAGACTAACACATAGTATAATTTAAACCTCGCTAAGATATCTATATCCAGACTATAGCCACATTAATTACGCCAAAACATTTTATATTGATAATTTAAAACTTTCTATGGTATTTGCCCCTCACTCACAATCACTTTAATAAAAAGACACTTTATTTACAAATATAATCATTCATTCCTAAATAGCAAAATGTACAATAAACAATAATTTACCATTTAATAATATATCTATCAAGCTGTGTAAATAAAAATTTTATTTTTCCGCTTGAATTGCTCTCAAGATTTCCTATTCTGTTGCCAATAGCTTGTCACCTTGAAGCCTACTCTCAACCCATTCGTTAAACTTGCGAATTTTATCTATAGTTTTATTCTTTACACTATAAGAACTTGATTTGACTACTTATGAAGAATTTCTGCATTTATTGAATTGACCAAAGTCAATAATAATTCCTTTATACTGATTAAATTCTTCCATATATTCCATTATTTATAACCTATAATATTTTAAATAATCTAGTTGTGTTATACCTCTAATATTTAATAACTATATAAATTATTGCATTTTTTACAATATCTACAAATCACATTATTTTGTTGCCAAAACTGCTACTCTAGCTATTTCTTATTTGGTTGCAGATAATTTATCGCCTTTTTTTCTGCTCTCCACCCACTTCACGAATTTCAATATCTCTTCCTCGCTGTTTAAACTTATAGAATCATTATCCCATTCCTTTCGGAAAGGAGTTACATCTCTGTCTATTGAATGAATCAAGGCTACTAATTCTTTTCTATAAGGAGTGTTCTTAGCTATTGCCACTATTAACTCCTTTTCACATTTAATATTTAATACTAACAATATATTAAACGCTATTTTAAGAAAAAATCAAACAACTAGCAAACTTTGTAGTGTTTCAGCCATTTTAACATAACCTAAAGCATTTGGGTGCAAACCATCATAAGTCAATTCTTTATCAAAATTACCATCCTCATCTGCTATAACATTATTAAAATCAACAAACAACACATTTTTACTTACAGCTAAACTACTCAACTTTTGATTTAATTCCTTAATTTCTTGATTGGTTCGTTTGCCTACCATATTTTTATTAATATCTTTATGAACAGGTAATAAGCCATTTATAATAATTCTTTTTACACCATTTTCTTTACATTTATCAATAGATTTTGAGATATTGTCAATTATAATACTATGGTCAATATCTCTTGCAATATCATTTGTTCCTATTAAAATACAAACAACTTCTGGTTTAATATTTAAAGCATTTTTTTCAAGTCGTTCTAACATTTTATCCGATGTATCACCACTAATACCTCTGTTATAAACTATCTTCTTTTGATTTGCAAATAATTCATAAGTTGGAAATAATTCAACAATGGAATCACCAATAAAAACTACTTGATTATGCTCTGCACTTTGGTTTAATAATTCGTAATTATTCATTTTAGTTAGTTTAACAGTATCATATTCAGTTGAGTTTTTACCTGCACAACCTACAAAACTAAAAATACAAATCACTAAGACCAATGCTATTAAAATTAGTTGATATTTCTTTTTCATAAATTCCACCTTATTAATATTATCTAATAAAATTAAATTCCAATTTTGATAATAATTAAATTATATTTTTATTTAAATAAAATTACTAACTTTTTTCATTTAATATATTGTTCATTTA
>CAJTZR010000126.1 GCA_910584035.1 uncultured Christensenella sp. | reverse complement strand
TCATACATTATTAAACTTCTGCAAACTTGATTTAGTCTATATGATATTTCCTCGTCAGTTAATTCACACATTTTGTTAACAATTAATGTTGCTATTCCGTGACTGAATATCCACATATCAAGATACAACTCTTTTGCAAATTCTTTTGACACCCTATAATGTTCCGTTATTGAATTTAAAACTTCTTCATAACTATCTTCAATTATCCCTAAAACATTATTAGTACTTGGATGATTTTCAATTTGTTTCATAAACAATATTTCAAATAAATTAGGATGTTCTTTCGCAAACTTTATATATGCTACACCTACACCTCTAAAAGCGATTTCCTCTTGCAAACCAATTTTAACATAGCTTTGATAAAGGTCATTTGCAAACTGGTTTACACCTCGAATCACATCGTCCATACTATCAAATGTAGTAAATATAGGTCTCGAGGAACTTCCAAGCCGCTCACCTAATGACCTTGCTGTTAAAAATTCTATACCTTGACTTTCCACAATCTCTATTGCTTTTAAGATAATTTCCTCTTTATTGAACTTTGCATTTCTTGGCATATATACCTCACAAAAAAATACTAAAACATATGTTTTAAAACATCTGTTTTAATATTAGCATTAATATATTTAATTGTCAATATAAATTATCAAAATTCTTGAAAATTTTGACAAATTACACAATTTGTGATATAATTTTATTATGAAAGCTATTGAAAAAACACTTGAATATTATGAGTTAGTAATGACTCTTGATAACTTAAACACAACTGAATACACATTGCCTAAAGGTTATAAAATTGAGTTTTGGGATAATGACAATTGTATAAATGACTGGATAAAAATACATTTGGAAACGAGAGAATTTGCCTCACTAAAAGAAGCAGAGGTAATTTTTCATATGTATTATGACAGATTCTATAATGAACTACCTAAACGTTGCTTTTTTATAAGCGATACTAATGGCATTAAAATTGCAACTGCAACAATATCTCCTACTGAAGAATATGGTTATAATTGTGCAATTGACTGGCTTGGAATAAGTGAAAATTATCAAGGCAAAGGGCTTGGAAAAGCTTTGATTTCAAAAACAATATCACTTGCAAAAGAATTAGACTATGACAAATTATTATTGCACACTCAAACACATACTTGGCTTGCTGCAAAAGTATATTTGGACTTTGGTTTTAAACCATTTAATACTGAGGATAAAAAAGGTTGGCAAATTTTAAAAACTTTAACTAATCATAAGGCATTGGCTAGTTTTACTAAATTAAAGGAAAATGAATTATTTGATAATAAAATAATAAATATTAAAGATGAGTTATCAAAAATTTACAACACTTTTCACTATAGTGTTTGGTATATTGACGGACGCAATGATGTTTTTGTCAATTCAGAAAATAAATTTTATCACTATAAATTTTTTGACAATGGTAAAATTTTAAAACTAGTAAAATAATATAGTTTAAATTAAAATTTTAAATAAAAAACAACAAAAGGCAAATAACTTTGCCTTTTTGTTTGTATAATTACATTGTTATTAATTTTGTAAAATCAAGCTTTCCTTTTTTATCAAGCTTTAGTAAAAGGATAGCTTAAAATCGTATAGCTCAATAAATAATATAAAAGTCTTTTTCTTGTTACTAAAAATATTGGTTTATAATAAAAATTATGTTTTTATTTGAAAATAAGTTTATTAAAGCTCAATATTTTCTGCAATTTTTCTTAAAAACTCTTTTGTCTCACATTTAGTTACTTTTACAGCATCATTTTTGAATATTAATGCTAAGTCACCAGTCATATAACCAGACTCAATAGTTTTGATACTTGCTTTTTCCACACTATCAGCAAAAGCAATTAAGTCTTTGTTATTATCTAGTTGACCACGTTTTCTAAATGCACCAGTCCAAGCAAAAATTGTTGCAATTGGATTTGTAGATGTGCTTTCACCTTTTTGGTATTTGTAATAGTGTCTTGTAACTGTGCCGTGTGCAGCTTCAAATTCCATTACGCCGTCTGGAGCAACCAAAACACTTGTCATCATTGCCAAACTACCAAAAGCAGTTGCAACCATATCTGACATAACATCACCATCATAGTTTTTGCAAGCCCAAATAAATCCACCATTGCTACGAACTACTCTTGCAACAGCATCGTCAATCAATGTATAAAAATACTCTATGCCAGCCTTTTCAAATTTTTCTTTGTAATCTGACTCAAATACTTCATTGAAAATATCTTTAAATCTATGGTCGTAGATTTTGCTAATTGTGTCCTTAGAAGAAAACCATACATCTTGTTTAGTTTCCAAAGCAAAATTAAAACAAGACCTTGCAAAGCTTTCAATAGAATTGTCAGTATTGTGCATACCCATACAAATTCCGTTTGTTTTAGAGTAATCAAAAATCTCAATCTCTCTTTTTCCGTCTTTATCCTCAATTACAAGCTTAGCAGTACCGCCCTTTGCAACTTTTGCCTCAACATTTTTATAAATATCACCATATGCGTGACGTGCAATAGTGATTGGTTTAGTCCAAGTAGGAATATAAGGAGTAATTCCATTTACAACGATAGGAGTTCTAAATACAGTACCATCAAGGATAGCTCTGATAGTTCCGTTTGGTGATTTCCACATTTGCTTTAAGTTGTACTCGCTCATTCTTTGAGTGTTTGGAGTTATTGTAGCACACTTTACACCAACACCATATTTTTTAATGGCATATGACGCATCAATAGTTACTTGGTCATTAGTTTTATCTCTTTCAACCAAACCCAAATCATAAAATTCTGTTTTTAAATCGACAAATGGCTCAATTAGAATTTCCTTAATCCAGTCCCAAATAAGTCGGGTCATTTCGTCACCTTGCATTTCAACTATAGGTGTAGTCATTTTGATTTTATTCATAAGTAATTTCCTTCCTTGCTTAATGATTTACAATTTAGTATAATATCTATAATTTTATTTACAAAATACCAAAACCAAAAGCGGTGCAAACAGCAAATTGGCAAAAGTAAAGTACAATCTTAGATATTAATATTGTTATTATATATCATTTATGGAATTTTTGCAATAGTTTAGGCGAACTATTTTCACTTAAAGTTAATAAACTACTATCAAATCTCTTAATTAAAGCAAAATTTTCTTTATAACGTCTTATGCCCTCAGTAATCAACATATCTGTTAAATCCATTAAGTCAAGTCCGCCATTTGCAAACAAATAATATGCTAGTGAGCCAGGTATAGTATTTATCTCATTCAAATACAACTCATTGTAAACACTATCATACAAATAATCAATTCTAACCACGCCAAACAATCCTAGTTGTTCATATACTAATTTTGTTGTCTTTACAATCATTTTTCGCAAATCGGCTGGAATCTCAAATTTTTCTTGTTTTGCTTTGCCGTCAAAAATTAAATATTTGTCACCAAAGTCCAAAATCTCTTTACTACGAACAGGAACATCAACTTCGCTAATCAAAATTTCACCATTGCTCAAAATTGCGGCACAATTAAATTCAATCAAGTTGTCAACCTTTTGTTCAATCAAAGCATACTTGTCATACCTTAAAGCGTTTTGAATCGCTTTATAAATTTGCTTACTATCACTAACCGCTTGCACACCTACAGATGAACCCAAACTATTCGGTTTAACAACTACATTACAATTGAATTCCTCAAAGATTTTTCCAACTTGCTCTTCAGTCACTTTATCGTCTATAATTTTGTAATTTACATTTTTAACCCCGA
>CAJTZR010000125.1 GCA_910584035.1 uncultured Christensenella sp. | reverse complement strand
GGAACAGGTTGGTATATAAACTACACAGCAGTAAATGGAGAGGTAGAAACAATTTACTTGTCAGTACTAGGTGATTTAACTGGAGACGGCAAAGTAAATAGTGCAGACGTAAACTACTTAAGACAAATAGTAAATAACAACAGCTTTGAAAGCCTAAGTGCAGAGCAAAAGCTAGCAGCATTAATAGTAAATAAAGGAAAAGAGCCAACAAGTACAGATGTACAAATACTATGGGAAGCAGTATGTGGTAGAATAGATATAAATGAGTTTATTTAATAAATAAAATAGAAAAACAAACAATATACTAACTGGTAAATTGTAGTTTTAATAAAAATTTTAAGATTATTAAAAATGTAAGGACTTTAGGTAGGCTTACTCAGACGCTAACAAAATGCGTTTACGTAAGCCTACCAAAATTCTTATAGTAATGTTAAAAGAATGATTTTAAAATATTGTGATTTTTATAAATATATAGATAAGTTTATATTAAAAAGATATAAACAAACAAGATGCCAACTGGCATCTTGTTGTATTTTAAGTATTGATTTTATAATAATATTAAGTTTATCTAAATTAAAAATATGTTTTTGTTTTTAGATTTTTTTTGGACTATTATTTTGATTGCAAATGGTTTTTTTATAGGCTTTAGGTAGGCTTGCTCAGACACTAATAAAATGCGGTTATGTAAGTCAACCAATTTTTTTGCATTGGTTTTGTTTATAAAATATATTATTTTATGCATTAATATTTTATAATTTAAAAAGTGTTTTATAAGTTTATTTTGTTTAGTCTTAAGAATGACTATATTTAATATTAAATGGTGAATTGTATGGCTTTTAAAAGTCTAACAAATAATAAGGTTTGTTTTTAAGTCAAGTATTGGTTTGAGAATAAAGAATATTGAGGAAAAATCAATACTCTAAAAGTTAAAAATTTTGCTTTGTTCCTCGTTTTTTATAAAACCATAAAATTGTAAATAGTTAAATTTAACAAAAATACCCACCGAAAATCGGGGGCATTTTTGTGTAAGTTTTATTTTTGGTAGTACAATTTATTATATTATACTAAATATTATTTATTTTTTGTTAACAAAAAAATTATTAAAGATTATACTTACTAATTTACCAAAGAAACGACAAAAGATATTAAATGTAATGTATGACACCCATTTTATATAAAATACTTTTTGCATAATTCGCATTATGGAAAATTTAAATTTTAGTTTACGAATAAAAGATTTATATATTTTTTCTTTTTGCGTTGCGATAGCAGATGCACATTTTTCACCAGTTTGTAGGGCATATCTCAAGCCAGATAAGGTTAGTGGGTCGCACGCTCCTACGGCATCACCTATGTAAAAAATATTTGAGTTTATTATTGGTTTACAGATTCCAATAGGAGTAAAAGCTGACTTTAAATTTTCAGTACTTACCTCAAAATCTTGTAGCTTTAAAAAATTTGTAAATATTTTTTTATAATCTTTTTTGGTAGTAAATACATCTGTCATTCCAACATTTACAATGCCATTAAAAGTGCTTACCCAAGCGTATCCACGTTTAGTGACTCCAAAATGAATATCAATTTTTTCTTCTTGCTCACACTCAAAAGTCATTTGTAGTGCGATATTACATTTTTTGCGTTTTTGATATCTGCTTCCAAAACCATAAGTTCCATCAGCAAAAATTAAATTGTTATATGTTAAAGATTTGCCGTTGGAAAGTGTAAGAGTATTAGTTTGCATATTATGCTGACTAATAGTAGTATTTTCCATTATCTCAATGCCTGCAGATTTTGCTAGGTTGAAAAAGCCATAGTCTAGTTCAACTCGGTCAATTTTTTCATTAGTGTACAAGAATTTATTTAAAATGTTCAATCGTTTTTTATTCTTATACAAAATATTAAAATCTTTTATTAAAGAGTAATGGCAGTCTTTAACATTGAGACCTACTTTTTCATAAGCTGTAAGGGTTTTGTTGGTTATGTAACCAGCACAACACTTATACCTAGGGAATTGATGTTTTTCTATAACTAAAATATTGTTAATGCCACGATTTAAAAGTTCTAACGCAGCAGAAAGCCCCGCTGGACCCGCTCCAACAATTATTGCGTGATAGTTAATTTTTATAATTTCATTATTTAAAGAATTTTCTTTTATGCTTTCTTCCATAATTTAATTTTAACATAAATAATAATTTAAAGCAAGGTGATTTATATGAATAAAAAGCTTAATTCAACTATTGGCTATAAAATTTATATCTATATCGCCATTGTTGCAATCTGCAATTAAAGATTTTACACCACTTTCTTTAAATGTTGGCAGATTACATTCACCTTTTTTGATTTTACAATAGATAGAGAAGTCATCCCAACTGCCAACAATTGTGCCAGTAATATTTCCATTTTTAGCGGTTAAGTTAATTGCTTTGTTGACATTTATTTTATCTAATATGATATTACCGCCATTTGTATTTAAACTTATATTTTCTCCAATAGCTGTTGTGTCAAATTTTATGTTTTCATTTGTAGTAGTTGCAGAAATAGATAAAAATAATTTGTTAGGCACTTTTATTAAAATTTTACGATATTCAATGGGTGGTTTTGTTCCAAAGTAATCTGCAAAATCTTTATTTAAAATTAAGTTAATTGTCAATTCTTTATTTTCAGTTATTTTTATGTCAAGATATTCTTTTTCTGAATTGTAATAGTCAATTTGTATTTGATTATCTTCTGATGTGCTAAACTCTATTTCACGGTCAGTTGTTAGTATAGTAATCTTTTCAATCTCAGTTTCACTAGAAGAATAAAACTCTTGTGTAAAAGTATCAACATTAGAGCAAGCAGTAAGTGCTATACACAATACACTTATAAGTATAAAAAATAATGCAGTTAAATTTTTCATAATATACCTCTTTTTTTCATATTTGACATTAATATTTTATAATGCTATAATTAGTATAAACTTTTGTGTTACACAAAAGTCAAGAGGAATTTTATTAAATGAAAGAATTTTTTTCAATAAGCAAAACTGCACAAATTGTAGGAATGACAACTGAAACATTAAGGCATTATGACCGCATAGATTTAGTAAAGCCGTGTAGAGTAGATGAGTGGACGGGTTATCGCTATTATTCACAACAAGAAATAGTAAGGCTTAATACTATTAAAGCATTGCGGTGTATGGATTTAACTTTGTTAGAAATAAAAGAAATTTTAGAGTATGACGATTTTAATAAAATTATTAATAAGTTAAAACAAGCCGAAAAAAGTGCTGATGAAAAAATTATTGAGCTTAATTACGCAAAGACAAAAATTCAGAAAGCCCGTACTTTTTATGAGAACAAAATTAAAGGCGACCAATCAAAAGAAAGCATTTTTGTTAAGTCTTATCCAAAGCGTGTAATCTTGCTTTCGGACACAATGGAAAAGCCAACATTGGATAATTTGTGGAATTATCATAAGCATTTTTATGACCAAGTAGCAAATAGAAAAAATGATTTTTCTTTTGAAGATTTGGCTGGAATTTATGAACAAAATGGTATATCTCGATTATTTGCAATATGTACTAGCTTTGCAGATGTTGATGGCTTGAAAATATTGCCTAAAGGTGAATATTTGTGTGCTGATTGCACAGAGGAAAATAGAGAACAAATATTAAATAAATTATATGAGATAGCTAAAAATCAATATAACGTAATTCCTAAGTTTTCAGTCCAGTTGATTGTACTTTCTGGTATATTGCAATGGAATTATCAAATACAAATATTAGTTAAGTAATGAATATTTTTAAATTTTGATATTAGCGTTGAAATATTGCAAGTAAGCAATTTATTTTAACATTGATTGATATTTATAAATTTGAAAGATTTATCTATAATTTTAGATAAGCAGATAAAAAAAGCCTAATCAAATATAATATTACTTTGATTAGGTTGATAGAAAAAATAGTAAGTAAAAATAATTATTTTATTGCTTTCAAACATTCTATTTGCCATAAGCGTTCTGCAGTAACTGCATCGTCATTATTGAGGGATAGAATGTTGATGACTTTTATGGCATAATCGGACGCAACCATAGCGTGTTCTTTCATATGTCCTGTAGCGACAGCTTGTCCAACTACTCTTAAAGCATTTTGTATTAAGGCATTTTCATTTGCTTTAGCAAGCCTATGTATTGCAAACCCTACTTGTCGCACCTCGTGCATAGTTGCATTGCCTTTTTGCCATTTTTCATTAATATTAAATCCGTATTGAATTATTGGGTTGTTAATATCGTTAAATTCTATAATTTGCAAAATGTGTTTTGCTAA
>CAJTZR010000124.1 GCA_910584035.1 uncultured Christensenella sp. | reverse complement strand
ATAATTTATATTTTTTTATTCAGCAAATTTTATTTTGTCGAATAAAAAAATCACTTTTTTGTTTTTATCATAAAAATTGCACAAATATTTTTTTGCATATCATTATTTTAACATAATTATAAAAATACCCATCAAAAATCGATACTAATTAAACAATAATGCAATTAAATAATTATTGGTAATATTTAAAAAATTGATAAAAATAATTTAAATGTTAAGCTTAGTCACTCATTTTTTATAATTACAAAAGCTAAACAAAACATTTTACTAATGAGTTATAAAAATGATATCAAACAATTATTTGTTTTTTTCTAATAGGCATTTAAAACCACATTCCCATATCCGACACAAATTGAGATAAAAGTATTATCAAGTTTAAAACTTATTTCATTTAAAACTTATCATTTTAGTAACATTTATACTTAAAACTTGTCTAAAAAGTGGCAATCATAGTGGTAAAAGATTTAATACAAGTCCAATGTTTTTGATTGTGAAAGCTTACTTTTATTGCACAATTCTATAACTTTAACTACGCTAATTTTAATATTAAAAGGTATTAAATTTAACTAAAAATTTGGCTAAAAATATTTAGAATTTTTACACATTTAAAGTATATTTTATGTATTATATAAAAAATTTATTCATTAAAATAAAAAAGTGTTTATAAATGCTTGTAAAACAAATGTCTATATGTTATAATATGTAAAATTGATTACAATTTTGGAGGAAATCTAATGCAATATTCACATGAAGTTATGTCTATGTGCCCTATCGCACAAGGTCCTAACCACGGTTGTGCTCCAATCCCTGAAGAGGGTAAATGGGTTCAAGCTCGTGAAATTAAGGATATTTCAGGACTTACACACGGTGTTGGCTGGTGTGCCCCTCAACAAGGTGCTTGCAAACTTACACTAAATGTTAAAAACGGCGTTATCGAAGAGGCTCTTATTGAAACTCTTGGTTGCTCAGGTATGACTCACTCTGCTGCTATGGCTGCGGAAGTTTTACCAGGCAAAACTATTCTTGAAGCGTTAAATACAGACTTGGTTTGTGACGCTATCAACACAGCTATGCGTGAGCTATTCTTGCAAATCGTATATGGTCGTACTCAATCTGCTTTCTCTGAAGATGGTCTACCAATCGGTGCTGGCTTGGAAGATTTGGGTAAAGGTTTAAGAACTCAAGTTGGTACTATGTACTCTACTAAGCTTAAGGGTGTAAGATATCTTGAAATGGCAGAAGGCTACATTACAAGAATTGCTTTGGACGAGAACAACGAAGTTATTGGTTACAAATTCGTTCACCTAGGCAAAATGATGGAAGCTATTGAGAAAGGTATGTCACCTAATGACGCTTATGAGAAATTTAGCGGTCAATATGGTAGATTTAATGAAGCGGTTAAAACTATTAACCCTCGTAAAGAGTAATAGGAGGTATTGAATATGGAAATCAAATTTGAAGGTTATGAAAGAAGAATTGACAAAATCAATGCTTGCCTAAACGAGAATGGTATCAAAAATTTGGAAGATGCTTACAAAATTTGCAATTCTAAGGGTATAAATGTTGACGAAATAGTTAGAAACATTCAACCAATCGCATTTGAAAATGCTATTTGGGCTTATACTGCTGGTTGTGCTATTGCAATCAAAAAAGGTTGCACTCTAGCCGCTGATGCTGCTGAAGCAATTGGTATTGGTTTGCAAGCTTTCTGTATCCCAGGTTCAGTTGCTGACCAAAGACTAGTTGGTTTAGGTCACGGCAATCTTGCTGCTAAACTACTTAGAGAGGAAACTAAATGTTTCGCTTTCCTTGCTGGTCACGAGTCTTTTGCTGCTGCAGAAGGTGCTATCGGTATAGCAAGAACTGCAAACACTGTTCGTAAAACTCCTCTTAAAGTTATCTTAAATGGTCTTGGTAAAGACGCTGCTTATATCATTAGCCGTATCAATGGTTTTACTTATGTTAAAACTGAGTACAATCAATCTACTGGCGAGCTAAAAGTTGTATCTACTACTCCTTATAGTAATGGTGAGCGTGCTGCTGTTAGAGTATTTGGTGCTAACGATGTTAACGAGGGCGTTGCAATTATGCAAGCTGAAAAAGTTGACGTTTCTATCACTGGTAACTCAACTAACCCTACTCGTTTCCAACACCCAGTTGCTGGTACTTATAAAAAACTTTGCTATGAAAAAGGTATCAAATACTTCTCTGTTGCAAGTGGTGGTGGTACTGGAAGAACACTTCACCCAGACAATATGGCTGCAGGTCCAGCATCTTATGGTTTGACAGACACAATGGGTCGTATGCACAGCGATGCTCAATTTGCAGGTAGCTCTTCAGTTCCTGCTCACGTTGAGATGATGGGACTTATCGGTATGGGTAACAACCCAATGGTAGGTGCAAGCGTTGCAGTTGCCGTTGCAGTTGAAAAAGCTATGAACTAATTAGTTCAACTAATATACGAACTTAAAATTTAAAATATTTAATAAATTTGCAATAAAACAAATCAAAGCTAGTGCTTATGCCCTAGCTTTTTTTGTTACTTTTTGTCACTCACAAATGTTTTTGACAAAGCAAAATATTTAAAAACTACCAACTCTGCCACTTGCACAAATCATTTAAAAGTAAAATTAAATTAGATAAAAAATTTTAAAAATTAAAACTATAAAAAGTAAAATTTAAACAAAAGCTGACGCTTTTTGCTTGATAAATCAAGTCGACACTATTTGAATTAACAATTGCTGATGTCAAATGCCACTACGTGCTGCTTATCGGGGGCCCCGCAAAATAACTTTTTTGTGGGGTGTATAAACAGCTTCCGATAATGTAAATTATTAATAATTACAAATTTATAAAATTAATTTAATGCTATCTAAAAGTTGCTAAATGTTATTTGTTTTATAATTTTATGTTTCTTTTAAATGCTTTAATAAAATCAAAAAATAAAGTTAGTTATAAAAAAGTATTATTCACTAAAACTTATTCAATGATTAATTTTAAAAAATTAAAACGCTAACAAATTAAAAATTAATATAACTAAATCATAGTTTTGTAATCATTACCCCAATCCCACATTGCATCTAAAATGGGCTTTAACGTCATACCTAAATTTGTCAAAGTATACTCCACTCTGGGCGGTACTTCTGCAAAAACTTCCCTATCCAAAAGCCCATCATTTTCCAAAGCACGCAAATTATCTGTCAACACTCTTTTACTAATCCCAGGAATAGTTTTTACAAAATCGGTAAATCTTTGTGTGTCATTAAAAAATAAATTTCTTAAAATCAAAAGTTTCCACTTGTTACCTATCAATTGTACAGTAGTAGCAACTGGGCATTCTGGTAATTCTTCTTTTGTCAACATAACAATACCTCACAAAATTTTATCAATTATATTATAACAAATTACTAGTTAAAAGTCAATGGTTTTAAAATGGCACTAAGTAACAAAACTATTATCTAATAATAAAAATATCACATTTGTGCAAAAGATTTCTTAATGCATTATAATGCAAATGTAATCAATAGCATTACATAAAAAACATTTGGAGGAATAAAAAAATGAAAAAGAACAACTACAAAACAATTACTTTAAATAAGGGGGAAATGCATATCTATGATTTTGGCAAAATAAAATTGCACGCTTACAAAACAAATGACTTTCTAAATGACGAAGTATTTATCATTGAAAAAACGGCAAATCAATAATTATTGAACCACCTTGTTTCTATGATAATATTGCAGAATTGCAAGAATATGTAAAAATTTTAAATGTTAAAGCAATATTAGTTTCATACCACGCAGCTGGTGGAACTTTGTTACCAAATATTCCAAAGTACGCTACAAAAAATGCGATAAAATACGGCGAGCAAGGTGGCGGAAAAGCTTTAATTACAAGTTTTGAGCAAGCTTTTGGCAATTTATTTGATAGCTCTTTACATAAAATGCAAGAAATTCAGCAAGGCAAAGTAACTTTGGAAGATATTGATTTTATTTTAACTGAAAATTCCGATGCCTTTACAATTGAAATACCAGAAATTAATTCAATTTATATCCATATGCTTGGTAATGACGTACACTCTATAGTTGCAAATACCGAACACGCTAACGCTTTAATTGATGAACTTAAAAGCTATTTGGCAAAAGACTATGACCTACTATTAACCTCTCATTATACCCCAGAGGATATGAATGATGTAAAAACCAAAATAGCTTATTTAGAAAAACTAAAACAAATTGCAAAGGACTGCTCTACTGCTGAACAATTTAAAGACAAAATGAAAACCGCTTTTCCTAACTATAGCGGAGAAAATTACTTGGATATGACAGCGAATATGTTTTACGCTAAATAATTATTAATGATTATATAAATTATTATTGTATAACAAAATTTAAGAAAATATAAAATGCTTATTTTAAAAACAAAATAATAAATATTATTATAATATTGTATTTCTTA
>CAJTZR010000123.1 GCA_910584035.1 uncultured Christensenella sp. | reverse complement strand
TAATAAAAAAATCAAAACAACTTTAATAAATAAAGCTGTTTTTGTTTTATAACAAATATTAAATTAAATAATTAACTCGTTGGCATAATTAACAGCTAAAATAATTAAATATTTTATACTTTCAAAATTTTAAAATTTCTCTTTAATTTAATTAAATTAGCAATAAAATTAATCTTTAAATTAATTGAAAATTCAATTCAATAATTATATTTTCAATTTACTATTAGCAAAATTTTGCAATTGTTTAAGACGTGTTACAGAAAGCGGTTCAACACCTTCCAAACGATATTTTATGTCAAGTTCCTTGTATTTAAACACACCCATTGTATGATAGCCTAACAGCTCATACTTTATTACATTAGGGTATTTATTTACAATATCAACATACTTTTGAATATCTTCTTCCTTGTCGTTAAGATTTGGTACAACAACTGTTCTAACTAAAACTTTAACACCTTTTTGCAAAGTTTTGTCAAGCATTGTTATTGTGTTATCCAAAGTACCATTAGCATATGTTTTGTAATCTTCATTATTATGGAACTTTAAGTCAACAATTACTAGGTCTGTATGTTCTAAAATCTCATCAATATTATTAGGAATAACGGCACAAGATGTATCAATTGTGTTAGTTAGCCCCAATTCCGAATGTACACGCTTAAACAATTCAAGCACACCATCAGACTGCATAAGTGGCTCACCGCCAGTAACCGTCAACCCACCGCCATTTTTATAAAATGACTTGTAATGTTGCATTTGTTCTATAATGCTATCCACGCTTTTAGGCTTGCCAATGCCAACTTTCCAAGTATCTGGATTGTGGCAATAAACACACCTATATGGACAGCCTTGCAAAAATAATGCGTATCTTATACCCGCTCCCTCGAGAGTTGCAAAACTCTCGATTGAGTGGACATTTAGTATAATTTCCATAAATTATAACCTATTTTAGTTAATTAATTTTCTTTATCACACAAATTACTTTTCAGCAATTGTACAATATCATTGAACTATTGTTTAAACAATTAAAGCAGTGTGTAATATTATAATTTTTGGTGGAATGTTCTTGCGATAACTTCCTCTTGCTTATCACGAGTAAGTTTATTAAAGTTAACAGCGTAACCACTTACACGTACTGTCAAAGTAGGATATTTACCAGGATTGTTCATTGCATCAATCAACAACTCTCTATTTAAAACGTTAACGTTCAAGTGGTGAGCATTTCTACCAAAGTAACCATCAAGCATAGTAGTTAAGTTGTTAATTTGAGTTGGCTTATCTTTACCTAAAGCTTCAGGTGTTACAGAGAAAGTATTTGAAATACCATCACGGCAACTATCATAGTCAAGTTTAGATACACTTGCCAAGCTTGCAACTGCACCGCTTGCATCACGTCCGTGCATTGGGTTAGCACCTGGTGCAAATGGCTCTTTAGCACGGCGTCCGTCTGGAGTATTACCAGTCTTTCTACCATATACTACGTTAGATGTAATAGTCAAAATACTTAAAGTATGAGTAGCACCACGATAGCAAGGAGTTTTCTTCAATTTAGCATAGAAATCATCAGTGATATACTTAGCAATTTCGTCAACTCTATCATCATCGTTACCATATTTAGGGAATTCGCCTTCTGTTTTGAAATCAACGATAACACCACGCTCATCTTTGATTGGAGTAACTTTTGCAAATTTAATTGCACTCAAGCTATCTGTCAAAACTGAAAGTCCGCTAATACCGAAAGCCATCCATCTGTGTGGATTAGTATCGTGGAAAGCCATTGTCAAACGCTCATAAGCGTATTTATCGTGCATATAGTGAATGATATTCAAAGTATTTACATAAAGATTTGCAATCCAATCACTGTATTTGTCATAAGCTTCCATAACTTCTTCATAAACAAGTGGCTTACCTTCTTCAAATACTTTGCCTTTTGGAGCAACTTGAACGCCGTGAACTTCGTCAACACCGCCGTTTAATGCCATTAGCAATACTTTTGCCATATTACATCTTGCACCAAAGAATTGCATTTGTTTACCAGTATCCATTGCTGATACGCAACAAGCAATAGAATAGTCATTACCATATCTGCAACGCATTACATCGTCATTCTCATATTGAATGCTGTCAGTATCAATAGATACTTGTGCACAGAAATTCTTATAAGCTAGAGGTAATTTTTGGCTCCACAAAATTGTGATATTTGGCTCACAGCTACTACCCAAATTGTACAAAGTTTGTAGTACACGATAAGAGTTCTTAGTAACCATAGGATTACCTTCACTATCAACACCAGCTTCACTCATAGTTACCCAAGTTGGGTCACCAGCAAACAAGTCATTGTACTCTTCTGTTCTCAAGTGACGAACCAAACGCAATTTAATAATTAAGTCATCCATAATTTCTTGAGCTTGTTCTTCTGTCAAGTCACCATTCTTTAAATCTCTTTCAAAGTAAATGTCAAGGAAAGTTGAAATACGACCAATTGAGTTAGCTGCACCATTTTGCTCTTTGATTGAACCAAGATATGCAAAATAAGTGAATTGAACAGCCTCTTTAGCGTTTTTAGCTGGGTTTGAAATATCAAAACCATAATTGTTTGCAAGCACTTTCAATTGTTTCATAAAATCAATTTGCTTAGCAAGTTCTTCAACTATACGGATATTAGACTCTGTCATATCCTTGTTGCCATAAGCTACTTTATCTGCCATTTTTTTCTCAATCAAGAAATCCATACCATATAAAGCTAATCTTCTATAGTCACCAATCAAACGGCCACGACCATATGCATCTGGCAAACCAGTAATGATACCAACGTGTCTTGCCTTTCTCATTGTGTCGTTATATGCTCTAAATACACCATCATTATGAGTAGTTCTGTACTTAAACTCGTTAAGGACATTTTCAGAAACCTTGTAACCATAGTTTTCACAAGCAGAAATAGCCATTCTCTTACCACCAAATAGGTTTAGACCACGAACAAGTGGAGCTTCTGTTTGTAAACCAACGATAATCTCTTTATCCTTATCGATATAACCTGGTCCATAACTCAAAATAGATGTTTCTCTTTCAGTGTCAATACCTACAACGCCTTTCTCAGTTTCCTCTTTCAACAAAGCGTCAACTTTCTTCATAATTGCAGAAGTTCTTTTTGTAGGACCGCAAAGAAAACTTGCATCACCATCATAAAAATTGTAGTTGCGTTTAATGAAATCAGCAACATCGATGCTTTCAGTCCAGCTACCTTCGTTAAAACCTTTCCATTCCTCTCTCATTTTAATACCTCCAAGATTATTAAAGCCTAATGCATACTCGGAATATTTGTATGCCATAGCTGTAAATGTTATTTAAAAATACATAATCAAAATACAATTAATACTCAAATATTTTATATTTAATTACAAACAAAAAACCAAATTGTTTTTTAATTTTTTTAGTTAATTTTACAATGTTATTTTGTGTTTTAATTCTTATTTTTATTATATATTTATTTTGTATATATATAATAGCATATTATTAATTAAATGTCTAGTCTTTTTGCCAAAATTTTTCACATATTTTTTTAAAAATTCATATCCTCATATTAGAAGCTTAGAAATAATTTTTTTATAAACAATTTGTTTACAAATCAACTTTAAAACAATTTGAATAATTAAGTTTTCTTTATCAAAATATAATGAATTTTAATTATCCATAAAAATCAATTATGCTAAGCTAATACTATGTATATGAGGTAATAATATGTGTAATTTTAACTGCAATAATGGTTGCGGTAGTAATAATAGTTTTAACAGTTTTAGCAGTTGCGGTTGCAACAGATGCTGTGACAACTCAAGAATTGGTTGCGGCTGTGGTTGCAATAGCAATAACTGGTTTGCAAGTCAAAGAAACAACTGTGGTTGTGGCTGTAATTGCGGTTGTAGCAATTCTCGCTCTGGCTGTGGCTGCAACTCATCTTGCGGTTGTAATAACAATGTTTGGTTAGCTAATCAAAGAAATAACTGCGGTTGCAATTGTGGCTGCAACAACTCTAATTGTGGTTGCGGTTATGGCTCTTGTGCAGGTTCAAATGCTAACAATTTAAATGGTATGCCTGTTTTCCTAGTATGGAACAGAAACAACAATTGTTGTAATTGCAATAACTGACATTATACAAAGCTATTGACAATATATCAAAACCACTTTTGCAGTGGTTAATTAAAACTTTTAAATTAATATTCTTAAAAGCTAATATTTTTGCAATTTGAATAAATTTTTTTAAAGTTTTAACTATTAATATAAGCTCTCAAATAAAATTTAAATAAAAAATTTTATTGTAATTTTACTTATGAATATTTTGAATTAAAATATTTAAATACAAAAGACAATTTTTAAATTAAAAAGTATTGCGATTATATATTTATATAAATATTTAAATTATCTTTAATGAGTATATTTAGTTTGCAAATAATTAGTAATGATTATCAATTTAGTAAAAATAAAAATAATAATCATTATCAATTTAA
>CAJTZR010000122.1 GCA_910584035.1 uncultured Christensenella sp. | reverse complement strand
ATAAGATAAACAATTTGTAAAAAGGATAAATAAAGTTAACAAAAATCTTACAAAAACATAGCCGAAAAGCTCTATTTAAGTACATAGATATATGTATTCTATGTATCTAAAAATAGGAGGTTTTTGCTATGATAAAAAACATAAAAAGAGTAGGAATAATCTTTTTAGCAGTAGCCATTATTTGTCTTATGGCAATTGGTTGTTTGAGTGTTAATAGCATTGCTAGTAGTGGTGGCAAAGTGGGCAATTTAAGCAGTGAAAAAAGTAATTCCGCAATTTCTAATACTGAACTCAATAGCTATGCTGTTGTTGATACTGAATTTGTGCCAGAAATAATATTAAAGGCAGATAGTACTGGCACACTTGAGACAAAATGGAATAATGCAATTGATTTATCAAAAGCAGAAAATAGAGAGGTAAAAGTTCGCTTAGACCAAGATTGGGAAGCAGATTTAATAGTAGGTAGAACAAGCTTTGGTAATGGGGTAGGTTTTAGAAATGGAGGATTATATGTTCCAACTGGTGCTAATTTAAAGCTTGATTTGAATGGTTATACTATAGATAGGCGTTTAGGAACTAAAGTATTGGATGGGTCAGTTATTTATATCCACGGAACTTTTACTTTGTTAGATAGTAAATTTGATATACAAGCAGCTTATGATTTATATAACAATAGTAGTACAAAAGACGTGGACTTTAAAATGGTCAGTAGTGGCAAAATCACTGGAGGATATAATAGCTATCACGGCGGCGGTATTATAGTAGAAAATGCTACTTTTACTATGGAAAGTGGTATGGTATGCAATAATACCTCTAGGGAAAAGGCTGGCGGAATTTATATAATAAGAAGCACAGTAAATATTTATAATAGTGTAATTTGCGAAAATTCATCATATTGTGATACAGAAAATGGTGCTGGAATTTATGTTTGTAATGATAGTGTTATGAATATGAATAAAGGTATTGTATATAAAAATTTTGCTAAAGGTCTTAATGCTGATGGTGCGGGCATAGATGTTAATGGCAATAATATTGAAGCGAATATATCTAATGTTATAATCTCAAAAAACAAACTGGTTCATCCAGCATATATTGCCAATGGTAGTGGTGGCGGACTAGGAGTTTTTGGTGATACCAATATTGTGGCAAATGTTTCTAATTGTATTTTTGAATATAATACTTCTACCTCAAAAGGTGGAGCGATTAGTATTTGGACTGGAGCAGTTTTAAATATGACAGATTCCTATGTTTCAAATAATACAGCTCGCTATGGCGGAGGAATAAATATTAATAGTTCAAAAGCCACTGTTAATCTTAAAAATACCACTATAACAAATAACTATGCAGAATCTGCTGGTGGAATATATCTTACAGCCGCAGATAGTTATTTATCTGTTGGTGCTAATGTGCAAATTTATGATAATAAAAAACTTAACTCACAAGAGGATAATGTTGAAGTTCGGAATGGTGCAAAGATAAAAGTAAATGAAAAATCAACTAACTCTAAAATTGGAATACATACTTATAATAGCAGTGTATATACTACTGGATATTCAGCACACAATGGAAGTACTGACCCAAACAATTATTTCTTTAGTGATTTAAGTGGTGAGATAGTTCACTTAAATAGTGCAGGTGAATTGGAGCAAGCAAAAACAATTGCCTCAAGCAAGTATGATTATATTTATCTAGAGAATAATGTTCGTAAAAGTTATAAAGAGAATGGTTTAATTCACGGCAATAACGATTTTGATAAAAAACAATCTTACAATGGTGGTAAATTGATATTAGGTAAAGTATCTGCTAATACAAGTGTTAATCAGTTTATCGCAAATATAAATTTTGGCAGTGCAGTAATATCATTATTAAACGCAAAAGGTGAAATAGTGTATGGAAAGAATGCAGATAGCAAATTTGCAGATAAATTAAATAATGCAAGTGAGTATGCAGTAGGAACTGGCTGGAAATTAGAAGTATATACGACAGTGGGTGATTTAATAGACGAGATAAGTATATCAGTACTAGGTGACATAACTGGAGATGGTAAGGTAAATAGTGCAGATGTAAACTATTTAAGACAAGTTGTAAATAACAACAGCTTTGAAAGCCTAAGTGCGGAGCAAAAGCTAGCAGCATTAATAGTAAACAAAGGTAAGTTATTGTCAAATGCGGATACAGAAACATTGTGGAATGTTGTTTGTGGTAAGATAAATATAACTGACTTTGTTTAAAAAATAAACTAAAAAACAAACTAAATTGTTGGAATTCAAATTTTAAAATAAAATTGAAAAACAACTATTAATAAAATACTAGTCAGTATATTTTTATTTAACTTATAAAGTTATTATTTTTAAAATATATAACTTTAGGTAGGCTTACTCAAACGCTAACAAAATGCGTCAAGGTAAAACAACCTAATGCCTATTTGTTATGTTGTGCAGACTTTAGACAAGCTTACTCGAACGCTAATAAAATGCGTTCACATAAGCTTACAAAAACTCTTTTTGTTTTGGTTAAAGTTTGATTATTAAAATATTATTTTGTGCATTTATATTTTAAATTTAAAAAGTGTTTTGTAGTTTATTATCTAGTAGTCTTAAGAATGGCTATTTTTAATATTTACTAGTGTATATGGCTTTTTAAAGCCAGAAAAATAATAAGGTTTAATTTAAGCCAACTATTGGCTTGAAAATAAAAGAATTTAGAGGAAAAACCAACAAGGCAAAATGATTAATTTTGCCTTGTTGTATTTTTTGTAAAGTCATAAATTTGCAAAAAGTCGATTTTTTAAAAATACCTACCGAAAATCGGGGGTATTTTTGTGTAATTTGGCTAAATTGTGTAAAATGGTGGTACATAAAATACATATATCTATGTACATATTATATGAATATTATCTAATTAAATATATACATTTGTCAAGTATAAGATAAACAATTTGTAAAAAGTATAAATAAAGTTAACAAAAATCTTACAAAAACATAGCCGAAAAGCTCTATTTAAGTACATAGATATATGTATTCTATGTATGCGAAAATAGGAGGTTTTTGCTATGATAAAAAACATAAAAAGAACAGGGATAATCTTTTTAGCGGTAGCCATTATTTGTCTTATGGTTATTGGTTGTTTGAGTGTTAATAGCGTTGGCATTTTGAGCAGTGAAAAAAGTAGTTCTGCAGATAGCAATGTGAATAGCTTTGAACAATACTCTAGTGAAACAGAAATTCCAGAAATTAGTGAGGAAGTTTTGATTGTTGGAAGTAGTTGTCAAGAATTATCAGCAAAATGGACAGAAGCAGTTGAAAAATCTTTGACAGGAAAACATATTTTAGCAACATTAAAATCAAATTGGGTTGGAGATGCTGAAAATGGTTTTAGAAGTACTGCAACTGGTTTTAAAAACCAAATAATTTATGTGCCTGCTGGGGCAGTAATTACATTGGATTTGAATGGTTATAAAATTAATAGAGGTATGCACGTATTCAAAGATAATGGCGGTATTTTTATTATAGAAGGTGGCACTTTAATTATTAAGGATAGTGCATATAATTCTGAAAATTTTTTTGATGCTTATGACTCAAGTTATCAAGGTAAAGTTGATTTGGAAGGGATACCTTGTGGAAGAATTGAGGGAGGACGTAATAATACCTCTGGAGGTGCGATATCAATATATAATGGTAGGTTGGTATTTGAAAGTGGTATGATTTACAACAATAAAACAAGCGAGTATGGAGGTGCAATTTTTGCTAATAATAAATCTTTTATTGAAATAAAAGATGGTATCATTAATAATAATACTGCTAATGGTATAAGTGGTATTGGTGGCGGTGGTGCTATTTATTTAACTAATGAATGTACATTAAATATTTATAATGGCATTATCCATAAAAACGCAGCTACTTTTTTAAGGAATGATGATGGTGGGGCAATTTTGATTACAAATGCATCTGCGTGTAATATAAAAGATGGGATTTTTTCTAGGAATACAGCGGAAGATGCTGGTGGCTTTGCTGTTTTGCGTTCTGGAGTAATGAATATTGTAGGTGGTAGATTTGAATATAATTTTGCTAGGAATGATGGTGGTGTACTTTATAATCCAGGAGGAACAACTTATATAGCAAATGCTACTTTTGTGAATAATAGTACAGATGGTTATGGCGGTGCATTTAATTTTTCACTAGGCAGTAGTACTTCTGCAATAGCAACAATTAAGGATTCCGTTATAACAGGAAATACTGCAGTTTTATATGGTGGTGGAATAACTGGTGGAGTTCGCCTTAGCATAGGTAAGAATGTACAAATATATGATAATTTTGTACAAGGAGAACCATCAGACCTACACTTATATAAAAACACAACAGTAAATATTGTTGAAAATTTAGAGAATAGTAAAATAGGCATTGATTTTGACAATGGTCATAGTGGAATATTTGCGGACGATTATACTACATATAATAATGTAGCTCCATATAATCATTTTTATAGTAATAAATATACAAGCTTAGCTATTGTTAAAGATAATGCAGTGTCTTTTGAAAAGACAATATCAAGTGGAGTATATGATTTTATTTATTTGGAAAATGGA
>CAJTZR010000121.1 GCA_910584035.1 uncultured Christensenella sp. | reverse complement strand
TAAGTATACAAATCTATAAATGCCTCACCAATCATACAAATTATTCCGCCTGATACAAAAGCAGTAAGTAGCGTCTTTAATTCTTTTGTCTTAGGAACAGTTTTTTCTACATATTCGTTCTAGGTACTTTTATCAATCATTCAACTTCCTCTCCTCAATTATTTTATTTCCTTTATAAAGTATTTCAGTCTCATCAATATTGACATTTTTCAAATCCTTCATACTTCCTCCATATCACAAAAAAAATTTGTATATATTAATTGTTACCTAACAAAATTAATATATACATTAAAATTTTTCTATTAATTTAACTTTTCAGCCTGTTAATTGTTTTTTCAACTTGCTTATAATTTTTGATTCCAATCTTGAAACTTGTACTTGAGAAACACCTAATATTTTTGCGATTTCGCTTTGCGTTTTATCTTTATAATACCTTAACACAATCAACATTTTTTCTCTTTGAGGTAATTTTTGAATGCAATCTTTAAGGGTAAGCTTGTCAAGCAAATCTTCCTCTGAACTACTATCTGACAACCTATCAATTAGACTTTTGCCATTGTCTTCATCGTTCTTCTCATAAATACTAACTGGCATTTTGGAGCTATCAAGAATATAAACCACTTCTTGCTCGTCAATATCAAACTGCTTAGCAATTACACTTATTTCTGGCTCTTTAGCATAGTTTTGTTGATACTCCTCAACAAATTGCCCGATTTTATACGACATTGTTTTTAAAGCTCTTGACACTTTTATTGCACCATCATCACGTATAAACCTCTTTATCTCACCAGTTATCATTGGCACGGCATAAGTAGACAACCTAACCCCAAAATCGGGATTAAAATTATTAATTGCCTTTACAAGTCCCAATGCACCCAATTGCATTAAGTCGTCATATTCAATATTCTTGCCCTTATACCGCTTAACAATGCTTTTAATTAGCGGAACATTTTCCTTAAGCAAAGTTTCCTTTGCATCAGCATCGCCACTTTGTGCTTGCAGTATTAATTCTTTTGTTGTTTCAACATCAATCATTAATTCCTCTATTATCAATTATTTTTGTCATCACAATGGTTGTTCCCTTATTTTCACCACTTGATACCTCAAATTCGTCCATAAATGATTGCATTAATGTAAAGCCCATTCCGCTTCTATCTGCATCAGGCTTAGTTGTATAGAATGGCATAATTGCTTTTTCAATATCACTTATTCCAACTCCCTCATCAGATATTGTGATTGTTGCCCTATTACCACTAGTTGTAACCTTTATAGTTATTATCCCGTCATCTTGCTTTTCATAGGCGTGTACAATGCAGTTAGTCACTGCCTCTGACACTGCAGTTTTTATGTCGTCCAACTCGGATAATGTTGGGTCAAGCGGAACTAAAAAACCCGCTACAGTATTTCTTGCAAATTTTTCATTTTCACTTATGCTTAATAATTTTAATTCAAAATAATTTTCCACAATAAACCTCCAATTAAGATATTTTTTCCATTATAGTGTATAGTCCACTCATTGTAAGCACTCTATCAATCTGTTTGTTAGCACCAGTTATCATAGCTTTTCCACCAAGTTTTTTGATTATCTTATATCGTCCAAGCAATACACCAATTCCAGTACTATCCATAAATGATAGCCCCGATAAATCAAAAATCACATTGCTTGCCCCCTCATCCAAAATAATTTTATCCATATTTTTTCTTGTATAATCTGCCATACTTTCGTCCAATTCGCCACTAAGTACTATAATCAAACTACCATTTTTCTTTATTTGCTTTATATTCATTAAATACTTCCTCCTTTTCCGACATATCTATTCCAATTATACCTAAAACCAAATTTTTAAGATTTCATTTTGTAGCCTATTAGGCACAAATTTTGTCGTATTTAGTGTCTTTACAAAAAACTATTTCAAATGCTTAACAACTACTAAAATATTAATACTTTTATAAAATAGAAATTTAAAACTAAACTTTATTGTTAATGTATAGCTTTGCAATTTGTAAAATTATATTTTTCAATAACTGAATCAAAAAATAGTAAATAAATATTTAAAGCCCCTTACATCTAGAAAATCTAAAGTAAGTATAGCAAGTTTATCTCCAATCTCTCTGTCATCTGCTAATTTTCACACTCTAAAAAACTAAAAATATTAAATATTTAATTAAATTAGATTCTTTTAAAAAATTACTTATATAAAAACACAAACTAGCCAAAACTTTCATTTTGACTAGTTTATTTAAAACCCTTTTCAATTTGTTTAAAAATTACATAATATTAAAATCTTTACCATCTTTTCAAATTGTTAAAAGTTTATATTTCCAAGCTTTTAAATAGTTTGTTATGTTTTTCAATTTTTATAATATTAGCAATTAAATAAAATCTCTAATATCAACTTTTCCGCAAGTAACTTCCCAAATAACTCTGCTATCAATAGTTGTAACGTTATTTTTATTGATTATCAATGATGCCAATCTTTGTGTTAAACTCAAGCTTCCAAAATCAACCTCACCAATAGCTATCTTATTTACCAAAGTTACATCTGCAGAGTTAATTTTGCCGTCACCATTAATATCACCCAACACTGACAAATAAATAGTTTGATTAACACCATTTAATGTGCAAGTCATATACCAGTCAGTACCAACTGCAAGCTCCTCGCCATTGTCTAACATATTTGCATACTTGCTATCACTACCATTGCCAAAAACTTGAACGCCTTCACAATTAAATAATTTCATATTTTCAAAGCCAAATGGTTCAATGTTTGCAATAAATTCGTTTACACTTGTGTTTGGTAAAATTTTTCCTAAAACTTTAGATTTGATTGCACTATCATTATATCCAAATAACTTGTCAGTATCTTTATAATATTTACGAATACCATTATCTAAATATGTAAAATCATATTCGGAATTTACAGAATAGTCAAAACAAACCTCATCATTTTTTAATACTGCTTTAGCACCATTAACATTTGTAAATAAGGTTGATGGGTCTATGCCATTAACAAATTTTGAATACCCCCAAGTAAATGTATCAAATTTACTTGTTTTTGCACATTCCTCAATAACCATAGGCTTGCCACTACCACCATCTGCTGTAGATTTAAGTGATATCTCACCAGTAATATACATTTTCATTTTATCTAAATATATATCACTTGCCACCCCATCTTTAATTGTATTGCCAGATATGTCATTTGCACCGCTTAAGTAAAATCTACAAGCATCGCCCACAAATATTCCGCCTCCACCATTACTACCTAAAACTTTGTTATTTTTTATAGTCAAATTTTTTCCATATACGCTAGCTGTACCATACACTTGCAACCCACCAGCACCAATGCTTTGACCATATACAACTTGATTATTTTCAATAGTAGTATTGCTTACATATGCAATAGAACTGCTAGTAACATAAATTCCACCACAATGACGATAAGAGGTAGTATCCTTAATTATACAATTATCAATATAAGTTGGAATTGCACCATTTGATAAATAAACTGCACCACCATAGTTTTGCTCATTTCCATAAAACTCACAATATTTCATTACAAGTGATGTCACCCCACCATTTATCCATATTCCACCGCCAGCTACACCATTATTATTTTCACTTTGATAGTTATTATCATAACCAGCAATATTATTTTTAAATTTAACTCTTGTTAATTGTGCGAGTGAATCATTAACAGCAATTCCAGCACCAGAAGCAAAAGAGTGATTGCTTCTTAATTCTACATCTTCTATTACACTAAAACCCAAACTATAATCTCTTTGATACAAGGCTATACCACCGCCTCTTGTTGCTGTAGCGTGATTACCAATAATCAAACCGCCTTTCATTAGTAGATGACCAGCATTGGCAATACCACCACCCACAAATTCTGTTGATTTATTGTTAGCAACTATACCATCATAAAAGTGTAATGTTGCCTCATTGTATGTATAAAAAGCACCACCGCAACCTGAACTGCTATTACAAAACAATCCGCCAAAGATATATAAATTACCACCAGCATAAAAAGTAGAATTTTCACTAGCTCCAAAAGTTTTACGTGATGAATTTACTATAGCACCATAACCACTATCAGTATATCCACCAGTAATTTTGCCACAATTAATATTGTTTAGTTCTGTAGCTACTTGAGTATCATCTATAGTTCCTTTATCACGTCTATCATAAATTGCATTTACACTAGCCTTAATAGCTTCAGCATTATTAACATATACACTATCTGTAATAAATAAAGAACCATAATTATATATGATTGAAATATATTCCTTAGTATTAGAAGCATCCATTTTATGACCATTCAAATCTAATACTATTTTCATATTATAATCTATAATAAAGTTCTTAGGACAATTCCAATCTTTTTCAAGCACTATCTTTACAGTTTTAAATTCAGTTGCAGATTTAGTTAGAGCATCTCTAAATGCTTGTGTCATTTCGTCATCTGTAGCTTGATTTAATCTAATAGTATCAGCTTCGCTAACCTCTGGAATATCCACTACTGTTTGCCAATCATTATCGCCACTCTCCAATCCAGTATTATATTTGGATTCTGTCTTAACACTAAATGCTAAACAACAACCAATAACCATAAGACAAATAATGGCTATCGCTAAAAAGATTATCCCTACTCTTTTTATGTTTTTTATCATAGCAAAAACCTCCTATTTTTGGATACATAGAATACATATATCTATGTACATAATTTAGGCTTTACAGCTATGCTTTTGTAAGGTTTTTGTTAACTTTATTTATACTTTTTACAAATTGTTT
>CAJTZR010000120.1 GCA_910584035.1 uncultured Christensenella sp. | reverse complement strand
TACCTTGATTTGTAATCAGCAGGTTGTTGGTTCGATTCCGATCACCAGCTCCATTTATAATATCTAAGGTTGTCGTCAAGCGACACGTAGTGACATTTGACAGCAACTGAAGTTATTTCAAACTGAAAGCACTTGATTTATCAAGTTTATTGCAAAAGCAATATAAAATTTTAATATTTAATTAAAATTTGCTTTCTATAGTTTATTTATGGGCAGGTTCCCGAGTGGCCAAAGGGAACGGACTGTAAATCCGTCAGCAGTGCTTTCGGTGGTTCGAATCCACCCCTGCCCACCATAGCCTTAGAGTATACTAAGGCTATTTTTTTTGCTAAAAATAACCTAGTTTTTGGGTAAATTTTGGGTACGATAGTCTAAATAATCAGATATTATTTGTAAAATATTATTGTAATCTGCTTGCAATTTTTCTAATTTTTTACTATCACTTAAGCTACCATCAAAAAATAATTCTTCACCTAGTGGTGTGGTATTTTTAATAATCAATTAATCGTCCGTTGTCATTCCATTCTCCATACATTATGCCTTGCCGTGTGTTTTCTATAAATTTTTGTAAACGTCTTTGAAAAAGTTCAGTCTGCTTTTTCTTAATTTGAATTGTATCAATTCTAACACGCTGATATAATGGCGGAAAATTCAAAAAGTTATTCCAAACATCTAAATCTGATTGTAATGCATTCAAAATTTCTTTGTCAATAATAAACCCAGAGGGCGACATATCGGGTAATACGGCTCGCCCTGCGTTAGTCATTCGTCCTAATTTTTCCATTCTACGACAGCGTTCTTTGTTTAATTCGGACCATAAAGAGTTTTTTTTACGTGGTGCTAATCTTTGAGCTGTTACGCCGTTATCTAGTCGTTTTTCTGTGCTATCTATCCAACCAAAACACATAGCTTCTTCAACTGCATCAATATACCAAAATGTATTATCATTTTGCGGTCTACCACGCTTTACAATAACCCAACATTCATTTTCTCTATTGTGATTTTCAATTAGCCATAAGCGTAATTCTTCACGATTTTTTGCGTTTAACAAATTTTTTGGTAACATAATTATATTATAACAAAATTATATAGTTTAATCAACCATATTAAATAGGTGAGTTAGATTAAAGAGCGTGTGCTAAAAACTGCAAGTCGTTGTTGTCTAGTGGTATAAGTTTATGCGACTTTTTTAATTAGTCCATTGCTTGTGTGCATTTCCTTACTTATCTAAAAATTATATACTGCAGTTATATGCCGTGGCAATGTTACCAACTATTTCAGCTGTGCTTATTTAAATATATAGATGAACATTCAGCATTAAATAGCCGTCTTGTTTTTGTAAGCCGATATATGAGACTTTTACAAAAGTTTTGTTCGACATTTTTACCTCCTGCTGATATTTTGTATTTCTTTTCCAAATGTCATATAGACTATCATTTTGCTTGCCTCATCCACAGCAAAATAGTAAATGAATTTTTGGATTGTAATCTTGATTTACTTGTTGTTCCGTATGCAAATGTTTAATTGATTTTTTGCATATAAAAGTACTCAAGATTAAATTTGAAAACTGATAGATTTTAATTTGCACGGGGAGAATGTAACATTTCAAATTGTGACTTTTTTTTGCAATACATAAAAAAGCATTCACGAAAAATCACGTGAACGCTATATATGTAGTAAGTTTATTTATTGTAATAATTAATATTTTTTAATTAGCTTTTTTAGTGTATAATGCTTGTTGTGTTTTTTATATTAATTATTGTTATATTTGGTTTTGTCGTTTAGCTTTTGCAATACTAAAAGTCTTATTCATTTTTATAAAAAATTATATTAGTTTTGTTTTAGTATTAAAGATATTTAACTAATTGGTTTAATTCTTTACGGGAATAGTGCATAGTTGATGGCTTTGAATTTTCAGCTGGATAACCTAATGGCAGTATTGCAACAATTTTTTCATTATCTGGTAATCCTATACTTTTTTTGACTTGTTCTAAATCAAAATAACCTACCCAGCAAGAGCCAATACCAAGTTCCCACGCTTGTAACATTAAATGTGTACATACAATGCTACAATCAATATCACCAGTATTGTAGTTATTTGAAAATGGATTTTTCCACGTTTCTGTTTCGTCTGCAACTATCAAAAGTACAGTTGGTGCACCAAATATGCATTTACATACTGAATTGATTTGCGTTAATGCTTTTTCGCTTTGCAATACATAAATTTTTTGCGGTTGCTTGTTTGCTGCCGTTGGTGATATTTTTGCTACCTCTAAAATTTTATTCAATTTTTCATTCTCAATTTGTTTATTAGAGAATGAACGCACTGAATAGCGTGATTTTGCTAATTCTATGAATTCCATAGATACCTCCTAAAAAATATTGACAAATTTATTGCCTAATACTATAATAAAACTATACTTTCATTTTGTCAAGAACGCACTTTTAAGTGCCATACTTACCATTTGGAAAGTATATAGGAGAATTTTTATGAATATTGATACTTTAAAGGCGTGTAGTTGTCCATTAAATGCTACTATTGCAGTGATAGGTGGAAAATACAAGTTAGAAATAATTTACTATCTTTTTGATAGAACATTACGTTACAGCGAACTTGCAAAACTTGTAAAAGCAACTCCCAAAATGCTTGCTGAGCAATTAAAAGAACTAGAAAGCGATGGCATAATAAATCGTGTGCTTTATCCAGTAGTGCCACCAAAAACTGAATATTCATTGACTGAACTAGGAAATAAGTTGTGTAAATCAGTAATTGAGATGTACAAGTTCGGAATTGAATTGTATGAAATCAATAAAGTACAACAACCTTGTTCTGTTAACGATTTTACTAGATTAGAAAATGTTTTGGAAAAACAATAATATGTAAAATGATTTATATCAACAAATTTGGTGCTTTTTATTTTATATATTAGAGCAATTTTTCGTAGATAGTTTTTAGTAGATTAATAAATAGCAGAGTAGATATAGTGATTATAAATTTTTGACATTTTGCAAAAATAACTGATAAGATAAAAATTCTTATCAGTTATTTACTATTTGTATAAGTAAAACGCAAATAATAGTTTGTTTTTTATGTCAATTCCAATTGTGTTAGCTTAATACTCATAAAAAGTAATATTAAATAAACAATATTATTGATTTAAATTTACTTAAAAACTACTATATGTGTAATTAACCCATAATCCATAAAGTAAATGTTATCCAAATTTATAATAGAATGTGGTTATTTAAGCAGAGCATACATAACTTTAGTTTATTGTATAATGGTATTTAAGAATTCGCCAATTTCATACCAAGCTTGTTTGCTTTCTTTCAAAAAAGGAGTAAGGTATTGAAAGTCGTGCCACATTCCATAATATTTTGTCATTTTGACTTTTACGCCACTTTTTAATGCTTTTTCATATAGAATATCATTGTCACTTTCAGAAGTTTCAGCTTCGCCCATTGAATTAGCATTGGCGGGAATGAGTGATATTCTCCATATGCGGGAGATAAAAACATATCGTAAGGTGAGGCAGTCCCTATATATTTGATTTTTCTGCGTATATCATTTTCATATTTTTCAAAGCTTTGATTTTTTGGTAGAGAATATAGAGGGTCTCTATAACAATTTTTTTTGTATGAGCTACCAATTGCAGCAAGGTCTATACAACAAGATATGGAAACTATGGCATTTGGTAAAGGTAAATTTTTATCTCGAAGTCTAAGACAAATTGATAATAAAACATTTGCTCCAAAACTATCACCTATTAGGATAATTTTTTTATCTTTTAATATAGTTGACATTAGATTTACATAGGCATAGTAACACTCATTGTGTACTGATGGATAAACAAGTTCCTCACCAGTGTGATAGTCAATAGAATAAACTAGTGCATTTGAAAGTTTGCATATTTTTTCTGCAACTTTTCTGTACATACTATTCATCTTTTGAGTGCTACCGCTACCGTGAAAATGCACAACTACATATTGCTCATTTGGAGCGATTGGTGACAAAATTTCCATTTTTATACCACTAAATTCTTTTATTTCAAAGCTATAGTTTTTTGGTGGAGAGTATTTTTTATTCTTAAATTTTACTGAACGTGATAGAGATAAATGATTTTTGCGATATTTATATGTATATAGCTTTATCAATGAAGCTGTAATTTTTGCACCTAAAGACATCATAGTTCAGCAAGCCTCTTTTTCATATTTTTAACAAGTGGGTGCATAATAAAATTGACAAGCATTCTAGATTTAATGTAGCTATATACTTCGTGGAAAAGTCCGTAAAATGCACATTTTGCATCGCAATATTTGCTTGCACCATATTTTGCAATATAAGTTTTGCGTAAATAGAACCATTTGCCAGATAAGTTATCGAACTGGAATAGGTCATATTCACGGTCAGCATACATTGAGTTGAGTGGGTCTATAAAGCCACTTAATTTGTGTTTTTTATCAATCATCAAATTGGCTATGTTAAAGTCACCGTGTATAAGGCAAGCCTCAGTAACTTTTTCTGAGAAAATAATATCAAATTTGTCCCAAGCTGAGTGCAAAGTATCAATTACTTTTTTTGGAAGTATACCTTTTGTAAACATTTCGTCCGCTTTGATTAAAATTTGCTCTGCATATGGTTTATAAAAATCAAGCCAATTATCATACGTTGGAGATAGTGTGTCACCAAATTTTTCGTTTGTATGGTTATGTATTTGGTGGAGAGCAGTTACAACTTCGTCTGCAAATTGCTTACGTTTACGTTTGGTTTTTAAAAGCAAACCAAGTGAGAATACAGCATTTTTACCTTCAATCAATTCCATTCCATAGCAATCAAT
>CAJTZR010000119.1 GCA_910584035.1 uncultured Christensenella sp. | reverse complement strand
AGGACTTTAGGTAGGCTTACTCGAACGCTACAAAATGCGTTTACGTAAGCCTACCTAAATCCTTATAGTAATGTTAAAAGAATGATTTTAAAATATTGTGATTTTTTAAATATATAGATAAGTTTATTTTGTTGTAGTCTTAAAAATGGCTATTTAAATATTTACTGGTGATTTATATGGCTTTTAAAAGTCTAACAAAAAATAAGGTTTATTTAAGCCAGCTATTGGCTTGAAAATAAAAGAATATAGAGGAAAAAACAACAAGGCAAAATGATAAATTTTGCCTTGTTGTATTTTTTGTAAATTCAAGATTTTGTAAAAAGTCGAATTTTTGAAAATACCTACCGAAAATCGGGGGTATTTTTGAGTAAATTAGCTAAATTGTGTAAAATGGTGATACATAAAATACATATATCTATGTACATATTATATGAATATTATCTAATTAAATATATACATTTGTCAAGTATAAGATAAACAATTTGTAAAAAGTATAAATAAAGTTAACAAAAACCTTACAAAAACATAGCCGAAAAGGCTTATTTAAGTACATAGATATATGTATTCTATGTAGCGGGAAATAGGAGGTTTTTGCTATGATAAAAAACATAAAAAGAGCGGGGATAATCTTTTTAGCGATAGCCATTATTTGTCTTATGGCAATTGGCTGTTTAGTAGCTACAATAATAGAGGATAATAAGTCGTCTAATTTAAATGCTGAATTAGATAGTGATATTATTGCTAATACAGAAGTTGTTCCTGATATTATACTTAAGTCTGATAGCAATGGCAATATTGACACAAAATGGAATCAAGCAGTTGATTTATCTGTTGCTGAGAATAGAGAGGTATTTGTTCGCCTTGATCAAAATTGGAATGCAGAATTAATAGCTGGAACAACAAGCCTTGGTACTGGTAGTGGCTTTACTGGTGGTGCTTTATGTATTTCAGCGGGGGTTAATATTAAGTTAGATTTGAATGGACACATAATTGATAGACGTTTGGGAAATTCAGTAGTGAATGGTAGTGTAATTTTAGTTTATGGTACTTTTACATTAATGGATAACCAATTTGAAGCTGACAGAGAAAAAATTTATAATGCTTATAATAGTAGTACAAATAAGGAAATGGATTTTAGAACTATAACAAGTGGAAGAATTACTGGCGGTTATACAAATGGTAATGGCGGTGGTGGAATTAAGGTTTCAAATGGAACATTTACTCTGCAAAGTGGTATGATTTGTAATAATAGTGTCTATGGTCAAGGTGGTGGAATATGTGCTATAGGTGGTAAGATTACAATAATAGATTGTGTTATTGCTAATAACTATTCATATACAGCAAATGAAAATGGTGCTGGTATATACATAGGGACAAATACAACGTTGGATATGCATAATGGTATTATATATGGAAATATTGGAACATACATACAAAATATTACAGAAGCCAGCCCAGATGGAGCGGGTATAACTATAAGTGGTGTAAATGCTATTATGAATATATATAATGGTATTTTTTCTAAAAATAAAACTTTGTATGGTAATGGTGGTGTTGGCGGTGCGATTATGGTAAGTATAAATTCAAAAGCAAATATTACTGGTGGACTTTTTGAGTATAATGAAGGGAACAAAGGCTCAGCAATTGGGACTTGGGGCGGTGACTTAAATTTATCTAATGCTCGCATTGAAAATAATTATGCTACTGACTATGCTGGTGGTGTTTATATAGATAGAAACTATCCTAGTAGTGTTAGCATTGATAATACTATAATTGCTAATAATTCTGCAAGGATTACCGTTGGCGGTTTATTTGTAGGGAAAGATGTAATTATTGGAAGTGGAGTGCAAGTTTATAATAATTCATCTACTGATTCAGCATATGGTAATATGAGAATCGCACAAAACAAAAAAATTATTATAAACGAAGAACTTATTAATACAAAAATTGGTTTAACTTTGGAACAAAATAATGTTTATACTACTGGATATTCAGCACACAATGGAAGTACGGACCCAAATAATTACTTTTTCAGTGATTTAAGTGGTGAGATAGTTCACTTAAATAGTGCTGGTGAATTGGAACAAGCAAAAACAATTGCCTCAAGCAAGTATGATTACATTTATTTAGAAAACAATGTTCGTAAAAGTTATAAAGAGAATGGTTTAATTCACGGCAATAATGATTTTGATAAAAAACAATCATACAATGGTGGCAAATTGATATTAGGTAAAGTATCAGCAAATACAAGTGTTAATCAGTTTGTAGCAAATATAAATTTTGGTAATGCAGTAATATCTTTATTAAATGCCAAAGGTGAAATAGTGTATGGAAAGAATGCAGATAGCAAATTTGCAGATAAACTAAACAATTCAAGCGAGTATGCAGTAGGAACTGGCTGGAAATTAAAAGTATATACGACAGCGGGTGATTTGATAGATGAGATAAGTATATCAGTACTAGGTGACTTAACTGGAGACGGCAAGGTAAATAGTGCAGATGTAAACTATTTAAGACAAGTTGCAAATAATGGTATTGACAGTTTGAGTGCGGAGCAAAGATTATCAGCCTTAATAGTAAACAAAGGTAATTTGCCAACCATAACAGATACACAAATATTATGGGAAGCAATTTGTGGCAGACTAGATTTGAATGAGTTTATCTAAACAATAAACTATATAACAAACTTAATTATTAGAATTTTAATTATTGCATAATATATTATTATTAATAAAATACTGGTTATTTTTAATTAAATTATAAATATACGGACTTTAGGTAGGCTTGCTCGAACGCTAACAAAAATGCGTTTACGCAAGCCAACCAAAACTCCTTTTTGTCTTGGTTAAAGTTTGATTATTAAAATATTTATTTTAATTTTGATTTAAAAAAGTTGTTTTTGCAAGTTAAAATTTGTTAAAATTAAATAATTGATAATTTTATAATTAGTGTTGAGAATCAGACTTTAGGTAGGCTTGCTTGAACGATAATAAATGTGTTTACGCAAGCCAACCAAAAATCCTTTTTGTCTTGGTTAAAGTTTGATTATTAAAGTATTAATTTATGTAATTCCTTTTTTTAATTTAAAAGTTTATTATAGAGTTTGAATTTGATTGAATTTAAATGATAAAAATTTGTCAATTATATAATTAATAGTTTTACTTTGACAAGTTGATTTTAAAGATAATTTTTAACATATATTTTAAAATGTTTGTAAAAAAATAATTAATTTGATATAAAAAACTTAAAAATACTATGACCTTAAGCAAACAAGATACTGGATTGTCAGTATCTTGTTGTTTTATAATTTTTAGTCGTGTTGAATATTTTTTACAACTACGCCGTGTTTTCCCCCTAGTTTGCTAATTACTATAAAAGTATCAGCAATGTTTGAGCCATTAGTTGTTATTGTGTAAATTTGTTTTGGTATAAGGTTATGTTTAGTTAAAGTGGTAATGACTTCAGCCATTCGTTCCGCTTTATGCACCATATAAAATAGACCACCAAACTTTAATATTTTGCTTGTATTTTGCACAAGTTCTTGCAAGGTGAGTGCAACCTCGTGTCTTGCAATGGCAATGTTGCTATTCTCACGCATACTGCCACTTGTCAATTTATAATAAGGTGGGTTGCAAACAACAATATCGGCATAACCGCTTGGTAGTACTTGATTGATATTTTTTACATCTTGGCAAACTATATTAATTCTATCTTGCAAGTTATTCATTTGTACTGAACGGGTAGCCATATCTGCCATATCTGGTTGGAGTTCCACACCAGTTATATTGTTACAATTTGTTTTAAGGGCAATTAATATACTTATTATTCCGCCACCAGTACAAAGGTCAACAACTTTGTTTTTGCTTGTTGCTGTTACCATATTTGCAAGCATAACCGCATCTGAGGTAAAACAATATTTATCTTTGTTGCTTATGATATATCTTCCGTCAAGTTGCAAATCGTCCAAACGTTCGCCATCTTTTAAAAAGTCGGTTGGTTTCATATTATTCCTCTATGCTATCGCTGTCGTTATCGTCAGAATCGTCTATTTCATTATAACAAGCTTCGCATTTAACATCTGCAATATTATATTCACGAACTACAATTGCACCATCTTCATTTGGAACTTTAGCTTTTATTGTTTTGTGCAACAAATCAACACTGCTAACAATTCCGTCACCATCATTAGTAGTAACAGATGCACCTACTTTTGGCATTTCCTTAAGTGTTTCAACATAGTAGTCATTTTCATATTTTAGGCAACACATTAACTTGCCACAAACACCACTAATTTTTTGTGGGTTAAGTGAAAGACCTTGTACTTTTGCCATTTTTATAGTAACTTTTTCAAAGTCTGCAAGGTGAGAGTGGCAACAACAAACTCTGCCACAAGGTGCAAGAGCTCCACGCATTTTTATGTCATCACGTTCGTAAATTTGTCTTAATTCTATCCTTGATTTTAGTACAATTGCTAAATCTTTTACAAGTTCCCTAAAATCAACTCTGTTTTCAGAGGTGAATGAGAATATGGCTTTGCTTCTATCAAAAGTGTAATCAGCATCAACTAATTTCATAGGTAAGTTATGTTCTTGAATTTTTTCCAAACAAACTTTGTATGCCCATTTCTTTTTTTCTAAATTTTCCTCGTTTTGCTTGTAATCTTTTTCCGTTGCTTTACGCATAACGTCTTTAAGTGGTTTTACAAGCTCTGCCTCGTCAATAAATTTGTTTGGTGTAGCAACTATGCCAAACTCAATACCTCTGGCAGTTTCCACGATTACGCCGTCACCCTCATTAAACTCAATGTCCATTGGGTTAAAGTAGTATATTTTTTTATTTGAATGGAATTTGATTCCTACAACTTGTTGCAT
>CAJTZR010000118.1 GCA_910584035.1 uncultured Christensenella sp. | reverse complement strand
AGAAGTTTTACCAGTTCCTCTTGTTCCAGTAAACAAATATGCGTGACCAATTGTATCTGTTTTTATCTGATTACGCAATATTCTAACTATATGCTCTTGACCTACAATGCCGTCAAAATTATATGGTCTATATTTTCTATATATTGATACATATGCCATAAAACACCTCGCCTATTATTTTAACATATTATCAAATCTTTTGCAATGTTTTTAATAAAAATAATTACATTTAACTCGACAGATTTTAGCCAATATCATACTAATTTATAAATTTTTTAAAAATTATCACTTTTAGCAATTTTTAATTTGTAATTACGCATAACAAAATTATTGTCACCCATACATTACAATATAATCAAAAATTTAGTATATTTTAATGATTTTAACAACAAAAAATCATTAAATTCAGTTTATTAAAAAATTCAACCGATTATAAAAATTTAGACAGCAAATAGCTAAAATAAACAAATCTTTATTTTATAACCTTTCTCCCAATAGCTTATATTAAGCAAAAAAATAAAATTAAAAGACTTTATTAATTATAAAAACAAACAAAATCAAGATTATTAAACGGATAAAAATTTTAATAGTAAACTGGTAGTCATATCAAATTTGTAAAAAATTATATTAAAATTATTATTACTTATACAAGCAAAATTGTGTTAGCTTTTGCAACTAAAATATGTTTTAATAGTTATAATATTTAGTTGTTTTTTACAAATTAGCTTTATTTGCTAATATGTATAAGTTTATTGTCAAACTTTTCAAACTATATTTTAATAGTAATAAATTATCTATTAAACATTATAAGGTTTTATAAATAAATCTAGAATTACTTTTGTAATTGTTATAAAATGACTATTTTATTTTTTTTAAACACATTTTAATTTTTAAAAAATCTTTTAAAAGCAAATGTTAAAATATAATATTTTAATGTATTTTTACTAATTAGCAAGATTAAAAACATAAAGTAAAAAACAAATTTTTAAATAGTTTTAGTTAGAAACTTGAAAACAATATTTTACTATAACTAATGTAAGTCAAATACAAAAAAATTGAATTAAATTATAGTCAATCAATAAATAAACTTGTATAAAATATAATTTTACAACCTACTTATAAAACTGATTTTATACTCTATTGCATTTAAAAATTAAATTTAATGCTTAATATACAACTAAATATTTTCAAAATCATTCTTTAAATTTTTTATTAAAATATCTAATTTAAACGATTTAACTTTTTTATAATATTTGACTTAAAGTTTTAACTTTTTTATTAATTTAAAATTCACGTTATGACTTTTTAACTAGTTTGCAAATTTAGTATTTTAACTCTTTCATTTATTTATCAAATTTTATATTACTGCAATAGAGTTATTTTTATAAAAAGCTAATTACATTTAACCAGTTATAGGTGATATTTAATTTGAAAAATTACAATTTGATTTTTTTAGCACATAACATTTAAATAGTTTTTTACGCTATATAAAATTTTATTATTTTTAGTCCTGCAATTCGTATAATCATTTTCAGTAATAAATTTCAAGTATAATCAATAAAAATTATTATAATATTGATTTGGCGTTCAATCAAATTTGTACTTTGTGTAATGCGAACTTTTTATTCACTTATGCACTACCAAATAAAACTGAAAAATATGTCAAAAATGTTTTTAATACTTGTTACTACTAAAATAGAATTACATTGTTGCAACTAAGTGCTACAATAATAGCTTAATTTTCAATCATTGACAAGCTTTCTTTTGAACCACTTTAACAAAGTTTTGCAAAAGTTGCATTTGATAATTTTTTAATTTATTCCTTTAAATAAAATTACTTAAATTATCTACCATTATTTATTGCAACTTTTTATGGCTTTAGCAAATGATTTTATTAGTCAAATAGACAAAAAAATAATGACTTATAAAAAGCCATTATTTTAAAAACATTTATAACATTATAAATTGATGAACAACATTTAAATATAAGCATATAGCAAAACACATTAACAAGTAAAAACACATTATTATGTAGTAAATACTTTTTAACATAAAATTAATTACAAGATAAATTGATTACATTAGCATATAAGTTTTTATACTAAATAAAATTTACCACTTTTTGCTTATGTAAGCAATCGTTGTCTTGCCTAATTTAAGAATTTTAAGGTATTAGATAATCAAAACGTATATGCAACTTATGCAAACAAATTTACTTATAACTTATTTATTAGTAAATTATTAACTGCAAACAACTAATATTCTCTGACTTACACAATTTATATTTATTTAAAATTTATAATTTTTGCAAAATATAAGTATTGCAAAGCAGATAAAATCTTTATGCTAATTATAACTTACTAAAAGTGTTTTTTATTATTTGTATTGGTTAGCCTCACCATCTGTAAGCAAAATCATTTTAATTGCTTCCATATCATAAGAGTGAGCCTCTACATATAATCTACGGTCTAATACTCCTCTGCCGTGAACCTCTAGGAACAAGTTTTCCATAACTGGCAAAGCACCTTTCTCTTGCAATTTAGCAATAGTAACAACCTCACCATCTTCAAACCAATGTGTTAAATCGTCAGTGTAAATTCTAAATTTATTTACTGGATAGAATTTGTTTATTGTATATTCATCACTCTTAACAATATTTAACATATCATATGCAAGTTCGTTAGTGATTACATTGCAATTTTCAACAGAACACTCAACATTCATAAGGTCTGCAATATATTGTTTCTTTGTAGCAACTGGTACTGGAGCAAACTCTACAGCAAAATCAACTGGTACATAGCCATCAACCTTAGAATATCCAATAGATGTCATAATTTCCCTAATCAATTCAATACCATATTTCAAACCACGTTTTGATTTTACATTATGTAGTGTTGGAGTTTGGTCGTAAATTTCGCTACTTGATACGTCTTCGGTATAGTATTTTGTATCAATAGTATCATTTGCCAATGCAAGATATAACTTAACTACATCATTCTTACAAGTCAATTTAGCTACTGTAAATCTACCAATACTGAATGTATCAAACTTTTTAGACATACGAGATTTTACATTTTCATATGATAACAACTCGTTTTTAATCTCACTATAGTAATGTCTTACACTCTCTGGTGCACGCTCAAGTCTTTTCTCAAGAGGTACAGTCTTATATCTTTCCTTAAGTAGTCCAGCATCTTCCTCTGTTGATGAAGGTATCATAATTGCCATAAATGGCTCTGCAACATACTCTTCCTCCACAATGATAGGTTCTTCTGCTATTGGCTCTTCCTCAATAACTTCAACTGGCTCTTCAATATATTCTTCAACAACTTGCTCTTCAACAATTTCCTCAACTGGTTCTTGATACTCAACATACTCAGCTGGTTCGTAAACTTGTTCTTCAACAACTTGTGGTGTTGCCTCTAGGTCTACTACTGGGATAGGCTCAAGCTCTATTACTGGAATTGGCTCCAAGATTACACAAGGCAATGGTTCCAACTCAACAACGATTTCCTCTTCTTGAACTGGTGCAACCACAACTGGAATAAATGGTACAGATTCAGCCTCGACAATTGGTTCTTGAACTTCCTCAATAATCTCTGGTTGAACAATCTCTTCCACAACTTCAGGAGCAACCATTTCTTCCTCAACGATTTCTTCAATAGGCTCTTCGATAATTGCCTCTTCCTCTGGCTCAAGTTCAGGCTCTTGCTCAACAACTTCAGTTTCATAAATAGGCTCTTGCTCAATAATCTCTTCAATAACCTCTGGAGCAATCTCCTCTTCTATAATCATATTTTGTTTATATTTTGCACGTTCTGATATAGCGTCTTCTTTTGTCTTTGCAGTGAAGATGAAAATATTATCGTATAAATTTGGAGTAAATTTACTCATCTCGCTATTAGAAACTAGGAAGCCCAAAAAGTTACATTTAGGTTCCATTTTCATTTTAACTCTAGCATTTTTTTCACTCGTAGTTTTTCGCATAACAACCCCTTTCAGAATTTCGTTACTATGATTATAGCACATATTAATAAAAAAAACAAGTTTTTGTAGTAAAAATTATATATTTTTTATTTGGTAAAATTTTACGGCATTTTTGAAAAGGATTTTTTCTCTCTGCTCGCTTGTCAAATTTAGTTTGTTAAATCTCTCCATTTCCTCACTATGCTCCCACATTGGAAAATCGACACCAAACATAAATTTGTCCTCACCAAGTTTTTCAATAAGTCCTTTTGCCTCGCTTGGTGTTAGTTTAAAAAGTGCTGATGAGGTATCAAAAAACACATTATCTAACCCCAAATAACAATCAACTTCATTCCACCTTGAGTACCCACCAAAATGAGCTGCAACACACTTTAATTTTGGAAAATCTTTAGCTACTTTTGCAAGCCTTGATGGTGCGGAAAAATCATATCTCTCGTCACCAGTGTGGAACAAAATCGGAAGCACACCTTCACACCTTTCATATATATGATATGCGACTGGGTCGTCAATGTTAAACCGCTGAAAATCGGGGTGTAATTTAATTCCTATCAAATTATTTGCCTTGATAAATGCAATTGCACTATCAAGTTCACTATCCGTTAAATCGGGGTGTAATGCACCCAAACCATATACATTTGGCTTGTCCTTAATACTATTTACTATAAACTCATTTATGGAATGTACTTGAGCACTAGTAGTTGCAGAACTACACACTATATAATGTGTTACACCTGCCTTGTTGCCGTGTTCCAATAGATAATCAAGTTCCCCACTTCCGTCCATCTCAATGCCATAAAAATTGCCTATACTCTTTACTGCTTTTGTGGCAATTTTACTTGGAAAAATGTGTGCGTGTGTATCAATAATTATGTTCTTCATAGCTTTTATCTCTCCTTATTTAGCAATTTTACTCTTTTTTAATAAGTTTGTCAATTATTATGCTGTAAATT
>CAJTZR010000117.1 GCA_910584035.1 uncultured Christensenella sp. | reverse complement strand
AGTTGGGTCAAAAGTTGGGTCAAAAACAAAAAGTGAACAAACTATATTTTTTCTGTAAATTCTTGTTTTATTTTATTATTGCATATGTTTGAAAAATATATATTCATTTGTTTTTAAGCGTAACAATTTAAAATTGTGAATTTAAATATTGAAGAATGTTTGCTAATATTTAAATTCTAAATAGAGTTACAAAGGAAATTTGTTATATATGATTTTAATAAGTTAAAAAAATAATTATGTAGTAATGTTAGAAAAAATTGTTCAACATATTGCAAGATTGAGCAAAGTATGGTAAAATTAATATATTGCATTGGGGGCAGAGATTATGAGATTATCAGAATTTGGTATTAGCTTGGAAAGTAAAAATTTATCGCAAAAAATTTGTGAGGTTTTTGAGAAAATTAACTCTAAAGGCATAGATACTTTGGAATGGGATATTGATAATTTGATTTTTGATAAAGATTTTATTAGAGAACAAATGTACATATCTAATACGGCAAGCGAGAAAGAATTGCCAAATTCTATGCGTAATATCGCAATCAAAATGAAAAATTTGAGCAATTTGACCATTGATGGTATGGGAAATACCATTTTATTCAACAACAGATGTGTTCAGCTTGCATTACGACAATCTAAAAATGTGACTTTTAAAAATTTTACATTTGATTACATAAATCCAACAGTTGCGGAGTTTATTGTAGTTGATAAGGGATTTGGTTATATTGAGGTAAAAATTAATCAAGACACATTATATAAAATTAATTGTGGCAGATTGTATTTTTTAGCAGATGATAAAAGTATGTGTGTGGTTCAAAAATGCGATAACAATGGAGTAACTCACAGAGTTGCATCTTTATCCTATAGAGGACATAATGCTTTTAATGCAAAAAAATGTAAGCAATTGGAAAATGGTAATTTAAGAATAAGCACTTTTTCTAAAGCTTTTGAAATCGGTTGTACTTATCAATGTGCTTGGGTGAGACGTGATGGTGCAGGCTTTTTTATGGATGAGTGTAAAAATATTGTCATTGATAATTGTAAATTCAAGTTTATGCACGGAATGGGTGTGCTTTGTCAACGCACAGAGGATATAACTATTACCAATACAGATTTTTTGCCTAATAAGGAACACGGGCGAACTACTGTGTCATTTGCAGATGTTATGCATTTTGTAAATTGTAAAGGTGTAATTAATGTTAGAAATGTAAAAGCAGATGGTACTCGTGATGATGTTATTAATAATCATGGCATACATTTTAAAATTGTAAGTGTAGAAAATAATATTTTGAATTTAAAATATTGTCACCCTCAAACTTACGGCTTTAATTGTTTTTACCAAGGTGATGAAATAGATTTTATCAATCAAAATACATTATTGCCAGTAGCCAGTGCAAAAGTTAAAAGCAGTAAAATGTTGAATCCAAGAATTATTCAAGTTGAATTATGCGACAATGTAGATAGTAGTGTGGTGCAAGCTGGGATAATGGTAGAAAATGCTACTTGGACTGCTTCACTTATGGTGGACAATTTGGAAATATTCAATGACCCAACCAGAGGTATTTTGGTTACTACTAGAAAACCAGTAGTGATTAAAAATAGCAAATTTAATAAATGTTATATGTCTTGTATCCATATCTCTGATGATGCACGTAGTTGGTATGAAAGTGGTTTTTGCACTGATGTTTTGATTGAGAATAATATTTTTAATAAATGTTTAGATTACGCAATAAGTATTTATCCAGAGAATATTGGTGATAAGGCAGTGCATAAAAATATTAGTATATTGAACAATGAATTTATATCTGAAAACGGAAAGATAATGATTGTTAAATGTGCAGAAAATGTTGAGTATTTTAATAATAAGACTATTTGTGATTGTGATTTATATATAAAATTGGTAAATTCTAAGCTTAAATTAGAAAAATAGCCATTTATATTATTTACAAATTGCAAAAATTAGTGTATAATTTAAAAGAGACTAATAGTCTGTTGCAAATGATAAAATAATTTACTATATAAGGAGATGAGTGTTTTGGCTAAAGTTACGTTTAATAAATCACTATGCAAAAGTTGTGGGCTATGTGTAACAGCTTGTCCTAAGAAAATAATTAGCATTAGCACTACCGATATGAATAACAAAGGCTATTTTGTTGCTGAGGTTGTGGATATGGATAAGTGCATCGGTTGTGCATTTTGTGCGACTATGTGCCCTGATTGTGTTATAGAGGTGGAGAAATGAGCGAAAAAGTTTTGATGAAAGGCAATGAAGCTATTGCTGAAGCTGCTATCCGTGGCGGTTGTAGAGCCTTTTTTGGCTATCCTATCACACCACAAAATGAAATACCTGAGTATATGTCTGCACGTATGCCAGAGGTTGGCGGTGTATTTATTCAATCTGAAAGTGAAGTTGCAGCAATAAATATGGTATATGGTGCTGGTGGTACTGGTGTTAGAGCAATGACAAGTAGTTCATCACCTGGTATTTCATTAAAGCAAGAGGGTATTAGTTACATTTGTGGAGCGGAGATACCTTGCGTAATAGTTAATATGGTTAGAAGCGGTCCAGGACTTGGCGGTATTCAACCAGCACAATGTGACTATTTCCAAGCTGTTAAAGGCGGTGGACACGGCGACTACAAAATGTTGGTTTATGGACCAAACAGCGTACAAGAATGTATGGATTTAATGTATAACGCTTTTGATAAAGCTTTTGAGTATCGTGTGCCAGTTATGATTTTAGGTGATGGTATGTTAGGACAAATTATGGAACCAGTAGTATTGCCACCTATGAAAGATATGTCTAAAGATATTAGACCAGATTGGGCGACTGATGGTACAAGATTTGGTAAAGAACACAGAGTCATTAACTCTCTTTACATTCAACCAGATGAACTAGAGGCTGTAAATCATAAATTGTTTGCAAAATATGCTATGCTTGAGCAAAAGGAAACTTTATGTGAGGAATATTTGTGTGACGATGCAGAGATTATTTTAACTGCCTATGGTACTGTTGCACGTATTGTTAAAAGTGCAGTTGATATTTTGCGTAGTCAAGGCAAAAAAGTTGGTATGATTAGACCAATTACTTTGTTCCCATTCCCTACAGCAGTTTATGAGAAGATTGCAAACTATGCTAGCGTTAAGGAATTTATTTCTGTTGAGCTATCAATGGGACAAATGATTGAAGATGTTAAATTGAGTGTTAACGGCAAAAAAACTGTTAAATTCTATGGCAGATGTGGCGGTAATGTTATGACTGCAGAGGATATAGTTGCTGAAGTTTTAAAGGAGGGCAAATAATATGAAAAAAGTTTTTGAAAAACCAAAGATGTTAACTGATGTGCCTTTCCATTATTGCCCAGGTTGTTCTCACGGTATTGTACATAGATTGGTTGCCAGCAGTATTGACAAACTAAATGCTAACAAAGTTATAGGTGTAGCACCAGTAGGTTGTGCAGTATTTGCTTATGATTATTTTAATTGTGATATGCAAGAGGCAGCACACGGCAGAGCTCCTGCTGTAGCAACAGGTATCAAAAGAACAAATAAGGATGCTATCGTTTTTGCTTATCAAGGTGATGGTGACTTGGCAAGTATCGGTATGGCAGAAATTGTACACGCAGCTGCAAGAAGTGAAAATATCACTGTAATATTTATTAACAATGCTATTTATGGTATGACTGGTGGACAAATGGCACCTACTACTATGATTGGTCAAAAAGCTACAACTTGCCAACAAGGTAGAAGTGTGGAACTTAATGGTTATCCAATACACGTGTCTGAAATGCTTGCACAATTACAAGGACCTTGTTATATTGAAAGAGTATCAACTCACGATGTAAAACACGTTAAACAAGCGGAAAAAGCCATTGATAAAGCGTTCCGTAATCAAGCAGAAGGTAAAGGCTTTAGCTTGGTTGAGGTGTTGTGTTCTTGTCCTACTAACTGGGGTAAATCACCGCTTGATGCAATGAAATGGGTAGAGGAAGAAATGTGTAAAATTTATCCTCTTGGCGTTTTTAAAGACATTGCAAAGGAGGAAAAATAATGGATAAGATTATTATTGCTGGCTTTGGCGGACAAGGTGTTTTGTCTTTAGGTCAATTTATTGCATACTCAGCAATGTATGAGGGTAAAGAGGTTTCTTGGCTACCTTCTTATGGTCCAGAAATGCGTGGCGGTACTGCAAATTGCAGTGTTTGTGTTGACGATAATCCTATTGCATCGCCAATAATAGCAGTTCCTGATACTTTGATTGCTATGAATAAACCTAGTTTAGATAAGTTTGTAAATAGTGTTAGGGCAGGTGGTACTATTATTGTAAATAGTTCTTTAATAACTGATAAAGTTGATAGAAGCGATGTTAAAGTTATTTATGTGGATGCAAATAAAATTGCTTTAGACGCACAAAATCCAAAAGCGGCAAACTTGGTAATATTCGGTTCTTATGTAAAACATAGCGGTTCACTTGATAAAGAAAACGCTGTAAATACAATTAGCAAAATATTCGCTAAAAAACCTAAGTTTATTCCTTCAAATGTAAAAGCTTTTGAAATGGGTTACGCTTTAGATTAATAATATATTTAACTAAATAATGTCATTATACAAATAACATACTCTTGCGGTATGTTATTGTTTTTTATATTTTTGCTAAAATACCCCCGATTTTTGACAGCTTTTTTACATATTTAGGATAATTTTAGCTTGTTTTAGCTATTAACAACAAATATTTACTTTATCTTACATATATAACTTTAACAAGTTAATTTAACTATTTATTAGAATATTTACTTTAAAAAATTTACCTAATATATATTTTACTTAAGCTTTAGAATAAATATTTTTTGTCGGAATATGTAAAAAAGTGTTGCAACAATTTACTCAAATATGGTAAAATATGGTATATTTTAAGGGGATAAATGCACATAGCATTAATTTGTAAAATGGTTAAAAAGGCAAA
>CAJTZR010000116.1 GCA_910584035.1 uncultured Christensenella sp. | reverse complement strand
TTTTTCAATTTGATCTGTATACTAAGCTAAAATTATTTATATATTTTATCAATTTAATTTAAATAATCAACCTAAATTATTTAGCATTACAATTTAACTAATAACAACCATAATTTTTTATTTGATTTTTAAATTTAATTAATACAACTAATCTAACTTATTTTTTAAAATTAAAACTAAATAATTATAATTAAAATATCTCTAGTTTTTCAATTTATCTTTTAGGAATTTACCAGTGTAGCTACCCTCAAAGTTTGCAACTTCTTCTGGCGTTCCAGTAACTAGTATTGTACCGCCATCGTCACCGCCCTCTGGTCCTAAATCAATAATGTTATCGGCAACTTTTATTACGTCCAAATTATGCTCTATTACCAAAACAGTATTACCCATATCGCAAAGTCTATCCAAAATGGTAATTAGTTTCTTAACATCGTGAGTGTGCAAACCAGTTGTAGGCTCGTCCAAAATATAAATTGTTTTGCCAGTACTGCGTTTTGCAAGCTCGGTTGCTAGTTTAACTCTTTGAGCCTCACCACCCGATAATGTAGTTGCTGACTGACCAAGTTTAATATATCCCAAGCCAACATCTTGCAAAGTTTTAATCTTTTTATAAATAGATGGCAAGTTTTCAAAGAATATACAAGCCTCGTCAACTGTCATCTCAAGCACATCATAGATAGACTTACCTTTATAAGTTACTTGTAATGTTTCCCTATTATATCTTTTACCACCACAAACCTCACAAGGGACATAAACATCGGATAAAAAGTGCATTTCAATTTTAATTATACCATCACCAGCACAATTCTCACACCTACCGCCAGCTACATTAAAGCTGAATCTGCCAGACTTGTAACCTCTTGCTTTAGCCTCGGGTGTACTAGCAAATAACTCTCTTATAGCAGTAAATACTCCAGTATATGTTGCTGGGTTTGAGCGTGGCGTTCTGCCAATAGGTGATTGGTCAATACAAATTACCTTATCAAGGTTTTCAACACCTAAAATGCTATCGCAATTTGTAAATTTTTGTCTTGCACCATTTAATTTGGCTTGTAAAACTGGGTAAAGTATACCATTAACTAAACTTGACTTTCCACTACCAGAAACTCCAGTTACAACATTAAATTTGCCTAGCGGAATTTTAACATTTACATTTTTTAAGTTGTTTTGTTTAGCACCCTTTACTTGAATAAACAAGCCGTTGCCTTTCCTACGCACGCTAGGAACATCAATTTTCATTTTACCAGACATATATTGACCAGTAAGTGATTTTTCACAATCCATAACTTGTTGAGGAGTACCACAACAAACAACCTCACCGCCATTGACGCCCGCTTTTGGTCCAATATCTACAATATAGTCGGCAAGCAACATTGTATCCTCATCGTGTTCTACCACAATTAGCGAATTGCCTAAATCTCTCAACGATTGTAATGTTTTTAGCAATTTTTCGTTATCTCTTTGGTGCAAACCGATACTAGGCTCGTCAAGAATATACAAAACACCAGTAAGTCCGCTACCAATTTGAGTTGCTAGTCTAATACGTTGAGCCTCACCACCTGACAATGTGCCAGCAGACCTAGACAAAGTAAGATAAGTAAGTCCGACATCACACAAAAAGTTTAGTCTTGCATTAATCTCTGTCAAAATTTGTTTTGCAATCTGCATTTCAGTATTTGAAAGTGTTAGATTAGCAAAAAACTCTCTTGCTTTTACAATTGGCAAGTCGCAAAGTTCCGCAATATTCAAACTGCCAACAGTAACAGACAACGCCTCTTTTTTCAATCTTTTTCCGTGGCATAGTTCGCAAGGCTCTTGTGTCATATACCTCTCAATTTCCGCCTTTGTATAATCGGAAGTGGTTTCGGCATAACGTCTTTCAAGGTTTGTCGCAATACCCTCAAATTTCATATTATACGAACCGCTGAATGACGATGAGGAATATTTTACTTTATACTCGTTATCATCACCACGCATTATGATATCCAAAGCCTTTTTAGGCAAATCTTTTAATGGTGAATAAATGCTAAAGTTATGTTTTTTTGCAACAGCAAGCAAAACGCTGTTGTTTATTCGGCTTGTATCCAAATTCCAACCAGACACCTCAATAGCACCTTCGCTAAGTGACTTATTCCAATCTTTTACAAGCTTGTTTATATCAATCACATTGTTAAAGCCTAAGCCGTGACATTGTGGGCAAGCACCAAATGGGTTGTTAAAACTGAACATTCTAGGAGCTAGTTCCTCAATGCTGATATCGCAGTCAGGACAAGCATAGTTAATGGAAAATAATTGACTACTACCATCTAGTTGTGCCTCCACCAATCCGTCAGCAAGCTTCAAAGCATTTTCCACACTATCCGCAAGCCTTTTTGAAATTCCCTCTTTTATAACAAGTCTATCAATAACCACATTAATAGTGTGCTTTATATTTTTATCAAGTGAAACCTCGTCTATATCTAAGGAATAATCAATTCCGTCAATTTGTACTCTCAAGTAACCACTTTTTCTGTAACTTTCTAGTTGCTTGTTGTACTCACCTTTTCTACCTCTAACAACTGGTGCGACAATCACAACTTTAGTCTTATCACCAAACGCCATAATCTTATCCACGATTTGGTCAATAGTTTGATGTTTAATCTCTTTACCGCAGTTCGGGCAATGAGGAATACCAACACGTGCATACAACAATCTCAAGTAGTCATATATCTCTGTAACAGTACCAACTGTGGAACGTGGGTTATGTGAGGTCGTTTTTTGGTCTATAGAAATTGCTGGAGAAATTCCGTCTATGCTATCCACATCGGGTTTATCCATTTGTCCCAAAAACATTCTCGCATATGAGGATAAGCTTTCAATATATCGTCTTTGTCCCTCAGCAAAAATAGTATCAAACGCAAGTGACGATTTACCCGAACCAGAAAGTCCAGTAAACACCACTAGCTTGTCCCTAGGGATAGTGACATCTATGTTTTTTAAGTTATTTTCTCTTGCACCTTTTACAATTATCTCATTTTTCATAAATCACCGTTTTTCTTTAATTCTTTTTTCTATTTAGCTTTTGTTAAATTTAATTTGCTTTGCTTATTATTACTAATTAGTTCAAAAATATTACAAATTTTATTTGCATTGTTTTAAACCAAACAATTCACGATTAAAACTCAATTTATTAGTCAGTCTTTTGTCTTAATGTTTTGCAGTTTTAATTCGCTTTGATTAGCTTTAACATTATAAATCACAATTAAAACTCAATTTACTAACTACTAAATTGCCCAATGTTTTACAAACTTAATTTTTTTACTTTGCTTCTCTAAGTTGTTTTTTCAATTCGCTTATAGCTTCCCTATACTTGATTGCAGACTCAAAATCAAGCTTACTACTTGCAATAGCCATTCTGCTTTTAAGTATATCAATTTCACGATATATATCGATTTTCGTAAGCTTTTTATCATTTTTATTGTCAATTTTCTTAGTAATTTCCAAAGTATTAACAACATCTTTTACAATAGTTTTTGGAATAATATTATGCTCAATATTGTACTCGTTTTGAATCTTTCGTCTTCTGTTAGTTTCGCTTATTGCGGCATTCATACTATCTGTAATATTATCCGCATACATAATAACTTTACCCTCACTATTTCGTGCAGCTCTACCAATAGTTTGTACGAGAGAAGTTTCTGAACGCAAAAAGCCTTCTTTATCCGCATCAAGAATTGCAACCAGTTTAACTTCTGGAATATCAAGTCCCTCACGCAATAAGTTGATACCTACAAGCACATCAAAATCACCTCTACGCAAACCGCCAATAATCTCAATTCTTTCCAAAGCATCAATTTCAGAATGTAGATAGTTTACTCTAACGTTATGCTCTTTCAAATAGTTGGTTAAAGACTCACTCATTTTTTTAGTAAGCGTTGTTACTAGTACTCTAAAACCACTTGCAACAACAGTATTAATTTCAGAAAGCAAATCGTCAATCTGCCCGTCAATAGGTCGCACCTCAACCATTGGGTCAAGCAAACCAGTTGGACGAATAAGTTGCTCTGCCGTATTGTCGGATAAAGACAACTCATAATCAGCAGGTGTTGCAGAAACACATATAATTTGGCTTATTTTACTATTAAATTCCTCAAAATTTAATGGTCTGTTATCAAAAGCAGATGGTAATCTAAATCCGTATTGCACAAGATTGGTCTTTCTTGCCTTGTCACCATTAAACATAGCTCTTAGCTGTGGCAAGGTGATATGCGACTCGTCTACAAACATTAAAAAGTCTTTACCAAAGAAATCTAGCAAGGTATAAGGCATTTGCCCTGGTAATCTGCCATCAAAATAGCGAGAATAGTTCTCAATACCATTACAATATCCCATTTCCCTCATCATTTCTAAATCATAGCTTACTCTTTCTTTTATTCTTTGAGCTTCTATAAGCTTTCCATTTTCCTCAAAATACTTAACTTGTTCCAACATATCTTTAGATATTTGGTCAAGTGCTTTATTCATACTTTCGCTATTTACAACATAGTGGCTAGCGGGAAAGATATTTGCGTGTTCCAAAGTATTAATAGGTCTTGAGGTCACCAAGTCAAATTCGGATATTTTGTCTATCTCATCACCAAAAAACTCTATTCTAAGTCCTTTATCGTTATTATCCGCCCTCATTACCTCAACTATATCACCACGCACTCTAAAAGTGGAACGTGTAAAGTCAATATCTGAACGCTTGTATTGAATTTCCACCAATCTGCGAATGAATTCATCGCGGTCAAGTTCCATACCAGGTCTTAACGATATTGCCATATTGTAATACTCAAGCGGTGCACCTAAACCATAAATACAAGACACTGAACATACAACTATAACATCTCGTCTTTCAGATAGACTACTTGTGGCGGAGTGCCTAAGTTTATCTATCTCGTCATTAATTTGCAATTCCTTTTCAATATAAGTATCCGAACGTGGTATATACGCT
>CAJTZR010000115.1 GCA_910584035.1 uncultured Christensenella sp. | reverse complement strand
TTTATTCAAATTTAAAGTACTTACAAAAAAGTCTTTCATTAGCAATTTTAAATTTCAACTTCTGCAATAACTTACAAATTAATATTTAGTCAACTAAAGCCATCACAATTTGTACTAATATCTATTAATTTGTATCTAAAGTTAATTGAAAATAAAGCATTTGCAAAACAATTTATTGCATATAGCCATTTACAATTTTAATGCAAGCTAAAATTTGCTTCTATAATATATATTATAAGCATAGCACTAAGTATGCAAAAAGTCAAACACAATAGCATATAATACCATTAATAAAACCAAATATTATATTATAATTCGACTTTTTTCTTAAAAAACAAGTGTAAATAGCCTAATTATTTCCAAAAAAGCTTATTTACACTTTGTATTTTTTCAATTAAATATAAATATTATTTTGTTAAAGTCGCTTTAATACGTCTTACACCAGCACTTGAAGATTGCTCTTTAACGATTTTAAATTTGCCAAGGTCACCAGTGTTTTTAGCGTGTGGACCACCACAAATCTCTTTAGATACATCGCCAATAGTGTAAACTTTAACTTTTTCAGAATATTTAGAGTCAAAAACACCTATAGCACCTTGATTTTTTGCTTGTTCAACTGTCATTTCCTCACAAATAATATCAATTTTGCTATCAATAACGCTATTTACCATATCTTCAACAGCTTGTTTTTCTTCTTCTGTCAATGGTCTATCAAAGTTAAAGTCAAATCTTAATCTCTCTGCAGTGATATTACTACCCTTTTGTTGAATGTTATTATTATTAAGTACTTTTTTAAGGCAAGCATTCATAATATGTGTAGCTGTATGTAAGTTAGTAGTTGCCTCACCATTATCTGCAAGACCACCTTTAAACTTTTGTTCTGCACCCTTTTGAGATTTCAATTGATGCTCGCTAAATGCTTTATGATATCCATCAACATCAACAGAAAAGCCTTTTTCTTTACAGATTTCAATAGTCATTTCAAGAGGGAATCCGAAAGTATCATAAAGTCTAAATGCAGTTTTACCATTTAGAATATTGTTTTGCATAAATTTCATTACTTTTTCAATTTCTTTCAAACCATTTTCAATTGTTTTACTAAATCTCTCAATTTCCTTTTCAAGCTCAACAATAATCTTATCTGCATTTCTACCAAGCTCGTGATAAATGTCCTTATATTTATTAATAAATGCCTTAGACACTTCCAAAATACCATTTTGAGGCATATCAATTACACGTGCAAATCTTACTGCACGCCTTATCAATCTTCTTAAAACGTAGCCTTGGTCAACATTTGATGGAGTGATACCTTTATCATCACCCAAAATAAAAGTTGCTGTACGGATATGGTCAGCAATAACACGCATAGCTTTTGTAGTTGCCTCGTCTTGCAAATAGTTTTTACTAGATAATTTCTCAATTAACTTGATTATATCGCTGAAAAAGTCTGTTTCATATACACTTACAACGCCATTTAGCATACAAATAGTTCTTTCCAAGCCCATTCCAGTATCAACATTCTTTTGCTTTAATGGTTCAAATTTTCCATCAATTGTCTTGTTAAATTCCATAAATACGTTATTCCAAATTTCAACATATTTACCGCAATCGCAAGCTGGTGAGCAATTATCGCTACATTTTGGCTTACCAGTATCAATAAAGATTTCAGTATCACCACCGCAAGGTCCAGTTTGACCAGCTGGTCCCCACCAGTTATGCTTTTTAGGCAAGTAGTAGATATTATCACGACTAATGCCAAGTTCCGCCCAAATGTTAGCTGAAACCTCATCTCTAGGTGCATCACTATCACCTTCAAAAACAGTTACAGAAATTTTTTCTACTGGAATTTCAAGCACTTTAGTTAAAAACTCAAAACTCCAACTAATACTTTCCTTTTTAAAATAATCGCCCAAAGACCAGTTGCCCAACATCTCAAAAAATGTGCAGTGAGTGCTGTCGCCAACCTCATCAATATCACCAGTACGTACACATTTTTGCACATCACAAAGCCTAGTGCCTTGAGGGTGTTTTTGTCCTAAAAGATATGGCACAAGTGGGTGCATACCTGCAGTTGTAAATAAAACGGTTGGGTCATTTTCTGGTATCAATGAACTGCTATCTATAATGCTATGATTTTTACTTTTAAAAAACTCTAAATAAGCTTCTCTTAGCTCATATGAGGTCATTTTTTTCATTTTCATTCTCCTTAAACTTCTAAGTTTATTATTAACTTGAGATTACTCAATTTTAATTGTTTTAACTTTTTTATAATACAATTCGTAATTGCTCTAATTATTTTAATAATGCACTTTGTGATTACTTTAACTACTTTCAATAATACAATTTGTGATTGTTTTAACAAGTTTTGATAATACAACTTATTTTTAATATATTTATTATATTTTTAAATTAAATATTATCAATCATAAAATAACATATCCGCATAATTAGGGAAAGGCAAAGCGTCTTTAGGCAACAATTTTTCCGCATTATCAACATTAATTCTAACTTTAGCCATTTGTGGTACAACTTGGTCACGGAATAAAATTGCTTTTCTTTTATTACTATTTGCTCTTAGTGCTTGATTGTGAACTCTTTCCAATTCCAACAAATCTGCATATATATTATCAAGAAGCATAACAAAATTTCTAAGCAAATTATTTTCCACATTGCTATAGACAAATTCCTTTATTTGATTAAGATTTACTATTGATGCGGCAAGCTTAGCCTTGTAATCAATAATGGCTGGCAATATCTCGTGTTTTGTCATCATTACCATTGTGCGAGCTTCCACATTTATTATCTTATTGTATATATCAAGATTGATTTCACGTCTTGATTGCAACTCAACCTCAGACATTACGTGATGTTTACCAAACAACTCAATGCTTGCACTATCAACCAAAGCGTCATAGGCATCTACACAATTGTTAATGCTATGCAGACCACGTTTTCTAGCCTCTTTCACCCATTCATTTGAGTAGTTATTGCCATTGAATATTACTCTCTTATGGTTATTATATAAGCGGATAATAATTTCCTCAACCTTTTGAGGTATCAAACTTTTATCCTCAACACTTTCTAACTCGTCAGCTATTCTTGAAAACATTTCCGCAACAACAGTGTTTATAGTTGTATTAGGATTTGCCAATGTTGCAGAAGAGCCAACCATTCTAAACTCAAATTTGTTACCAGTAAATGCAAAAGGGCTTGTCCTATTTCGGTCGCTAGTGTCTTTGCTGAACTCCGCAAGATAGTTTACACCAGTATTGATATATTGTTTTTTCTCTACCACATTATTTGTACCAGCTACAAAATCTTCAATAACCTTTTGTAAATCATCACCAATATATACAGATATAATGCTTGGAGGTGCTTCGTGTCCGCCAAGTCTATGCTCATTACCTGGATTAGATGCACTAGTTCTAATTAAGTCTGCATACTCATCGACGCCCGCAATTACTGCCATAAATGTTAGTAAAAACAAGAAATTCTCGCTAGGATTTTTGGCTGGCTTTAACAAATTAATGCCCGTATCTGTCACTACTGACCAGTTATTGTGCTTACCACTACCATTTACATTTGCAAAAGGCTTTTCGTGCAATAGACAAACTAAATCAAACTTTTCAGCAACCTTTTTCATTGTATCCATAATAATTTGATTTTGGTCTGTTGCAATATTTGCTGTGCAAAAAATAGGTGCTAATTCGTGTTGAGCGGGTGCAGCCTCATTATGTTGAGTTTTTGCAGTAATGCCTAACTTCCAAAGCTCGTCATTAAGCTCCGCCATAAAATTAGATACTCTAGTTTTAATCACAGCATAATATTGGTCGTTTTGTTCTTGTCCTTTAGGTGCGTTACTTCCAAACAAAGTTCTACCAGTAAATTTCAAATCTGTACGTTTTTCGTAATGCTTTTTATCAATCAAAAAATACTCTTGTTCGCCACCGACATTTGCAACAACTTTGTTTACATCATTGTAACCTAATAAATGTAACAACCTTACGCCCTCTCTATTAAGAGCTTCCATACTTCTAAGCAAAGGTGTTTTTTTATCAAGAGCCTCACCAGTATAACTACAAAATGCTGTAGGTATGTAAAGTATTGCTCTGTCTTTTGCAGTCTTTTTTATAAAAGCTGGTGATGAACAATCCCAAATAGTGTATCCTCTTGCCTCAAACACCGCTCTAATACCACCACTTGGAAAGCTTGACGCATCAGCCTCACCTTTAGATAAATTTTTACCAGTAAACTCAAGTATAGTTTTGCCGTGCTTATCTATACTAATAAAACTATCGTGCTTTTCCGCAGTTGCACCAGTAAGTGGTTGGAACCAATGTGTATAGTGAGTAGCACCATTGTTCATTGCCCACTCTTTCATTGCAGAGGCAACTCGATTAGCCAAATCAAGCCCCATAGTCTTTCCAGAATCTATAACTTCACGCAATTCCTTATATGTCTCTTGTGACATATACTCTTGCATTACATCATCATTAAACACATATTCGCCAAAATAATCTGTTATTCTCTTAGTATTATTTTCCATACATTTCCCCTCAGTTTTTCAAACTATTTACAAACTGCAATGCAGAGTAATTAAGCGGTACTCCTTTCATTGTAACCAATGCAAATGCTCTTTTTGGCATTTCAAAATTGATTGGTACTTTATGCAATATTCCAGAAGATATATCTTGCTCAACAATAGATTTTGGTGCACAAGTAATACCCAAACCAACACGTGACATATCTAACATTAAGTCAAGACTACCAAGTTCTAACATAGGATTCAATGTTACGCCTACTTTTGCAAAATGCTCATCAATAACTCGTCTTGTATTACTCAACTTTTCAAGCATAATAAGTGGCTCATTTGCTATCTCCTCAGCAGACAACGGCTCATTGTATCTTTGAATCCAATCGCTGTTGCAAACAAATACATCCTCTGTATCTACTACATTAGAAAAATCAAGCAAATCGTCCTCTAGTGGCACATTTACAAAACCAATATCAACTTTACCACTCTTAAGCAAGTTTACAGTTTCGCCAGTTGTTCTGTTAGTCACCTTTACACTAATATCTGGATACTTATTTATAAAGTTTTTGATATATGGCAACAAGTAATGCTTGGTTATAGTATCAGATGCACCTATCTTGATTTCACCATATGTCAATTCTTTCAACTGACTGAACTTTTTCTCCGCCTTGTCTATCAATTG
>CAJTZR010000114.1 GCA_910584035.1 uncultured Christensenella sp. | reverse complement strand
GATAATATTAAATAATCACCTAAACCATTAGGAAACCCTTCAATATCGTATCCGTAGATATCTATTTTGCTTTCTTCAAAAAATATATCTATTATTAACTTGTTTTTATAACAATCAAAAGCATTTGATTTTATGCCATTTATTGTTGTATCCATTGTATATAAACTATATTCACAGCTAAAATTTGCAGCATTAAAATCAAAAATCAATGATAATGTATTATAATTCTCATTCATAAAAGATAATTGCAATTGATGTAAAGAATTTAAATACATAAACTCAGTTATTTCAATACGAACAAAATACTTTTCTTCAACAACATCTAAACCAACAATATTATCTTTGTTTTTTAATTTTAAATTTTCAACAAAATTGTCAGAATTAAATCTTTGTGAAATGTTTATCACGGGATAACCACCATTTATACTATCACTTGATGTAGCAATTGCACTTGTGCTAATATCCTCATTTTTAGGCATCACAAATGCCATACAGCACACCATAATAATTGCAATTAATGCATTTACTACAAGTGCAGTTATAAGTTTTTTTGAATATCGTTTTTTCAAAATTATTCCTCCTCACCCATTATAAAATCAAAAAGTAAATTTTGTGAGAATACGCAATTCGTATCTGATGTGAAAAACATATATTCACCATCATTACCTATCTGCCACATTACATCACCCCAAAAATAAATATGTGAACTGCCTTCGTTTTGAACTTTACAAAAACCAATAGCGAATCTTTTTTCCTCTGCAGGTATATCCTCATAAGGTTTGTTATATGTAATAATGTTATCTTCCAAAATATACGCCTCAATATTATCTGATAGTGTTCCGCCACCACTACCACCTGAGTCAAATGATACAGATGCATTAATTTTTTCTGAATAGTTGATATGTTTTCCAGCATTTGTATTTTGTGTTTTAGATTCAATATCAAACTCTGGAATTACTACAAGCTTATATGATTGTGCGTCAATTTCATTGCTTGCATATTGGTTATCAAGAATTACTGCACTTAATTTTGTGTTTGGCAAAAGTAAACCATTAATTCTTGACGGAATTCCCTTATCATAAGTAGTAGATATCTGCTTGCCTTTTGTAAAAATAAATGTGCCATAATCTTTTGTTGTTAAAACCAGTGATTCGTCTGTTGGTGGCTTGTCTACTGATTTATAATGTAAGTACACCCCTATTGCACCACCTAATATTGCTAATATTAGCAATACAACTGCTGTTATATTTAAAGCTTTTTTCATAAAAAATTACTCCTTTTATTTGTTATTTGTAATAGTTGGCAATAATGGTATATCTGGAATGTTCTTGTCAACTTGCTCGTAGATTTTATCAAAAATCTTGTCAAAGTTAGTAAAGTTGTCTGTATAATTGCAAAGGAATATTCCACCTGCTATCACCATTACTGCTAAAATTATTAGAATGATTGTTTTCATGTTTATCCCCCTTTCTATTCCCGATGTTTCCAACGCTTTTTGTGTCCATTGTTGCTATTGCTGTTAGATTTAATAACTACTTTCTGCTTTTTAGGAATAGCATTTACTATCCAAATAATTACTCTTATAATAATCACTACGGCAACTATTATTAATATCCAAGTTAAAATTTTCTTGAACCATTCTGATATTTTGTTGTCTGGCTTAATGTCTGATGGTGGCGTTGGGTCATTGACAATGTCAATTGGTGAACTCACAACTGGAATTACGGTGTATGTATCGCCTTGCTTAAATGTTAGCTGTATAATGTCGAAATTGAAAAATACGCTTTGCTGTGCAAGATAAGCTTGATGTTTAGTTTGTACCCCCATTATTCCTTTTGATATGTATGCTTCTTGAACAAGATAATCACTCGTAGCAAATCTAAACAAAACAACTTTTTCATTATTTGATTGTGCTGTTCGTGCATATGTTCTAAAAGTTCCAATGTCTTTTACATTTATAAAGTATTTTTTTATAAGTTCGTCATCGCCAAGTTTCAAATCGTCATAATTAAAAATTACAATAGGTGACAAATCTATAGCTTCCTCTTGAGGTATATTGCCCCACAATGTATCCCACAAACCATACTCTTTCCAATTATCCCAAAAATTTGGGTTCGCTGATTGCCAAGAATTTAAATGTTTAATATCTAAATCTGCGTCAAAATCATAAAATGAATAGCCTTGTTGAATTTTACCCGCAACATTATCCACTTTTCTATTGTCGTCAATATCTGACTCAAACAAGTCTGCACTTATATTGCCATTCTTAATTGGCAACCTACCATTCGTATATGTTTTAGTGTAAGTCAAAATATATTCATATAGTTTGTTTTTAAATTCGTTATCAATTTTATCTGAGTATGGGTCATAATTTTCTATATTGTTACATTTTAAAGCATAATATAAAATAGTCATGTATTTTTCGGTTAGTGTATCTTTTGGGACATTCCAAACAAGTTCATAATTTGGGTAAGTTCCATAACCATTTAAAGTCCAACCAGTTCCAAAACCATAATCAAGCACATCTTTGTTATATGATGTACTTTTAAACAAATGATTATATATACCAAGTGCTTTTTCATAACTGCCTATCTGTTGTCCCCTAAAAGGAAATATTGCGTTAAAAAATTCTTCATTGCTTGTAACAAGTATTGGCTTAGTTTTATACTCAAACCACTCAGCCTTAATACGCTGTAAATTAGCATCATTTTTAAAATAATCGTTATGCACTGCAAAATATACAGTGTCAATTTGATTTTTCCAATCTGCACCTTTGGCGGATGTTTCTGTTCTGAAAAAAGTATGTTCAACATTAAGCTTTATAGTTGACAACTTTTCTACACTACAATTTAATGTACTTTCAACATTGTTTCCATCAATGCCATAACCTACAGCATAACCACTATATGTATAAGTTTTATTTATTGGATAATCTACAGACAAATATTGCCCATTCGCAAGCAACTCAACGCCTGTAATATCATATCGTCTTGCATTGCTGTTAACCCTCTCTGCAATTGTTTTTTGGTCGTGTGAACTACGATGGTCTTGTACTTTAAACTTATAAAATAAACGCTTATAGTCACCATCTGACACTGAACAAAAAGTCAAATTAAACTTTTCATAATTGTTTGGCTTGCCCTCATCATCATATCCTACTGCTAGTTGAATTTTGTTGTCATAGCTTGTTGTATCTAATTCTATTAAAGACGGGTTATATAAGTATAAATACAAGCTGTAATTACCTCTATTTTTCTCGTCAAATGAATAGCAATACTCAACAAAGTTTTGCCCGATAAAAGTATCCAAATTTTTATTAATCGGATATTGTTTAATGTCAAAATTCTCTGCTGACAGCAAGTCCTCAAGCACATTGGTATTGTCAAAATTTGTATATCCAATTTCGGTATATCCTTTGTTATCAGCATATAATTTTGGAGTAAATACTACTGAAAAGATAAAAGTAATGGCAACTGTTAGCAATGCTATGATTGCTAACAATTGCATATCTTTTTTATTAAATTTAATTGTGCTTTTCTTTTCCATTTATACACCTCATTTAATTCCCAAACTCTCCAAAATCTCGTCTTTGAAAATATCTCGATATAATGGGTTAATTTTTACTTTATTCGTTATATCTTCGCCGTTATACCTGCAAATAACCTTTGTTCGAGCTTCTGAAAAATGATAAAAATCTATCAAACTTTGGGCATCTTTTAACACTCCAGAATTATAAGTTTCAATATTTTTTCCATTCCACCAAAGCACACTTACCCAATTCTTTCCATAATCTTTTTCACCTTGTGACAAAAATATTCCAATGTCTGATTTAATAAAATCGTTATGTGTTTTGACTACCTCTGCAATTTCATTTTGCAATTCTTGCTCATGGTCTTTCCAATTGAAATTTATGTTTTTGTTATTCTCCATATCTACTCCTTTTCAACTGCTTTTTCAGTCATTTTAATTTTTAAAATAATTTTGTCGATTGGGTCAGACGCATAAAACCCCGTAATTATCCCAAGTTTAGATAAAATATTGACATTAGTTTGAAACAAAGCACCTTTTGTTGATTCACTTATTGCAATTATATTGTCTATATTGACAATGCTTTTTTTCCCTGCAACCATAACGGGAATAAAATCTTCGTTCATTTCTCGCATTTCGTCAATACTTTCTTGAATGATTATGTAATCTTCATTTTTTTGCGTATTAAAAAACACTTTACAACCATTTTTAATATCTACAATAGCTGTAATAAATTTTTTATTTACGAAAGTTGCTTTTTCTTGATTTATCTCTTGTACTTTTATAAAATTTCTCATTTGCTCGCCCCCTTTTGCTTTGTTTTTTGTTGTCTTGGCTCTCGTTTATGCTTTGATTTTGCAAGGACACTACCTGCAAAAGACTTTGAAATTTTACTTGCTCGTTTACTCCTCAATGTTTTGCTGGCTTTAGTAACCATAGTTTTTTTATTGTTGTTTTTCATACTTACTCCTTGTAATGTTTAGTTATTTGTGTAGCTGGATCTTCCAACATTTCTTTGTAGATTTTTTCGGTCAGTGGTACGCCTTTATCTGAAATTACCAAAACAGGACTTTTAAACACCAAATCTATATCTGCCATTTTATATTCATAATCTTGAACATATACATTAACGATAATGTCTAATCTTTTATCATTATCGTGATTTCCATTTTTGTCTGGAAACAATATTGTTGGATAGCTTTCGTACTTTAAATCAATGGGAGATCCATCAGTCGGATAAATCAAAACATTGTTTGGTAGTTTAAAATAAATATCTCGCCACATTGTAACAGATCCATCTGACATAAATTTACCCGAGGTGCCTGTGTTAGCTAATATGCCTACAAAGCAATCCTCCTTAAGGAACATTTCTTCCGACAAATTTAACGAATTATACAGTTCAATAGTCTCGTCTATTAAATAATTGAAATTAGTTCCGTTTTCAAATAGCAAATCTCTTTGTATTTCCATATAATTTAAAATCATTGAATTTGCTGAAAGCTCAAAAGTGCCGTAAGTTTCATTTACAATAGTTGTGCTGACGAGTTCTTTGCCTATAGCTGAATTGTCTGGCATTCCAAAAATTTTTTCCTTAAAGCCGTCGTCAAAATAGCATAATGCTCCAAATGCAGTGGCAAAAAGTACAATTATTAACAATACGATTGCCACCCAATTTGTTTTTGTTCCTGTTTTACTCATTTTTACTCCTTTAAAAAAATAACCGTAAATTAAGCAAATTTCTTCACTTAACCTGCGGTTAATTTATAATATTTTTATTTATAG
>CAJTZR010000113.1 GCA_910584035.1 uncultured Christensenella sp. | reverse complement strand
GTCAAGTATAAGATAAACAATTTGTAAAAAGTATAAATAAAGTTAACAAAAATCTAACAAAAATATAGCCAAAAAGGCTAATTTATGTACATAGATATATGTATTCTATGTAGCGGGAAATAGGAGGTTTTTGCTATGATAAAAAACATAAAAAGAGTGGGAATAATCTTTTTGGCGATAGCCATTATTTGTCTTATGGTTATTGGTTGTTTAAGTGTCAATAGTGTTGCTAGTAATAGTGGCAATGTTACTGGTAGTAACTTAAATAATGAGCAAAATAAGATTTCTGCTGATGTTGATAATAATATTAATTTAAACGCAAAAAGTTTGGCTGGTGGTTTTATATATAATGAGTTTGAGCTACCAAATTATGATATTGATATAGACATTGTAGGTTCTACTTGCGAAGCAATGGCCACTGCTTGGGTTAATGCAGTAAAACAAGCTCAAGCACAAAACAAGGTAGTAAAATTTAAATTAATGAATAACTGGAGTGCAGTTGCTCATACAACTTTTTTAACTGCGTTTGGAGATGACACCGAGGGATATTTTGAGAAAGGATGTATCGTTATTCCAGAAAATTGCAAAATAGTTTTAGATTTAAATGGTAAAGTAGTAAATAGGGCTTTAGCTGTAAGACAACAATATGGTAGAATATTTACTATCAAGGGTAGTCTAAGTATAATTGATAGTAGTTATGATTTAATGGATGTATATAATATTTATGAATTAAATAAAACTGCTCCAAGAGATAAGATAATGAGGTTGTTTGAAAATGTAAAATGCGGTAAATTGATTGGCGGACATAACGCAAGTTCATTTGGAGATAATTTGCTAACTGGCGGAGTTGCACACGTTGCAAGCGGTGGGCAATTGGATATATATTCTGGTTTGTATTATGGCAATAAAGGAATGTATGGAGCTGTTGTAGGCGGTGCGAAAGATTCAGTTATTAATATATATGATGCAATAATGTTTGATAATTATAGCAGTAATGACGCAGGGTGTGTATATTCAGTTGGAATTTGTAATATATACAATGGTTTGTACTTAGGTAACAATGCTAACAATGGAATTTTTTATACATCTAAGGATAGGAACTATAGTTCAAATGGTTTAATGAAAATATATGGTGGAATATTATCAAAAAATTATGCTTCAGGTGGACTATTGACGGCATATTTTCAAGGTGACTTGAAAGTGTTCAATATACTTTGTGAATATAATTATGCTGGTCAAGTTGTTATTAATAGTGCAAATCAAAGTGTAGCACATATTTTTGATGGAATATTTAGATATAATGAAGGCGGATATATTTTGTCTGTTGATGCGAGTGATTCAACTGGTGATAAAATTTTTATTTCTGGTGGCATAATTACAGAAAATTATGGAGGCGGTGTTTTTAGTGGAAAAGGAATAAATATGTCTGGTGGTGTAAAAATTTACAACAATACAAAAAATAATATAATGTATGATATATATTTAAGAAAAAATGAAAAGATAATTGTTGATGGAGTTTTTACTGCTGAAGCTCGTTTAGGAATAAAGTTGGCAAGTGATTATGTTATTGGAGAAATAACAACGGGATATGTGGCATCTGGCAATACAACTGAGGTAGAAAACATTTTCTTTAGCAATAATAATTCATTAGTGCCAAAAACTACTGGCCAAGAAGTTTCTTTTGAAAGCACTATAAATAGTACAAATTATGATTATTGGTATTTAGAAGATGGTATACGCAAAAGCTACAAGCAAACAAATTTATTGCACGGCGTTAATGATTATGAAAAAATAAAATCGGTTAACAATGGCAATTTGGTTTTAGGTAATATATTGCCAAACACAAGCGTAAATGCTTTTGTTGCAAATTTAGGATATAGAGGTAATAGAATTAAAATATATGATAATAACAAAAGCAATTTGATTTATGATTATAATAATATTCAAAATGAATATAGCAATTTGTATGATAATGGTCAAGATTTTGCTGTTGGTACTGGTTGGATAGTTGAAACATATACTATTAACAATAAATTGATTGAAACATTTTATATTTCAGTTTTAGGAGATGTGACAGGTGATGGAAAAGTAAATTCTGCAGATGTTACGTTCTTCAGAAAAATGGTTGATAATAAAGCAATTTATGAAAGTTTTAATGACAAACCATATTTGCAAATGTCAGCATTAATAGTTAATAGGGCAGGATTTGTTAATAGTGATTCTGAAATATTGTGGAGTGTTGTTTGTGGAACAATGAACATTGCCGATTTTATGTGAATTTAAGGGTTTGCAAAACTTAAGAATATTATAAATGCAAAGATTAACTATATGGTTTTAGAGTATGAATTTAAAAATAAATAACGTAAATTAGTAGTATTTGTAATGCAAACTTGTTAGTTTCAAATTTGATAGCAGCTAAAGTTCATTTTTCATTAGTTGTAATTTATAAATTTTAATTAAAAGAAGTTAATGCTCTTAAACAAACAAGATACCATTTGGTATCTTGTTTGTTTATATAAAGAATTAATTTTTAATTAAACTTATTGTAAATATACATATTAGATGTTATACTTATTTGAAAAATAAAAATCTAATTCATTTAAAATAAATTGTGTTTGGTAATAGTGTTAGATATACCTTTTTGGTATATTTTTTGTAGAGTTTTAAAAAATAAATAACTGGTAGAAAATGGTATTTAGCAATGTATTGGCTAAATACCATTTTTTGGTTATTGTCACTTTCCCTCTGTTTTCGTGTGTTTTTAGCCAATTTGTATGCTTTTATTGTAGATTTTTATCGAATATTATCGAATAATGTTGAAATTTTTTGTTTCCCATTTAATTTATTATTTTTTGTCGATATTACTTGATTATTTTGGTTATTTGTTGTAACATATTATTTGTAAATGTTGCAACTTTATAATTAATTTAATATTATTGAATTGTTTCGGAGGTTTTATGAATAAAATTAAACTGATTATTGTAGATAGCGATTTAACTGTCTGTGAAAATGCTAATCTAACTTTAAATTGTGATGAGATTGATGTGGTTGGTATTGCTAACAATGGTTTGCAATGTATTGAACTTTTAAAGACCTTATCTGCAGACGTAATATTAACTGAGTTAATGTTACCAGCTATGGATGGATATATGTTAATAGACTATATCAACAACAGCAATATGGAACATAAACCAAAAATATTTACTATGACAGGTATGCTATCTGATGCAATGCTTACTGCAGCACTTAAAAAAGGTATTATATACTATTTTATTAAGCCACTAGATTATACTATAATAAAACAAGTTATTTTGGAGAAATATGCAGATATACCATTGTGGGACAAGCTAAATAACAAACAACCAGTAGCAAAAGGTGAAGCTAATGGAAAAAGTAAAATGCAAGTGCTTGACGAGAAGATATCTAAGATATTTATAATGATAGGAATACCAGCACATATAAAGGGATACCAGTATTTAAGATATGCAATAAAACAAGTAATGGCAGATACAAAGTTAATAAACAACATAACAAAACAGCTATACCCATTGGTAGCAAAGGAATTTGCGTCATCGCCAAGTAAGGTGGAAAGAGCAATCCGACACGCAATAGATGTGGCGTGGAGTAGAGGAAAGATAGAAAACATAAACAAGGTGTTTGGGTTTAAAGTGTATAGTCCAAACGATAAACCAACAAATGGAGAGTTTGTGGCATTGGTAGCGGACAAGCTAATGCACGATTTATCTGAGGATAGGTATTAAACAGAGAGCTAAACAAAGATTTGGGAAAGGTTATGTGTAATGAATTATTTGGAATGTGTTTGTAGTTCAATGGAAGATATAATATTGGATAGTAAGGTAGTGGCAAGTCAGTTGTTTTATTACAAGCTACTAAATGGAATGGTAAAAGATATAGTGCAAAATCAAACTGACAATACATTAAGCAAAAATATTCTAGAATTGATAAATAAGCCATATAGTAAGAATAAAGAATTTTATATATGTCAAAAGTTAGACGAAGTTAATGAGCTATTAATAGGCAAAGACTTAGTTGCAAAAGTAATTAAGTTTGGTGGAATAGAGAGCTTAATGGTTGAAAGCAAAAGCGAGTTGTGGCAGATAGCGTTTTTCAGAAAGAAAGAGTTTAGCAAGTACGAGGTGAATTTAATAAACTACCTAATAGAAAATGTGCAATTTACAAGTAAGAACAAATACATAGTAGCAGTAACAAAAGATTGTGACAATATACAAGATATTTGTAGAATAGATGATATACAAATAAAGAAAATGGGAGAGAGTAAGTTTGTAGATACGCAAAGATATGTGGCAGAAGTGGAATGTGTGTATACCAAAATATTGCCAAATATAGATGAGTATAGACTTAGGTATGTGGAGCAGAACAACTTGCCAATGAAGTATTGGTATAACAATTTGTGTGGACACGGATACTTGATAGATGACTTCGTATCCTTTTTGAAAGTGATAGTGAAAAGAGATGTAGAGAGAACTTTTGATAAAAGGTAAAAAATTTATTAGAATTGTATTATCAAATAAAAGTTATATGCTATAAAAAGTGAAATACCCTCTTAAAGGTAGCGTTGCCTTTGAGGGGGTATTTCTTATTTGATAAACATTAAGTGTTTTTTAACAATAAAAAGCAATTATTAACTAAAATTAATAACATTTTACTTTTACATTCTACTAAATATTGTGAGAAAATTAGAAATATAAAAAAAGAAACTTTCATTGGTGGCTCAAAATTTGTTAATCAGATAGGTTGTAGTTAAATGTGACATATTGTAATTTTGAACAAGTTGGTTTGATATGATAATTTGATTATATTTAGTCTTGTTGATTGTTAAGGTAAAAGCTTTTATTATGAACTTGAAAATTTGTATTTAAACAATAATTTTAGCTCTCTAATCAAACTAAAAAATTTACAAATTGTGTAATAAAAATGTAAAATTTACCATTATTTGAAAAAATATTAATAATATAGTTGACAAAGTTCGTCATTTTTTGCAAATTAAAAATTAGTTATAAAAACAAATCTTATAACAAAAAAGTTCAAGGAGGTGTTTATTTATGTTTTTTGTAACTAATAAATTTGTGGAGGTGCAGTATGTTTAGCAAAATTTTTAAGGTAGCTATTATTTTGTTGTTAGTAATAAGTATAATATTTACTTTAGTTGGGTGTGCAAAACTAAATGATGAGGAATTTGAAAATAATAATGAAAATGTAGATGGTTTTCCGAATGATATAGGAAGTACAGATAGTGATTATACCATAGAGTATAAAGTAAATGCTGATTCATCAACGTGTAGT
>CAJTZR010000112.1 GCA_910584035.1 uncultured Christensenella sp. | reverse complement strand
AATGCTATTTTATGGAAGAGTAAAAGAAATGATAGTAGAGGTCAATAAGTATAGTTGTAAATTTTTTATTGAATCAAATGTAAAATTTGATGACGAATTAGTTTTTATTTGTTTTGAACTAGAAGATAATAAATTTTCAGGAATAAAACAAATAGAAGAAGACACTATATTTACTATGGAAAAAGATATGTTAGATTTTATTTCTCAACATTCAAATGAAAGATTTTTAATTGATTTCAGTACTACCCCTGACAAGGTTGAAAATAAAATTGTCAAAGTTACTTTAAAAAACGGATATTAATATTTATATGAAATGTTGTGAATACAAAGGAGAAGCTAATGGGGAATAATTTGAGTAGGAAAAATTCTTGGTCAAGTATTGTAAAAAAAATTAATGAACCTATTTGTGATACTAATATTTTGAAACTTTTAAATAAATATGAAAGTTTAATTGATAATAAAAATAATTATAATTTCTTTTACAGAGGTGAATCGCAAATATTCGAAACTTGTTTAACACCAAGTGTATTTAGAAATGTAAATGAAAAAGAGGCCTACTTTGATGCTTTAACATATTTTCCAAACGAATTTGTTGGTTTGTCAGCATTAAGCCAATTAGCAAAAATGCAACATTATATGTATCCGACAAGATTGTTAGACTTGACAACTAATCCACTTGTTGCATTGTGGTTTGCTAGTTCAGATTACACAACTGAAACTAAAAGTTGTCAACAAAGTAACAAAGATGGTCAGTTTTTTATTATTGCTACTCGCAAAGAAAATATTTTATCTTTTGAAAGCGACAGAGCATTGTTGTTGTCGTGCTTTGCTAAACTGGATGAAGATGAACAAAATAATTTGATAAAATTTTTAGAAAGACAGTTGCTTAACAAAAATAATAGATTGGATAATGACTACATTAAGCAATTAAAAACTAATAATGTTAATGTTGATGTATTTCAAAAATATATTTCTGAAGTTAGTAGAGAACGAACAGCTTTTTTGAATTATAGAACAAATCCAAAACATATTTTTAGTACGTTTATAGTTCGTCCATTAGTTGATAATGATAGATTGGAAAAACAAAATGGACTTTTTGCTATATTTGGACTAAATTCAGGGTTGTACAATAACAATGATGAATACAAAATATTTAGTTTTGTAATTCCCAAACAATACAAAAGAAAAATTGTTGACGAACTTGATAAATTAGGTATTAATCAAGCGACTTTATTTGGCGATATTGAGAGCAGAGCAAAGTATAACAATTTCAAGAAAAATGCGAATAAAACATTTTAAAACTATTCTTTAATGGCTAAATTAAAATTTTCTTTAAATTGAGATATAATATTATTTAAAATATTTATTATATCATATCGTAATTTAATATAATTTATTATTTAAGATTTTGAAAAAAGTAAAAAACTTTTAAAATATGATAAAAATTACCCGTTGTTTATTGCAACGGGTAATTTAATAGTTGTATATAGATTATTTATTCTGCTGTGTTATCAATAATAAATTTTCGTATGTTGTGTGGGCGGACTAGCACTTTTATGACACTATCTTTTGGTGGCGGTACATTACCATAAATATATCCTACTGAACGTTTTCCATCTATTGTTGCCACAACACGAAACTTTTTAAAAATTGTATATTTTCTTGATAAATCGCTTGTTTGATAGCTTGCTTCCGACTCAAAAACACAAATTTTTATAGTAGCCAGCTTCTTTTTACTGAATTTACCCAGCTTAACTAATATTTTTATATAAAAGTTATATATTCCTTTAAGCAATAAACCACCAAAGCCAAAAGTAAATAAACCGCAAAAAATACCAAAAGCTCCAAAATTAAGTACTATCCAATAAACTAAAATTATACCAATTAGTATTAAAGATAAAACTATATTTTGAATAATTGTAAAACTTTTAACTCTATCAATTATTCGATTTTTCCATACATTAGATTCACCAATTATTCGTTTTGTATTATTAGCAGGTAGTTTGCTAAGCTCGTCTGCAATTGCTTCATATTTTGCTACTTTATCGCTTATAGCATTAGGTGATACCATTGCTTTTTCATAGTCATATGCAATATCAAAAAAACTTTTTTTGCGGAGTATAAAAAAGTACAAGAACCCAAAACCGACAAAAAAGAATAAAGCACCGCCAATAGTTATTATAATTTCGTTTTTACCATACAAAACTACTTGATTTTTATCGTTTATATGTATTTTAGTATTTAACCCCTCATAATATGGTAGCTTACCATCTAAATATTTTATTTCTGTAAATTTTTGGCTTGTAGTAAAATATTCACCATTAATTTCATACTCAAATGATACATTTATTTGATTGTTTTCATAATCGTATTCTGCTGTAATTACAGTTGCATCAACTACTTTTGCTAACTTAAATTGTGCAAGCTTAACAAAACCAAATATCAATAGGCAAAGACCTACGATAATAAAAAGAGAAAAAAATATTCCGTAAATGTATTTAATAGTTTTCATAATCAATATATTTTTTAATTAAACTAGCAATTTGTAGTAAATAACTTAAAATATCATTATTGCTGTTATATATTAAAGTTTTAATATCCTAAATGCTTGTAAACAATTTATATTCTAATTGCAAGTCAAAAGATTCTTTTTCCATATGAGCCTTATTAGGTTCTTTCGCTAATACGCAACCATATTTTTTATATGCGTTTATACTTTCTTCAGCCGAATGAGCGGAAATGTAAAGTTTTTTTGCTCCAAATTGTTTAGCCATAATACATATTTGCTCAAAAAGCATTTTGCCTATCCCACATCTACGGAAAGGTTCAGTAACATAAAATTCCTCTAAATCAATATATTGCTTATCCTTTCCAAAAAGAGAATTGCCTAAAAGTACAAATGCTACAATTGAATTATCCAACAAAGCCACAAGAGCAGTAGAACCAAAATTTATTGCTGAAATAATTTTTTGTGCCATATTTCGGCGTTCAAGCAAGTTCCATTTTTCCGTATAATCAACGGGTAATAACTTATATACTCCATTGATATTACGCCAGCATTTTGTAACACGTTGGTTTAAGATAAAATTATCTAATGAGTTTTTATTAAAGTTGTTTAAGCTCACATTAACAATTTGTAAGTTTTGCGAATTTTTTATCTGCATTGCTTTCAATCCTTAAATATTCTATGCAATTTTATTTATAATCAAGTTAGTATAATTCATTGATTTACAGAAAAAGGTTGTACCATACTAAGAATATTATATCGATTTATTTTACTTGTAGTGGAGTAATTATAACATATATAAATATTTATGTTAAATTAAAATCAACTAAATATAGACACTATAAAACTAATACTAGAAAACAAATTACATAAGCAATGAAACACTATTGCTATGCCAATATCTTTCTTTTTGTAAGTTATAGTATAGGCGATAGTAAATACTGTAATTCTAAAAACATTATTGAATGGCAACCATAAATGATACAATGAGAATAAAATTGACACGATAACTGGAACACATAAACCTTGTTTTTGTAAATTATTTGTCAAATATCCTCTGAAAAATATTTCTTCTGCAATAGGGAATATTAAGGCATTTGTGATTATGTACAAAATGCTTGTAAAAATTAATATTCCTTTTGAATAACTTTTTATAAGTTCAAAATTATTCCAATTAAAATATTCTCCCAATTTAGAGAATAACCACGAAGATAAATCTGCAGTCAACTTGTTTTCAACTACTCCCAAAGTAAATGAGATAATTCCCGCCAGTGCAAATAGTGCAATGCCCCAAAGTATGGTTTTCCACCATTTTTGCTTTTCATAATTAGTAAAAGCGATTTTTAAACCAAATTTACCATTTTGTTTTTTATTGGCGTATAACACGACAAATAATTCAAATGGTAAAAGAGTGAATATAAAAACAATCAAAAATAGACATATTGACGGAATTCCTTGCCAATATGTGCCGATTGTTATATATAATGCTGTTGATACTAAACTTGGAATAAATATCAAGAGCAATAATTTTGTGATAGATAAATTCTTTTGTTCATTCATACTTAGATTAATAATGCAATTTTAAAATTAACTCTTAGCAATTTATTTCATAGTAGCATTGACTGAAACTTTCTTATGGTGTTAATATGTGAATAATGTAAATAAGGCAACTTGACTGATAGTAGATGTTTTTTAAATACTCAATAAACAAGTGCAAGTTTTAAAATTGATGCTAAGGTAGTTACTGAAATTGATTTAGAACAAGAAAAGGTCACAAGTAATTACCCGCTGTGGCTTTAATAAAAAGGAATCTAACCTTAATTTTAAGCTGTAAAGCCTTATAGTGAGATTATTTTATTCTTGATGAAGTGTGGTTATATTTTACTTAAATTCCTTATCATTGTTTTTTGAACAAGATTTTATATAATCGCTTTGACTACCATCCCAATAGCAGTTTATACATCTGCCATTTTTAAAAATATGGTTACAATTTGGATAGCCATATAAAATATTTGCACACTCAGGGCATAAAGATTCCATTGCTGAACTTGATTTAAGAAACTTGCTACCACATTCGCTACAAATAGCATATTTATCATTTTTCATATTTTATCTCCATTAAGTTAATATAATATGTAAAACAAATTACATTTACTGCCATAACAATCACTTATAAAAAATAAATTAACTAAATATAAATTCACCATAGATTCTGTTTACCATATTAAACATATTATAACACAAATGAATGCCTTTTTCAACTATCATAAAGAAAAATCTTAGAGACTTCATCAGCAAAAGTAGTCGCTCAGAACAAAGAAAAATGACTGACAAAATAGTTAGTCTTATGAGCTATTATACGATAAGTTGAATTTATTTGCTTAATTTTATTAACATTAAATACTCTTCTTCATTTTCGCTTATGATTTGGAAGCCTAACTTTTGATACATTTTTACTGCGTAATTTTTCTTTTGTACAGATAATGACGCCTTTTTATATCCACGTTCTTTTAGAGCAGACAACATTTCTTTCATCAATAAAGTGCCTATACCTTTTCCTCGATATTCTTTATATAGTGAAACAGCAAACGATGGCGTACTATCGTCAATATGTCCATAGTCGTTCATAATTCTGACCCAAACCGCTCCAATGATTTTGCCGTCTATGTCTGCAACAAAAGCAATATCGTGTTTGTTTTTTCCAAACTCCGAAATATAAACTTGCAATTCAGGGCAGTATATAATTGATTTTGGCGGTGGTTCAACCCCACTGGGAATAAAGATAGCCTCATATAGAAAACTTTCCAACAACGGATATTCGGATTGTTGCATTTCTCGA
>CAJTZR010000111.1 GCA_910584035.1 uncultured Christensenella sp. | reverse complement strand
CATTTATATAATATATTGCTTGATTAATCAAGTGCTTAAAATTGAATTAATTCAGCTATTGTAATATACCATATTGGTTTACTTATAATAACTTATATTAATAGAATAAAAAAATCGAGGTGATAAAAATGGCTACTGTAAAGCAATTAGAGGCTAAACAAACTGAACTTGACATAATGAAATGGACTGACAGCGAAAATGATGTAGATAAATGCGGTACATATGACTATTGCGATAAGTGTGATAAATCTAAAGATTATCCTTGTGCAAGAGCATATTTTGCTAAAAATTCTACTACAACTGCTAAGTCAACTGCAACAAAAACTACTACTGCTAAAAAAACAACTACAGCAAAGAAAGCTACAACTGCTGCAAAAAAATAATTAACATAGTTAGTTTAATTGAATAAATCAGAATAATGATAAAGCCCAAAAATCTTATTTGCAAAATGCAAATAAGATTTTTTTCTTTTTTAGTAATTTTATTGATGATTACTATAGCAAATTTATTTAAATCTTTAAATTTTTTAGTGTAATACCTACTTTGTTTGGTAATAATCTAGCAAGTTGAACTGCAAATTCAATATGGATAAAAATATTTTTTGTATGTATAAGGTAAGAACATTCTGGCAAAAATAGAATTGTGAGGATTGATAATATGAAAAAATGTCTTATAGTTTTAGCATTATGCGTACTTTTATTGGTTACATATTCTTTGCCAGTTATTTTGCCTGAGTCTGACAAAGAGATATACATAAATTATTTTACTAAAGGTAAATATAGCGAAAATTCCATTTATCTTTATGACGATATATTTATGACAAGCAGTGATTACAAAAATGGACAACAAACGGCAGACAGCTTGAGAAACATTGTTGGAATAAGTGCAACATTTAAAGGCGATTTTGACGATATGCAAAAGGTGCTTAAAAAATGTAAGGTTGCAGTCAGCAGTGAGGAGAGAGTTGGAAATGTACATATCATTTATGGTATATCTGAAAGTTGTGGAAAGCCAGTGCAAGCAAATGGAATGAACATTAATTTTCAAATCGCTATAAGGGATAATGTAATCACAGTAGGCACCCCTTTGATAATGGGGAGTTATTAAGAATATTTGGAGGTAATTATGCAAAAAAAAGATGCAAAGGCTATCGGCAGCAGATTAATGGCTTTTTTAAAAAAGAATATTCATTATATCCTGATGATTCTATGCGTGATAGCGATTGGAGTAGTCGTAACAGTAGTTGCAGTGCTTAACACAACAAAACCAGATGTAGATGTTAGTAAACCAGATGACCCAACAATTGAGGTCCCAGACGATACAGACAAGCCAGTTGTTGTAGAAAAGAAATTCGCTTTGATTATGCCAGTTGATGGCGGTGTACAAGGTAGAGTATTTTCTGACACAGCTTTAAGTCATAATCCAACATTGTCACAATATGATGCACATTTGGCAGTGGATATACTTGGTGAGGAAGGCAAGAATATTTATGCTGGCTTTGAGGGAACAGTTGTAGATGTTCAAAATGACATTTATAATGGCGGTACAGTAACAATTGACTATGGCAAAGGTTATGTAGCAACATTCAAATTGCTTGCGGATGTTAGCGTAAAGAAAGGCGATAAAGTCAAAGAGACAAGTGTTATTGGTAAAGTTGGAAAGTTCCAGTTTGAATGTAAAGAGCAAGCTCACTTACATTTAGAGCTTAAAAAAGACAACAAGTTGGTTGACCCTATGCTTTACGTAGTTGGTGAGGATAAGTAATTATTAAGGGTGCTTAAATGGCACTCTTTTTAAATGCTGTAGCAAAGGATAAGCTTATACATTTTAAATTTATTAGCTAAAAATCTAGCAATTTTTGTTATTTTATGCTAAAATTTAAGTATGGAAAATGGTTTAAATTACAATAGCATAACAAATTATTACAAAAAAACGTTTGGGGAAAGTGTATATAAATTAGCACTAGATATAGGTGCTACTTGCCCTAATCGTGACGGGAGCTTAGGCAAAGGCGGTTGTATATATTGTAGCGGTGCTGGAAGTGGTGATTACGCTACAATTTATAGCCGACTTGAGCTTGCTAAACAAAAGTTAAAAGACAAAAATACTAGCAAATATATTGCGTATTTTCAGTCTTTTACTAATACATATATGCCAGTAGAAAGGTTGGATAGCTTTGTACAAGAGGTGCTTAACGATAAAGATATTTGCGGACTAAGTATTTCTACTAGACCCGACTGCATAAGCGAGGATATGTTGGAATATCTTTCCAACCTTAACAAAACTACTCATTTAGTTGTGGAACTTGGCTTGCAGTCAGTGCATAATAAGACACTAAAACTAATTAATCGTGGTCATACTTTTGAGGATTTTGTAGTATGTTATAATAGACTAAAAAGTCACAATATAAAAGTATGTGTGCATATTATGAATGGCTTGCCAAATGAGAGTGAGGAGGATATGTTGCAAACTATTAAATTTGTTGCAGATATTATGCCACACTCTGTCAAAATTCATTGTGTGTATGTGCCTAAAGATACACAGCTTTGCGATATGTATATTGATGGCAAATATAAACCGCTTGAAATGCAAGAGTATATACAATTGCTTTCAAAACAACTTAAAATTTTAGGCGACAAAATTTATATTGAACGACTAACTGGTGATGGTGAGAGAAGTAATCTTGTAGCACCAGAATGGACATTACATAAGCGATATTTTTTAAATAAACTCAATAAATATTTAGCTGAAAACAAATAAAATTTAATTGAAAATAAATAAAATTTAGCAAAAAGTCGCTAAAAATTAGTGATTTTTTTAAGCCAAATTGTTAAAATTAAAAAGTATTGATTGATTATATCTGCATATGTTGATATGACAATATAATTAAATATCAATGTGTAACAATCATTTAAAATAACTATTTTTGCTTGAAAATGTTAGCTTTTAAAAATATTTATATTTAATCATATGTACAATGATTGATGTATTAACATTTGAGCATATGTAAATGGAGTTAATAATCAATATATGAGCATTTATCAATTTAAAAATAATGAGTAAATGTACATATTGTGATATGCTTATACAATAATGGTGTATCTCTCTTTTAACCAAGACTTGTATCAAAATAATACAGCAAAATAATTACTTTTAATTGGTCAAAAGTTTAATAGAAACTTTAAACGCCACACAAATGTATTTTGTGTGGCGTTTTTGCGTGAATATACAATTCACTTGACTTTTATATATTTTTTTATTATAATCTAAATAATGTATTAAAATATATGTATATATCTTAATTATAGATATTTATTAAATTGGAGAATAAAATGAAACTTGGTGTTGTTGGTTTGCCAAATGTTGGCAAAAGTACATTGTTTAACGCAATAACAAAAGCTGGGGCTGAAAGTGCGAACTACCCCTTCTGCACTATTGAGCCAAATGTGGGCGTAGTTGCCGTTCCAGACAAAAGATTGGATGCACTAGCTAAATTATATGATAGTAAAAAAATTACACCTACCTATCTTGAGTTTGTGGATATTGCGGGACTTGTTAAAGGTGCATCACGTGGCGAAGGTTTAGGCAACAAGTTTTTATCTCATATAAGAGAGGTTGATGCAATTACTCACGTTGTAAGATGTTTTGATGATGACAATATCACTCACGTTGACGGCAGTGTTGACCCATTAAGAGATATTGAAACTATTAATTTAGAATTAATTTTTGCAGATATGGAATCTGTTAGTAAAAGAATTGCCAAAGCTCGTAGCAGTGCTAAAGGTGGCGACAAGAAATTTATTGCAGAGGCAGAATTTTTAGAAAAGATTTATGCTAATCTTGAAAGTGGAAAACCCGTTCGAGCAATGGAGTTTAGCGATGAAGAACAAGCTTTAGTTAAGGATATGTTTTTGCTAACTACCAAACCAGTTATCTATGTAGCCAATATTAGCGAAAATGAGATGGGTAGTGAAAATGAATATGTTAAAAAAGTAAAGGAATTTGCAAAAGGCGACAATGCTGGTGTGGTTGTGCTTTGTGCAAAGATTGAGGAAGACTTAGCGTCAATTGATGACGATGAGGAACGTGCAATGTTCGCAGAGGAATTGGGACTTACTGAAAGTGGTCTTGATATTTTAGTTACAGAGTGCTATAGCTTGCTTGGATTAATTTCCTACCTTACTGCGGGCGAAAAGGAAACTCGTGCTTGGACTATAGAAAAAGGCACAAAAGCACCTCAAGCTGCTGGTAAAATTCACAGCGATTTTGAACGTGGCTTTATTAGAGCGGAAATAGTAGATTACAAAATTTTGCTTGAGCTTGGTTCATACACTATCGCAAAAGAAAAAGGCAAAGTAAGAAGTGAAGGCAAGGACTATGTCGTACAAGATGGCGATGTCGTATTGTTTAGATTTAATGTTTAAGAGGTTATAAATGGATTATAAAGTACAAATAGCAAAACTTATAAAAATTGACGGTGCCAGCTTTGAGGAAATACTGCCACTAGTAGTGGTTGCAAAAGATACTGGGCTAGCGGACTATGCTTTTCCTTGTTTTAAATTTGCAAAAACCCTACGAAAATCGCCACTAATAATAGCAAATGAGGTTGTGGAGAGCATAGAAAAACCTGCTTTTGTGGAAAGTATAGAGGCTGTAAACGGATATGTTAACTTTAAATTGTCAAAGGCTAATTATGTGAAAGAGGTTGTGGAAAAAGTTAATAAACTTGGCGACAACTATGGCAATAGTGATGAGGGAAAAGGCAAGACAATTTGCATTGACTACTCAAGCATTAATATCGCAAAACCATTCCATATGGGACATTTATCTACAACTATTATTGGTGCAAGCTTATACAAAATTTATAAAAAGCTAGGCTATAATGTGGTTGGCATTAATCACTTAGGCGACTGGGGTACTCAGTTTGGTAAACTGATTGTTGCCTACAAAATGTGGGGTGACAAAAAGGATATAAATAAGCGTGGCATAAATGCTTTGCTAGAAATTTATGTTAAGTTCCACAAAGAGGCTGAAAGTAAACCCGACTTAAATGATTTGGCACGTAGTTGGTTTAAAAAGATTGAGGATAATGACGAGGAAGCAATGAACTTGTTTATGTGGTTTAAGGAAGTTACTTTGCGTGATGTCCAAAAAATCTACGAGAGACTAGATGTACATTTTGATAGCTACAATGGCGAAAGTTTTTATAATGATAAAATGCAACCCGTTTTGCAAGAGTTAGAGGAAAAAGGACTTACAAAAATTAGCAATGGTGCTACAATTGTTGAATTTGACGAAAGCGAAGGTATGCCACCTTGCCTTATAAAAAAAGCAGATGGTGCTACCCTTTATGCAACACGTGATTTGGCTGCCGCTTTTTATAGAAAAAATACTTACGATTTTTATAAGTCATTGTATGTAGTTGCTTATCAACAAAACT
>CAJTZR010000110.1 GCA_910584035.1 uncultured Christensenella sp. | reverse complement strand
AAACATAAAAAGAGTAGGAATAATCTTTTTAGCAGTAGCCATTATTTGTCTTATGATAATTGGTTGTTTGATAGCTGGGAAAGTATCCGATAATAGCGGTGTTAATTTGGCTAATGACCAAAATGTTGCTATAGCAGACGAGGAATTTGTTCCTGATGTGACTTTAGATAGTGCTAGTACAATAGTATCAAAATGGAATAATGCTATTAATACATCAATGAGCGGAAATAAACAAATTAAAGTTTTGTTAGATGTTAACTGGAATTATGTTAATTCTAGCGAAAAGCATATAATGGGTACTGGTGTTGGCTTTGCAACTACTGGTTCAATATTAGTGCCTAAAAATGCCAATATCATACTTAACTTGAATGGTAAGAATATTAACAGAGGTCTTATAGATGCAGATGCTATAACAGATGGCGAAGTTATACGTGTGGAGGGGAAATTGCAAATTGTAGATTCTACATATAATCACGAGGCGGTACAAAATAGCTATGATTTGAGTAAGGAGTACAAAGAGCTATATACTGATAAACTTAATAGACTTGTTGTAGGTAGAATAACTGGCGGTGCAAGCCTTTCTAATGCTGGCGGTATTTTGGTTTATGGTGCGAGTGCTAAGCTTAATATGTATGGTGGTATGATTTACAACAACTACACAAAAGTAAATGGTGGCGGAATTTGCGTAATTCAAGGCGTTGTAGATTTTTATGACGGGGTTATTTACAATAATACTGCTGGTGGAAGTTCTTCATATGGCGGAGGTATTTGTGCTTATGGTGGAACTACAAACATACATTCTGGCTTTGTTGTAGCTAATAATTCTCAGTGGTATGGTGCTGGTGTAGCAAATATAGATTTTGCCTCAATTGATGATGACGATTACATTCAAAGCAAGGTTAACATTTTGGGTGGCATTATCTCTCATAACTATGGTAGACACGGTGGCGGTGTTGCAAATACTTCTAATTCAAAATGTGTAATATCTGGCGGAGCGATAATATCTTACAATTATGTATTTGGTAGCTGTGCTGGTATTTTAGCGTGGGGACAAAAATATGCTGACGAACCAACTACTGAACTATATGATTGCATCATTACTAACAACACAACTTATTTTTCGCAAGGTTTAAATGGTGGCTCTGGTGTTTTAAGTAATTCTATTTTAGTGATTAATGGTACAGAAATAATCAGTAATGATTTTATTAATGTTTCACAAAATCCTGCAAAAGGTGGTGGAATATTTATTACACATTCAAGTAGTAATAACACTCAAGCAAAAATTGAAAATGTTACTATAACAGGTAATTCTGTAAAATCTGATATTAATGATGGTTTACATAGCCAAGCTGGTGGAATGGCTTTTTCAAATGCAGAATTTGTAGATGTTGTATTCAGTGGTAGCATAAATATCTATGATAATACTGCTCACGGAGTACCATCAGATTTAAGAATTGAGGTAGACCAAAAAATGCAAATAGTGGGTAGCCTTACAAACGGAAGCAATTCGTCAAGAATTGGTATTGAATTAGCGGACGAATATGGCAAATCAAGCTTTACAGATGGTTATAGTGCAAGTGGTAATACTAATCCTAATATTTTTTTCAGTAGTAATGGTTTGGCTATAGATAGTAATGGTGCGTTGGTTGCAAATGATAAAGCTGAAGTACCTACAATAGTTGAGGGTGAAGTTAGATTTGAAAATACTATTAGCAGTGATGTGTATGAATTTATTTATTACGAAAATGGAAAACGCAAAAGCTATTCTGATAATAATATGATTCACGCTGTAAATGATTACGACTTAAGAAAAGTAGTAAACAATGGTGATTTAGTGCTTGGAAATATATTGCCAAATACTAGTGTAAATAGCTTTGCAAGTAATATTAAATTTGCTGGCAGTAAATTTAAAATTGTTGATGGTAACAACAATATAGTTTATGGAGATGGTGCGGACGTAAAATTTGAAAATTTACTTGATAATGGCTACGAACTTGCTATTGGTACTGGTTGGAGACTTCAAACATTTACAGAAAATGATTCAATGATAGAGGAGTTTTATTTGTCCGTTCTTGGCGATTTGACTGGAGATGGCAAAGTAAACTCTGCAGATGTGAATTACCTAAGGCAATTGATAAATAATGCCGATTTATACAATACTTTGCTTGATAAATCATATATTCAACTTGCTGCATTAATTGTTAACAAAAATGGGGTATCTCAAAGTGATGCAAATATTCTTTGGAATGTAACTTGTGGAATAGTTGACATTGAGTATTTTATTTAAAAATTAATTATTCAAATCAAACTGATTTATTTAGATGAAAATAGCAATTTAGAATATCAATTTTAAATTTGGCAAAGTAGGCTACAATTTATTAAAATTGTTTTAAGTTATAAAATTACTAAATAATAATATGTAGATAATCATTAGGTGAAAAAACATTGATTAAATTAGCTCATTAAGAAAATGTTATATTAAGGCGAGTATTAAGTGTAAGCCTAAGCTAAATTAAAAAGAATCATTTAAAATACAAAATAAATTTATCAAATATTTTGCACTTAAATTAATTGGTTGGAATTGCATTGTTTTAAATAGTTTTGGTAATATGCTAAATTAAAATTAAATAGAATGGTTGTAAAATGTTAAATAAATTTGTTAAATGTTTTGGCTTAAATTAATTGATTGGGATAAGATTAATTTAACTAGTTTTAGTAGTATGTTAATATTAAATTAAAAAATATAGTTGTAAAATGTCAGATAATTTTATTTAAAGATTTTGACTTAATTTTATTATATGACTAAGAATTTTTATTTTATAAATTAATTATTTAAGATACAATTAATTTAATAAGTGTTATATTTAATTTAAAATCAAAACAAGCTAAATAGATTATTATACAAACAAGATACCGAATGTTTGGTATCTTGTTGTTTAATCTGTTGGTAAATTTATTTCACTTGGATAACTTTGTGGTTTTATTTGAGAATCTGTAACTACAATGTTATCAAAGCTATTTAAGATTGTATTAATTAATGGCGGTTTTATTTTGCTGTTGTTTGGTATTGTATAAATACAAGGATAAATTAAATCAAGATATTTTTTTGTAGGCAAGTGCTTTAAATTGTTTTTTGTACTTAAATCCATTTGCGGTGATAAAAAGTTTAACGGATTGTGCCAAATATTTTTGCAGTCGGAAGAAAGGCTAATATAATCGCAATTATTTATTCCGCTTAAAAATGGTACTCCACCAAAAATAAGTGTTTTTCCATTTGCAAACTTTTTAATAAGTTCTATTCCGTCATTTATTAGCATTGCTTGGGTTTTGCCATCGGTAGGAATACTACCAGCCATATAAATGCAATCGCAGTAAATAACATCAAAACCCCAACTATCAATTAACTCAAACATTTCTTTTAGATATTTTTTGCTATTTTCTAAAGTTATGTCAAGGGAATGGACTCCCTCCCAAAACGGGCAAGTTATTTGTGGTTTATCATTTAACTTTATAGTTAAGTCTTGGTTTTTAGCGAAAGATTTTGCAAGTGGTGAAATCGCAAAAGGTGCTATCCATATACCAGCTTTCATTCCTTTTTGATGAATATTATCCACTATTGATTTAAAACCATTTTTAAAGCGTTTACTATCTATATCAAATAAGTCATAACCAGTAGTTGAATATCCATCACCAATCAAAAACAAATTAAAACAATTCTCTATTGTGTAGATTTTATTATTTATAATTTGTTGGCTGATTGCGTTGCCAAATTCATTAAAGGTATTATAAACGAGTAGCTTTTCTTGAACTATATCTTGGCAGTTAAGTGAACTTTTTAATTTATTAATGGCATTTTGATAAGTGTCACAAATGCGAATTACCTTAGCAAGTTCCATATGTTTATTTACAGAATAACCTTTAAAATTTCGATTAATTTTTAATATATGTCTTTCAAAATCATAAGTGTATTTTGTAAAGGTATATTCTTCATTTAAGCTTGCAAAAATCAAGCAATCATTGCTACAATCTTTCCTAAATTGGCATAGCCCGAAACTGGCGTTCGGGTCATAGTCTTGCTCATATTCTCCAAGATATTCTAGTCCGCTTCCACGAGTTAATTTTTTGGAAAGGTGAGAGAATATTTTTGACTTATTGCTGTTGTCGTATGCGATTATTGATGGTGACCAAGTTTGGTATGCATTTGTTATAAAATTTGTAAAACTTGCATCAACTTTAATATAAAAATCTATATTAAAGTTGTATAAATCTTTGTTTGTGTGGATATTCGCTTGCAACAAATTCTCTTTAGAGTGGATATTTAAAACAAAATCATTATTGTTTAATTGTGTTGTGTAAATAATGCTATCACCAGTTTGATAACTTATTTTGCAGTTGATTAGTTGCATATTGCCTCGTAATAAATTTTTTATGTAGTTAAATTATTGCTGTAATTTTTATAGTATGATTATAAATTTATGTGTAGTTAATTTATTAAACAAATATGATTTATAAGTTAAAATCAATAATGAATAAAAATACTATCTGTTATTAATTGTTGCCATATTATATTAAAATTATAATATTTAAAAAAATTCTTGACAAAATTTACTAATAATGTTATACTAAATTAGTAATCATTACTATATTTGATTATATAAATTTTCTAATCTTCTTTAGTGATTAGTTTTAGTTAGCAAAAAAGAGGTATTTATGAATAAGTCTGTACAAAGAGATATTGTCTTGGATGTGCTGAAAAGCACTAAGGAACATCCAACAGCTGACACTGTGTATGAGATGGCAAGAAGTATTTCGCCTAATATATCTAAGGGTACTGTTTACCGCAACTTAAATCAATTAGTTGATAATGGTATGGCGATAAAAGTTCCAGCAATTTTTGAAAAAGATAGATTTGATGCGGATACATCAAGGCATAGTCACTTGATATGCGAACAATGTGGTGCGGTTATTGACTTTGATGATACAAAATATAAAATTAATATTAAACTTTCTGAAATTAATGGTGCAGTTCCTAAAAGTTTCAGTTTGGTTTACTATGGACTTTGTCCTAAATGCAGTGGTAAATTAGATAAATAATTGGTTATAATAGCAATATGTGATACATTTGTTATAAAATAAAAAACAAAATTAAGGAGATATTTTTATGAAAAAATTTGTTTGTTCTGTATGTGGTTATGTACACGAGGGTGATTCTGCTCCAGCAAAATGCCCACAATGCGGTGTTCCAGCTAGCAAGTTCAATGAGATGACAGCTAGTGTTATGAGTTGGGCAACTGAGCACGTTGTTGGTGCTGCTAAAGGTTTGGATGCTGAAGTTATTGCTGGATTGAAAGCTAATTTTGAGGGTGAATGTACTGAGGTTGGTATGTACCTTGCAATGAGCCGTCAAGCTGAAAGAGAAGGTTATCCTGAAATCGCTGAGGCTTACAAGAGATATGCTTTTGAGGAAGCTGAACACGCTTCAAAATTTGCTGAACTTTTGGGTGAGGTTTTGACTGATAGTACAAAACGCAATCTTGA
>CAJTZR010000109.1 GCA_910584035.1 uncultured Christensenella sp. | reverse complement strand
CTAAGAAATTTGAGCCAAACTTGTTGCTTGCAATGGCTTTTGGTATGTTTCTTATCAATATCCCAGGTGCGTACAACATCTTGTATGGTACACAAGGATATGATTTTACTTTGAACTTAGCAAAATATACTAGTGACGAAATTCAGGAACTTATAACTGCAGGTATAATAAATTCTGATGGTGTGTTGTTATTAAATGGTGAGGTTTTAACTGGTACACTTAGTCAGTTGAAAGAGATATTCAGCTCAAGCCCATATATTATGGAACTTGCTGGTAATGCAACTATCCATCAACAAACTACTGCAATTTTACAAGCTATTATGGATGGAGTTACAGTACCAGGCGGTGTGGAATCATTTATTGCTAATGTAACTACTAACCATACTACTATTGCAGATTTCGGTTTGTTCTATTACTTATATAAAGGTGTTGACTGGGTAATATTCCCTCCACTTATTTTCCTTGGTATTGGTGCAATGACAGACTTCGGTCCACTAATTGCAAATCCAAAGAGCTTATTACTTGGTGCTGCAGCACAAATCGGTATTTTCGTAACATTTATCTTGGCATCTTTGTTCGGCTTTACTGGTGCAGAGGCTGCATCAATCGGTATTATCGGTGGTGCAGATGGTCCTACAGCTATTTACTTAACAAGTAAACTTGCAGACCACTTGATGTCTTCTATTGCTATAGCAGCTTACTCATATATGGCGTTGGTTCCAGTAATTCAACCACCTATTATGAAAGCTTTAACAACAAAGAAGGAAAGAATGATTGTTATGGAACAACTTCGCCCAGTTTCAAAAAGAGAGAAAATTTTGTTCCCTATCGTGGTAACTGGTGTTGTTGGTATTATCTTACCTTCAAGTATTCCACTACTTGGTATGCTAATGCTTGGTAACTTGATGAAAGAGTCTGGCGTTGTTCCTCGTTTAGCGGAAACTGCTAAGAATGAATTGATTAATATTATTACAATATTCCTAGGCGTTACAGTAGGTTCTAAAGCTTATGGTAGCCAGTTCCTAAACTGGGGTACAATCAAGATTATCGTTCTTGGTGTATGTGCGTTCGGTATCGCAACTGCTGGTGGTGTTTTGGTTGGTAAGCTTATGTGCAAATTGTCAAAAGGCAAAATCAACCCACTTATCGGTGCAGCGGGCGTTTCAGCCGTACCAATGGCAGCTCGTGTTGCTCAAGACGTAGGTAAAAAGGAAAATCCAAACAACTATTTGTTGATGCACGCAATGGGACCAAACGTTGCAGGTGTTATCGGTTCAGCCGTTGCAGCAGGTGCTTTGCTTGCAATATTCGGCTAATATTTAGAAAAACTTTGCTAAATCAATTAATTTTGCAAAGTATAAAGGAGATATTAATATGACAAAGAAAGTACAATTAACAGAAACTATTCTTCGTGATGCTCACCAATCTCAAGCAGCTACTCGTATGAGATTGGACGAGATGTTGCCAGTTGCAAGCAAACTTGACGAAGTTGGATATTATAGTATTGAGTGTTGGGGCGGTGCAACTTTCGACTCTTGCCTAAGATTTTTGAATGAAGACCCTTGGGAAAGATTGAGAATATTGAGAAAAGCTATGCCAAAAACAAAATTGCAAATGTTGCTAAGAGGACAAAATATCCTTGGTTATAAGCACTATGCTGATGACGTTGTTGAGGAATTTGTTAAAAAATCTATTCAAAACGGCATTAACGTTATTAGAATTTTTGACGCATTAAACGATACAAGAAATATGAAAGCTTGTATAGACGCTATCCTAAAATACAAAAATGAGGATAAGAGCGGTTTAGGCGTTGTGTGTGAGGCTACATTGTGCTATACAGTTAGTGAGGTACATACTCGTGAGTATTTTGTAAACCTTGCTAAAGAGTTAGAGGCTATGGGTGCTGACGTAATTTGCTTGAAAGATATGGCTAACTTGTTGTTGCCTTATGAAACTTATGAGCTAGTTAAAGCTTTGAAACAAGCTGTTAAATGCCCAATTCACTTGCATACACATAACACATCTGGTACTGGTAATATGATTTACTTAAAAGCTATTGAGGCTGGAGTTGATATCGTTGATACAGCATTGTCACCAATGGGTAATGGTACATCTCAACCAGCTACTGAGCCACTTATCGCTACATTGCAAGGTACATAGTATGACACTGGTCTTGATTTAAGCTATGTTACTGAAATTGCAGAGCATTTCAAAGGCGTTGCGGAAAGATTGACTAAAGACGGATACTTAAATAAAAAAGCTTTACAAACTGATGTTAAAGGTTTGATTTATCAAGTTCCAGGTGGTATGTTGTCTAACCTTATGAACCAACTTAAAGAGGCTAATGCAATGGACAAGTATGACGAAGTGCTTGCAGAAGTTCCTAAAGTTAGAGCAGACCTTGGCTATCCACCACTTGTTACACCATCATCTCAAATAGTAGGTTCTCAAGCAGTGCTAAATGTATTGTCTGGTGAAAGATATAAAATGGTTACTAAAGAGGTTAAAGGTATTGTTCGTGGTGAATATGGTAAACTGCCAGTTGAAATCAAAGCTGATTTAGTTAAAAAGATTATTGGTGACGAGCCTAGAATTACTTGCCGTCCAGCTGATAATATTAAGCCAGAACTTGAAAAATATCGTGAGGAAATTAAGGAATATATTGAGCAAGAGGAAGACGTTTTATCTTATGCTTTATTCCCACAAGTTGCTATGAAATTCTTTAAATATCGTCAAGCTAACAAAATGAATTTGGATAGTGAAATTGGCGATGTTGCAAGTGGTATTCAACCAGTTTGATAATTAACAAAATAAAAAAAATTAATGATATTAAACAATAAACTGCTAAAAAATTAGCAGTTTATGTTTTTTTTTGTACAAAAAATAATAATTTGAAAAAATTAAATTGGAAAAGGCAATTGATTATTTGATTTTGGAAATTTATTGGTATAATTTTGATTGTTTTTACTTTTAAAATTAAAATTTAAATAAGGTTAAATATATTTTTGTAGGTTTAATTAATTATTTAGAAAGTTATAATTTTCACTAAGTTAATTAATTTATTTTAATAGGTTTATTTTTATAATTTTTATACGCTGTATATAATGCTAATATTAGGTTGAAAATGCATAAAATACTTTGTTTATTTACGATATTATACAAAATGTGAAAAATCTGTCAAAAAATGTATACTTTTTTTGACAGATTTTTGATTTTTATAAAATATTACTAAAAGTTCTGAAAATGTAAAGTTTATGTTACTTTTTATAAATTGATTATATACTATTTGTATAATAAATGTCAAGTAAAAAGTGTCAAAAAAAGTATACCTTTTTTGACACTTTGGTGAGTAAAGGTGGTAATTTTATGTTGCAAAATTAACTAGATAATATAAAACTTATAATCGGTTTTTTATTATAAAATAACTTTGGAGGAAAACAAATGAAAAAGAAATTTGTTTTAAGTGTAGCAATTATTCTAATTGTAGTAGCAGCTTGTGTGTCACTTGTTGGCTGTACTAGTTCAACACCAACTGACTTTATGTCTAAATGGTTTAGTGCTGAGAAAAAAACTTTTTGTACTTATAAAGAAGACGGAAGCGAAACAATCTCAACTGAATATATTTTTGATGGTTCTATTATCAAAATGACAAATGTTCGCACTATAGTAGATGAAGAGGGTAATAAATCTACTTCAACTAGTATAAAAATTATTGAAAAATCTGGAAAAACTGTAAATACATACTATGGCAATCAAGAAGAAGAGAATGAAATGCAGTGGGCTGTTGAAGTTACTGAGTATGCAACTGAAAAGGACGTTCCTAAGCAAGTAAAAACTTTTTATGAGTCACTTTCTGAAAGGAATTATCAATATGTTACAATAGTTTCATTTGAAAAGAAAGATTTTGAAAATAATTTTACTAAAAAAGATGATTGGTATAGAGCTAATAATCCTTTGATATATGAATTCTATGGAATAAAAATAGATAAAGAAGCTTTGTTAATTAAAGATGATGTTGATAGTGATGTTGCATTTAACGCTAAATACGTTATTGGTTGCGATACAATTTCAATTCCAGCTGAAGCAAAAAAAGCTCTTGATGATTACAAAGAAAGTATATCAAATAATTAATATATTAAGTATAAATTTTAACAAATAAATTTTATCAAAATGCAAATTTAAATTGTTGTAATATTTATTGTTGTCATAAGTACTTAACAAATAATTAATTTTAAATAACAAACTGCCTTATTAACTATAAGGCAGTTTGTCTATCATTTTAATGTTTTAAAATGTGAACATTTTAATTTATTATACATATATATTTACTATTTGAAAAATTTTGCTTTAAAAGTTAATTATTAATTTAAATAAAATTTTGATAAATTAATAATTTATTATATCAAAAATTTATATTTTTTATTGTGTATAAACTTGCTGTATCTTTTCCGTTTACGTCAATTGAGATAATTGCTCCGCCATTAGGTAGGTTATCGTTCCAAGCATTATATCCCGATGCACGCACTTGTAAAAAGCAGATATCTTTGTATAGTTTTGCGTAATCTTCGCCGTGAGTATGACCAGTTGCAATTAGTTTTGTATTGTCAATAGGTAATATTTTTTCATTTAAAAGCAAAGAGTTTTCTTGTGCAGTGTTAATTTGTTTTGCAGTAGAGTGGTCATTGTAGTCGCTAAAATTACTGCCGTTTTTGTAAGCCTCTAAAAATTCTATAAATGGTATATGCATAAATAGTGAAGTAAAAATATCATTTTGTTTTGCATTGCTTGCTATATTTGCATACCATTCTCTTTGTTCGTTTGAGATTGCTATCATTTCATTATTGCTATCTCTCATACGGCTATCCATAAAAACCAAAGTATGAGCAACTTTTTCGTTATAGGTAATGTCAATTGTGTAATTGCCAACGCCACCAACATTGTTATCCGCAACCAAGGCGTGAGGGTAGCTTGCAAGGGCAGTCATTACATCTAATGTTGAGCCACAATATTCCCCATCATTATTACCACTAATAAAAGCCCAATATTGATTTCTTTGCTCAAATAATTCCGCAATAACTTTGATTGCATTTGGTTTATCATAACTTGATTTTTTGTTGTACCCTTCAAACACATCACCTGTTAAAACTACTAAGTCAAATTTATTATTATCCACTAATTTAGCAATTCCATCAAGTGTTTTTATATCTTTTTTACTTTTACCATTAAGCAAGTGTGTATCGGATAGCATAAGTATATCAACTTTTCCATTTTCATTTGCTACAATATCTGGAAGTTCTCTATTGAGCAAAATATCTAAATTACCTTTTGCAAGTTCAGGTGGTGGAGTGCAAGCCGTCAATATAAAGGCAAAAGCACAAATTACCAGTACGAAAGTTATTAATTTGCAGAGTTTTTTCATAATTTTTCTCCTTAGTTTTTTGTAATATAAACGATGATAAGTAAACTTTAATGCAAGTTAAAATTTTATATTGCTAATGCAATATATTTGCTTCGTAAGCACCGCTCGTTTGAATTAACAATTGCTGATGTCAAATGCCACTACGTGTCGCTTATCGGGGTCC
>CAJTZR010000108.1 GCA_910584035.1 uncultured Christensenella sp. | reverse complement strand
AAAAACATAAAAAGAGTAGGAATAATCTTTTTAGCAGTAGCCATTATTTGTCTTACATTTTGTGCTGTGACTTTAGTAGAAAATACTGCTACTAATGATAATGCAACAATTGTAAATAATGGTAGTAGATACAACGTAAATGGTAGATATGAATTGTCGGGTGATTGTAATGCTATGGCAGTAGGTTGGAGTGAAGCAATTCAAGATTCTATGGATAATAATCGCACTGTTAGAATTACTTTAAAAAATAATTGGATAGCTCAACAAGATTCAACTTATTTTACAAGCTTTGGTGATGGGGTTGGATTTAATTATGGAAGAATATTTATACCACCATTAACAAGTGTAGTGCTAGATTTAAATGGTTTTAACATTGATAGAAACTTAACTGCTCCTTTAGAGTTTGAATATGGTCACGTTATTGTTATAGACGATAGGTGTGTGTTTGAATTGCGAGATAGTTCATATGATACAACACTTGCACATCAAACATTAGAAAGTAATCCTGAAAATCTAACTAAACTACCTTTTGGTAAGGTGAAAGGAGGAGTTTCTTCTTATTTGTTAGAAGGTAGACCATCAAATGGTGCAGGTATACGTATTCAAGGAAATAGTGTTTTTAATATGTATGGTGGAATAATATGTGATAATACCGCACAAAGTGTACGTTCAAGAGGTGGTGGCATAGCAACAACAGATAGTCAAGAAAGTGCAGTAATTAATATTTATGCTGGTATAGTTGCAAGTAATACTTCTGAATGTATTGCTGGTGGCATATATATGGGTAATGGAACAGTCAATTTATATGATGCAATTATTTATGGCAATACAGCAAAAGTAAGTGGTGGTGGAATTTTTATGCTTGGAGAAAAAGCAAGATTGAACTTGTATAATACTGCTAGCATTGTTGACAATAAATGTTTGCAGAGCAATGGTTCATTCAGTGGTATTGAATTAAGCGACACTACGGGTGGTATTGCAATGTATGATAGAACTCAATTATTGTTAAAAGGTAATGTGATTTTTGATAAAAATTCTAGCCCCGCAGATACAAGCGATATTTTATTGTTACAAAATCAAAAAATTAATATTCAATGTGAGTTATCAAATAAAATTTGTGTAAAATTATCAAGTGATTATGGTTTATTTAATTCTTTTACTAATGGATATAGCAGTTATAATTCAGCTAGTCCAGATACAATTTTTGTTTCAGTTAATTCAAAACAATTGGCAAAATTAAAGAGTGGTGAGGTGATGTTTGATTGCTATCCACAATCTAATTATGACTTTGTTTATTTATCTAATGGATATAGGAAATATTATAAAGATAATGAGTTGTTACACAATTATAATGATGAAGTAATTGATAAATTTGTTTTGGGAAAGATTGAGCCAAATACAAGTGTAAATGAGTTTATGAATAACATTATTCCTTTTGGCTTTGAAAATTTGGAATTGTATGATAGCAAAGGAAATATGATTTATAAAAATAATAGTGCAGTTACAAATGAAGATTATAATAATGGTAACGAGTTTGCTGTTGGCACTGGTTGGTATTTAGAACATACTTTAGCTGGTAATAAAGAAAGAATTTATTTATCTGTGCTTGGTGACTTAACTGGTGACGGCAAGGTGAATAGTGCTGATGTTAATTGTTTAAGGAAAATAGTTAGTGATTCAAATTATTTTGAGACTTTAGCAGAAAAGCCATATTTACAGCTAGCTATGATGATAACTAATTGTGGTAGTATAAATAGCAGTTGTAGTGATGTGCTTTGGAATGTAGTTTGTAATAAAGATAAAATTATCAATTATTTATAACATTAAATAAATTGTCATTGTTAATTGTAATTACTAAAACCTATCAAAAATCGGTACTAAATTAAATTTTTACTAAAATTATTAGTCTATTTATTTTATTGTTATTGTGGAGTGAATAAAAATGTATTAAATTTAAAATTTAATTAATTGTAAAAAATTAAAAAAAATATTGACATTTTTATTCTTTCGTATTATAATACGATTAATAATAATTGGAGGTCTTAATATGGCTAGTAAATCAACAAATTCAAATAATAATGAAAACAAAAGCAAGAAAAAATCATCAAGTGGTGGTAGCGGTTGGAGTTTAAATAAAGTAAGTTTTTATACAATTTGTGCAGCAGCAATCATTTATTTGGTTTCAATTATCCTTGCTGCAATAGGTGGTAAGGTTGCAGGTCTTGCAGGTATTTTCCAAAATATTGCAGCAGCTATTATGGTATGTATTGTTGCAGTTAATGCTTGGAGATTTGTAAAAAATAAACCAACAATTTGGAAAGTTCTTTATGTAGTAGTTTTGTTAGTTATAATAGTTGGTATAATTATTCCATTAGTATTGTAATAAAAAAAGAGGGTTCGCCCTCTTTTTTATTTTGGATAAAATATTTGTGAGTAATTAATAATATAGTTAGTAAATAGTTAAAGTAACTTTTATTATTTTTATAATTTTTTTGTTAATACTTATAAGAATTATACACATTATAAAAATTATAATAATTTAAATAAATGTAAAATTTTTAAATAGCTATTGAAAACAGCATTTTTGTATGTTATAATAATTTTATAATAATGTCATTATGACAAAAAGGGGATATATATGGTAAACAGATTTATTTTAAATGAAACTTCATATTTTGGTTGTGGTTCAAGGGCAGAACTTAAAAAAGAGATTGCTGCTAGAGGCTTTAAAAAAGCATTTATTGTTGCAGATAAAGATTTGGTTAAGTTTGGTATAGTTGATATGGTAACTAAAGAATTAGGTAATGTACCTTATACGATTTTTAGTGAATTCAAAGCTAATCCTACTGTAAAAAATGTTAAAGCAGGACTTAGTGCTTTTAAAGATTCTAAAGCAGACTTTATAATTGCTATTGGGGGTGGTTCATCCATTGATACCTCAAAAGCAGTTGCAATAGTAGCAAACAATCCAAGTTTTGCTGATATTATCTCACTTGAGGGTGTTGCAGATACTAAAAATAAATGTGTGCCTATTATTGCACTTCCAACTACTGCTGGAACTGCAGCTGAAGTTACTATTAACTATGTAATTACTGACGAAGACACTGGCAGAAAAATGGTTTGCGTTGACCCTAACGATATTCCAGTATTATCTATTGTTGATGCGGAGCTTATGGCAACAATGCCAAAGGGTTTAACAGCTGCAACTGGTATGGACGCATTAACTCACGCAATAGAGGGCTATATTACAAAGGGTGCGTGGGAGTTATCAGATATGTTTGAGATAAAAGCCATTGAACTTATTGCTAAAAACTTACGTGCTGCAACTAACAATGGCAAAGATATGGTTGCAAGAGAAAATATGGCACTTGCACAATATGTGGCTGGTATGGCATTTTCAAACGTTGGCTTAGGTTGTGTACATTCAATGGCACACCCACTTGGAGCAAGATTTGATATTCCTCACGGTGTAGCAAATGCTTTATTGTTGCCTATAGTTATGGAATACAATATGCCAGCAGCAGAAGCTAAATATTGCGAAATCGCAAAAGCAATGGGTGTTGATGTAAGTGGAATGAGTATAAGCGATGGTGCTAAAGCTGCAGTTGATGCAGTAAAACAACTTTCACTTGATTTGAATATCCCTCAAAAATTGAGAGAAATTAATATTCCACAAGAAGCACTTGTTCAGCTTTCAAAAGATGCTTTTGCGGATGTATGTACTGGTGGCAATCCTAGAGAGATAACTGAGAACGACATTTTAGAATTATACAAACTAGCGTTTTAATTTACTATAAATACAAATTATTGTGAAACAAAATATTATGGTTAGTACATTGTTTATTAACCATAATATTTGTATCAAGCTAGTATTCAAAATCAATAATTCAAATTTAAAGGATAAAATAATGATAGGTCAAGGTTTAAAAAACTATTTCAAAAATTTAAAATTTATATTTAATCCGTTAGGTACAATTGCATTAGGTTTTGTCATTGGCTTGTCATTGTTAATACCATTAACTATTGGTGCAGTGAATACAATGGTGGAATCGGTAAAAGAAATTTTTACTAATGCAAATGTTGATTTAGTAGCAGTAAAAGATAGCTTGATTAAAGCTTTCCAAACACTTAATTGGAATGAACCTGTGGAAGCAGTTAAGTTAATGTTAAGTAGAGATTGGCTAATGCAAACATTGCAAGTTTGTCTTTCTTCATTTGTAGGGAGTATGGATGTATATACAGTACCGCTTACTGAAGCAATAAATACTTTTTGTAACACTTTAATTGGTGGCTTTGTAGGACTAGTAGTATTTATTATACTTGGTGTGATAGGTGGATATTTTCTTGTAAAATGTTTGGTAAGACGAAATTCCGCAAAAAGAACATTTAAAAAATACATATTGGCAAACTTAATTGATAATTTACTATCTTTTCTATTAATCTTTATTTGTGTTTGGTTGTATACTGTATGGAAATATAGTGTGTTTATAACATCAATAATAATTTTCGTATTATTTGGTTTTATTGCATTAATTGAGGGGTATTTAGTACACGGCAATGGAGAGGTTAAATTTAAAGAAGTTGTTAATATTAAAAATATACTAAAGTTATTTGCTGTTGATTTGATTATATTAGCAATAACAGCAGTATTTGTAGGTGTATTAATTGCAATTACAAATATACTTGTTGGAATTTTTGTTGGCATTGCCTTAGTGCAAATTGCCTTTGCTGTACTAGACTTAAATGCAGAAACTTATGTAATAGGTCTAGTAAATAAAAAACTTAATAATTAAAATCGGGGATATTTATGGGGGCACAAAAACAATTTTTTGAAGATGAAAAGCCTATTAACTTTAAGGGCTTAAAGAAAGATTTGAAAAATAATAATTATTATGGTGAAAGAATTGCTTATTTTTATATTTCAATGTTTATAACAATGTTTTTAATTGTATTGATTGGAGTTTTTGAAATTTGGATAAATTTAAACATTAGACAATTAACAAATTTAGAAATGGTTTTACCGCAAGTAATTTTAGTTAGTTGTTTTTTAATTAATGTTTTCTTTTATATGTTGTTAAAGTTTAGAAAATTTTCTCGAAATAAAGATAAACTTAAAGTTTTAATTAAGAATTTTGAAAATAGGGAAGACAATGAATTTAATAAAAAAGTATTAATGGTTTTAAATAGCAAATATAAATTTTTGCATTTTCCTACTATAGTTTATTTAACTGGGCAAATTTGTCACATTAAACTATCAATCGAGGAAATTTTAAAGCATAATAATGTATTGACAGTTGAAGATATTAATGAGGTGCTTGAAGAATTTAAAAATAAGAGAAGAGTTAAAAAGGCATTATTATGTTTGGTATTAAAACGTATTTTTAATGAAAATTTAAAATCAAATGATTCAATTGAATTAGTAAAAATATGTGAAGAAAACGGCATAATTTTAAATAACAAATATGACAAAAACTTAATAAAAGAATTAGAGCGAATTAAAGAACTAAAAGAAATTGGAGAGAGAATAATTAAGATATAATATAAATATAATTAATTATTAAATATAGTTTAATAATAAAAAATAAAATTAGCAAAAATATTAACAAGTAGTAATATACTTAAGCCAATTATTGGCTTAAAATTTAAAATTAACAACTTAAAGCAAACAAGGTAAAATGAAAAATTTTGCCTTGTTTAGTTTTTTGTAAAGTCGTAATTTTGTAAAAAGTCGAATTTTTAAAAATACCCACCGAAAATCGGGGGTATTTTTGTGTAATTTAGCTAAATTGTGTAAAATGGTGGTACATAAAATACATATATCTATGTACATATTATATGAATATTATCTAATTAAATATATATATTTGTCAAGTATAAGATAAACAATTTGTAAAAAGTATAAATAAAGTTAACAAAA
>CAJTZR010000107.1 GCA_910584035.1 uncultured Christensenella sp. | reverse complement strand
CTCAAGTCTTCTTGCAATTTCAACAAATTGCTCATAAACCTCTTTATTTGTTTCTGCAAGTTGGTCAATAGACATTGGTGTACGAATACCAGCAACAACGTCTTCACCTTGTGCATTCATTAAGTACTCACCATAAAGTTTCTTTTCACCAGTAGATGGGTTACGTGTAAATGCAACACCAGTACCAGATGTATCACCCATATTACCAAATACCATTGATTGTACGTTTACGGCTGTACCCCAGTCACTAGGGATATCATTCATACGTCTGTAAACAATAGCACGTGGGTTATTCCAAGACTTAAATACGGCTTTAACTGCACCAATCAATTGCTCCTTAGGGTCTTGTGGGAAATCAACGCCTTGGTCAGCTTTAAAATATGCTTTAAATTTAGCAATTAACTCTTTTAAATCGTCAGCTGTAAGTTCTGTATCAAGTTTAACGCCTTTCTCTTCCTTAACTTGGTCTATAATCTTTTCAAAAGCACTCTTACCTACGCCAATAACAACGTCACTATACATTTGAATAAATCTTCTATAGCAGTCATATGCAAATCTTGGGTCGTGTGTAAGGTCTGCTAAACCTTCAACGCTGACATCATTTAAACCTAAGTTCAAAATTGTGTCCATCATTCCTGGCATACTAGCCCTTGAACCTGAACGAACTGATACTAAGAATGGATTTTTCTTATCACCAAACTTTTTGCCAGCCATTTTTTCAACTTCGGTTAATTTTTCAAAAATTTCAGCAATAATGCTGTCATTAATTTTTTCACCATCATTATAATATTGAGTACACGCTTCAGTGGTTATTGTAAAACCTTGTGGTACTGGCATACCCAATCTTGTCATTTCTGCCAAGTTAGCACCCTTACCGCCAAATAAAGCACGATTGTTACCGTCTGCTTCCATAAATAAATAAACAAACTTCTTATTAGCCATACTGTCCTCCAAACATTTTATCTACATATATCCTACACTATTTTGCCATATTTTACAAGTATTTTGTTATAAATTATTTATTTTATTATAAAATAAAATGTATTCTTCAAAAGTTTTAAACTTTTTAGCCAAATTTTTGCATAATATATCAAAATATACACGAATAACGGACAAAAAATCACTAACTTTAAATTCCCTAATATCACAAGATATATTATTATAAAAGCTATCAATTAATTTTACAGCATTTTCACTAAGCAATAATGAGTTATATTCCTTACAATACGGACATACAAGTCCGCCTTTTGTAAAACTATAAAACATTCTACTATCATCCTCACCGCAATTAACACACATTGGCAATAATTTATAACCTAAATTGGCTACTACTTTACTTAGATAAAAAGCAAAAGACTTATGTATATTGTCACTTTTATAACATATTTCATTTAAAAAATCTAAAGTAAGTATAGCAAGTTTATCTCCAATCTCTCTGTCATCTGCTATTTTATCTAATATCTCAAGCCCGCAAAGTGCTGTGTAATACTTATCAATGTCTGTCCAAATTCCATAAAAATTATCCACCAAGTCACAGCCGATAACATTGTAGTATCCATTACGACCAGTAAAGTAGTATTTACCAAAACAAAGCAAAGCCCCAGCATATGGAAGCTTTGCTTTTGATTTTTTTACCCCTTTTAATGTAGCGGTTATTTTACCCTCGCCAAAGGCATAAAGGGTAACCAATTTATCATTTTCCTTGTAATCAATGCTCTTTAGGCATAAACAATCAAGGGTTTTCTCCTTTTCCATTCTCTAATTCTTGCTCCTCACCCAAAGCCTTGTACAACATATATAACCCTGGGTCACCTGTTTGTTTAAATTGTTGCCAAATTCTCTCTCTTATTTCCATAAAAACCCTCCACTATTATTATGGACTTTTATGTAAATAAAATACAATTTTTTGTTATAAATTTTAATCAAAATTTAATATTTATCTAATCAAACTAAATTACATATTTAGCATAGTTAAGTGTATTTGTGTTTTGTTAAATTTTAAAGTTATGCACTAAAAAACAATGCTTGCAAAAAACTTAAGTAGCTAAAAGTTTATCCTAATTATTTTAAATTTATCTTACTATACTTAATTGATTATTTAACAAAGTTGAGTATTTTTGTGTTTTGTTAAATTTTTAAAGTTATGCTCTAAAAAACAAGGCTTGCTAAAAAACTCAAGTAGCTAAAAATTTATCCTAATTATTTTGAATTTATATTACAAAATTTACTTGCTTATTTATCATAGTTAAGTGTTTTTGCGTTTTGTTAAATTTTTATGTTATGTTTTAACAAACAAAACTTGCAATAAACTCAATTAACTAAAAATTTTTCCTAAATATTTTAATCTTAAAACGCATTTAATTATTTTAGCTTTAAAAACATTTATATATAAATAAAATAATAATATTAAATATCTTTAATGTTATATCCTAATTCGTTAAGCATATGTTCGCTATCACGCCAATCATCCTTAACTCTTACCCACAAATTAAGATAAATCTTACTATCCAATAATTTTTCAATATCATATCTTGCGGAAGTTCCTATCTTTTTAAGCATAGCACCACCTTTACCAATTATAATAGGTTTATGAGCCTTTTTCTCGCAAATAATATCTGCATCAATATCTATTAAACTATCATCTCTTTCTTTGAATAAGTTTATATTTACAGCCACACCATATGGCACTTCCTCACCCAAAAATTTCATTGCTTTTTCTCTTATAATTTCCGTAACCATAAATCTAATAGACTTATCTGTTATCATATCTTCTGGATAAAATTGGATGCCATCTTTTAGATTGGCAACAATTCTTTCCTTTAAAATATCAAGTTTTTTACCATTGATTGCAGAAAGAGGAATAATACTATCAATGCCCTCAATATCTTTTAAGCTATTGATATTAGCTAGCACTTTTTCCTTATCAGCTACATCCATTTTGTTAATTACAACAATAAATGGTGTGCTACTTTTAGCATATTGATTAATTATTTTCAAGTCATTTTCATCAATATTTTTTTCGCCATTCAAAACATAAACAACTATATCTACGCCGTCCAATGCAGTTTCAACATTTTTCATCATAAATTTAGATAGTTCGTTTTTTGCTTTATGTATACCTGGGGTGTCTACAAATACTGCTTGATACCCCTCACCATTCATAATGCCGATTATTTTATCACGTGTTGTTTGAGGTCGCCAAGACACTATTGCTACTTGCTCACCTACTAAAGAGTTTAATAATGTAGATTTTCCTACATTAGCCTTACCTATTATTGTTATAAAACCAGATTTAAACATATTATTCCTTTTAATTGTACTTTTGACAAATTTATATTGTCATTTATTCTCTAAAAAATTGTGCCTTTTCCAAAATTTCGTCCTCTTTTGCCCTCATTACTTTACGCATATCTTCCTCAAGATGGTCATATCCTAACAAATGCAAAAGTCCGTGAGTTGTCAAAAAAGCAAGTTCTCTACATTCACTATGCCCATATTCGACAGCTTGTTCCGCCATAATTTCACGACAAATAATAATTTCTCCTATATACAAAGTTTTATCCTCTGGAGACAAAATGTCAATATAATTTGCCTTATCAAATGGAAAAATTATTTTTTCCAAAGCTGGATAACTCAACACGTCTGTAGGCTTGTCCACCTCTCTAGTCTGCAAATTAAGCTCGTGAATTTGCTCTCTACTCACCATAGAAATATCCACACTAATTGCACGTTTTTTTATCCCGTGAATTTTCATAATAGTGCTGTAAACTTTTTTGATAATTTTTTCTTCCTCTTTGGAAAAATCATATAAATTAAGCATAGTCCCTCTTTTGTAAACGCATTTTATTTTGTAAACACATTTTATTTACCTTTGTTGTAATCAATTCGTTTATGATAAACTGCTGGTACAACCTTTGTTATTGCTTCAGATATTTTTGTTAAATCAGCAAATGTAATACCTGAATTATCAAATTGATGGTCAGCAATTTTATCTTTAATTACATTTTCAACTATAGATTTAAGTTCATCCATATTTGCCGTATTTCTTGACCTAGTGATAGCCTCTACAACGTCTGAAATCATAACAATAGATGCTATTTTTGAGGTTGGTTTTGGTCCTTCATACATATACAATTTATCATTAACTTTACCTTCAGTCAATTGTCTTGCTTTATTATGGAAATACCTAACAGTTGTTGTGCCGTGATGTTCAAGTGCTACTTTTGCAATATCTTCTGGTAATCTAGCCTTTTTCAACATATCATAGCCAATTTTTGTATGAGACATTATCATTTTTGCACTATGAATAGGTATCAAATCATCGTGAGGGTTATAACCTTTTTGGTTTTCTGTATAAAATTCTGGGGCACTTAATTTACCAATATCGTGATAAATACCGCACGCTTTAGCTAAATATGGGTTTTCACCAATTGCAATTGCACACGCCTCTGCCAAGTTTGATACAATGATGCAATGGTTGAAAGTACCAGGTGCTTCATTTGATAATCTTTGTAATAGCGGTCTTGACAAACTACATATTTCAGCAAGTTTAAAGTTTGTCCACACATTGAATATCTGCTCGTATAGTGGAATCAATGCTGTAAAAATTATAATCGCAATAAAACCACCTAAGATAGAATAAGTATAAGATAATAAAAGATATGTTGGGTCTTTAGATACAATCATTGCAAGCAATATTATTGGCAAAGATGCTACTAAGTTTATTGCTGCTGAACCCCATAACAATTTAAAACGTGAATAATTTCTACGGATAAGGAACATTATTAATAATACTCTTATCATTGATACAATCAAAGATGTTGTAATCTCATAGAAAGTATTAGACAAACCGCCGTACATACCATAATCCATAACAGAATATGAAACAAGCAAGGTTGAAATTGTTACAACCAATCCCATAAAGCCTGTCCTGCCACCAATCATAATGCTCAAAATAATTGGTAAAATTGCAAGTGGTGAACAATATGGACTTATAAGGTGGCTCAATAATTGACAAGCAACTATTGTAATAAACATTGTAATTCCAATAATAGCAAGCTTTTTATAGGAATTATCTTTTGACATATACGTATAATACTCGTAAAACATAGCTATGGCAATGAAAAACACTGCCGCTATTATCAATACGTCAACCCATTTATCATATAAAACATTACTACTCCAAGTATATATCGTGGAAGCTAATACAGCTAAAAAACAGCTCATTACAATTATACAAGTAATGACAATTATATGTTGTAGCCAATCTTTATGCAAAATATTGCTAAGTTCTGCTTGGCTCATTTTTCGTTTTTTAATCGGATACCCCGCCCTCGTTTTTGCCATTGTTTTCTCCTAATTTATAGAAATCATCATATGCTTTAACTATTTTCATTACTAACTCGTGTCTGACAACATCTTTTTCGTTAAAATAATTTATTGAAATATCCTCAATACCTTTTAATATTTGGCACACTTCAATAAGTCCGCTCTTTTTACCATAAGGCAAATCAATTTGAGTAACATCTCCAGTGACAACCACCTTGCTCCCCTCACCAATTCTTGTAAGGAACATTTTCATTTGTTCTCTTGTGGTGTTTTGTGCCTCGTCAAGAATTATAAAAGAATTTGCAAGAGTTCTACCTCTCATATAAGCAAGTGGTGCTACCTCTATTACCCCTTTTTCCATAAGTCTGTTATAAACTTCAAGACCAAGCATTTCAGCAAGTGCATCAAATAGTGGTTTCAAATATGGGTCAACTTTTTGTCCCAAATCACCTGGTAAAAAGCCTAACTTTTCCCCTGCCTCTACTGCAGGTCTTGTTAGCACTATTTTTTCTACCATTTTAGCTTTATAAGCTGCTACAGCCATTGCAACCGCAAGATATGTCTTACCAGTTCCCGCAGGTCCAATACCAAAAGTTAAGGCATTGTTTTTTATTGCTTGCAAATAGCTTGCTTGATTTAAACTTTTTGGTTTGATAGGCTTGCCTTTATTTGTATAAGCAATAGCTT
>CAJTZR010000106.1 GCA_910584035.1 uncultured Christensenella sp. | reverse complement strand
AATTTAGCTAAATTACACAAAAATACCCCCGATTTTTGGTGGGTATTTTCAAAAAATCGACTTTTTGCAAATTTACGACTTTACAAAAAATACAACAAGGCAAAATTTACACTTTTGCCTTGTTTGTTTTGTTCATAATTATTAATATTTTCAAGCCAATAGTTGGCTTAAAATAAATTGATAATAAATGTGCTAGTAAAAAATTACTGTATTAATAACATTTGCAATAAGATAACTTTTTTACGCTTTATTAAACTAACCATAACTATTAGAATTAATATAAATTATATGTCGTTTAATTTAATAATACTTAAATTAAACAAAAACTAATACTATTTAACAGATAAAGAAAGCTTGACACAATGCAGTTGCTGCATAATACCCTTTGGGAACTTTGCGATAACATATAATAAGAGATACTAAAAGAAATAATTTTGTGTGGTATAAAACTATCGTGGTTTTATCAAATACAATAACAAATATTATTTGTAGAATAAATATTTTATTTATGTTGTCATTTTAAATAATATGATTTTTAATAATCACGCTAAATAGTAAAATTGTTGCTTAATTAATACATTAAACATAAAAATTACGGAATAAAAATTTATCCCGTAATTTATTTGCTTCTATATATTAAACTCCTGAAGTACTTGTTTTTTAGCATTTGTAAATTTTATATTGATATTGCTTCCAACTATTTCTATTGCGGTACCTATAAATTCATTTGGTGAAACACCCTCTTTATTCATAAATTTGTTGCTTCGTAATGAACCTCTTAGTACTGGGTAATCTGCAATTTTATTATCCTCTGTATTTGGCAATATGTAATCTGCTCTATGTGAGTGTCCGCAAAGCGCAAGCTCTGTTCTTCCATTTGTTAGTGTTACAAGTTCTTTTGCCCAATCACTCCAAGCACACTCCTCTGCTATATATCCAGATAGTGGGTACGCCATATGTGCTATTACAAAGCTATGTTTATATCCAACATTCCAATTAATATTTTGTTTTAACCATTCACTTTGTTCCCTTCTAACTACATCAAAATTAGCAATCGGTCTTATTAATTTATTATCATCGCTCATATCGTTATTAGTATCTAATACCAACATTGATACTGACGAACCAATTGTATACGTATAATACAAACCATTTTGAGTGCTACCAACATACTTATCTAAATCCGCCGCTAATTTACCATTACATTCGTGATTGCCACGGGTAAAAATAACTGGTATGCTACCATTAGTAATGTTATTCGCTAGTTTATATATGATAGCTATTTGGTATTCACTTGAAACATCATTTATAATGTCACCATTTAAAATAAGTAAGTCTAATTTATCACCAAACCAACTTGCTGCTTTACTTGGTCCAGCAACACATTCGTGTGTATCTGACAAGTTATAAATTTGTATGCCATCACTTTCGTCAATAGGACGGAAAGTATAGTCTTTAGTAATTACTCTGCCATTTGACGGAACGTATGCCGTATTAAAAATTACACTTTGAGTTACTATTGAATAATTTTTCTTGCTATCCAACTCTTGTTTTGGAATTGATATTTTATGCAATTTGCCAACATTATTCTCACCATTTGTTTGGTCATAATAGCGTTTTCCGTTTATCTCTATAGCACCAATAGATTTATGCGAAGTTGAAAAAGCAATTTGGTACTCATCCTCAACAGCAAACACTGTTGCACCACCCGACAAATAAAAAGGTGTAATATCTAGTAAGCAAACCATACTTATTAATAAAACAAATATTACAATACTTATTGCAGTAAATTTTTGCAAACTCTTGCGTAATTTTGGATACACCAATGCAAAAAAGGCAATCAAGACAAGAATTCCTACAATAATAAAATAAGGTACGCCAGTTATAAAGAAATAATTTAGCTTAGATAATATAAATGCGAATATAAAAAAGTAACCTAAGCTAAAGATTAAAGATACAACAATTATACAAATATCAACAATCTTATTTTTTAAAAACAATAGATTTACTAAACACAAAATTATTGGTATAATGGCTATCACTCCACCAACTATTGGTAAAGATGGTGAGGTATTCCACATTTTCCCAAAAATAGCCGCACCTAATGCAAAATACAATATACACCATACTGCACTTAATATAAAGGAAAATATTTTTAATTTTGTATCAAAAATCTTTTTCAATCTTTCCATAATAATTAAATTTCCTTTGGCTCATTCACTAAAAACCTATTAAAAATCAGCACTAAATAGCAAATTATACTTAAATGGCATTTTTAATAGCTTGATTAATCTTTTCACGTGTCATTAATTGCCACTCATCACTATGCGGATATTTTGCAAAAGTAATAGGCTCAATATCTTGCTCTAAAATTTGCATAGTCTTATCTCTACCAATCAAACTTTCAAGCAACTGCAAAGCTCGCATATCTTGGAAAGCGTCATAAAAGACTTTCAACCTTAAAGATTGCAATGGTTTGCCATCTTCACCAGGATATACAACATATGAGTCACCAGATGGAAAACTACCACCCGCATCTGTTTCCACAAACGGGTCAACTGGTCCAACTGAATATTGTTTGAACCAAAAATTATATCCCCAATGCAAAAATCCTTTTACATTAAATTTATACATTTGATAACCAAGTATTCTATTACGTTGTGAAGGCATTGAGAAAAATTTATTTGACACTCCACGCACTTGCACACAACAATAATATGTCCACAACTCTGGCACTACACCTATGAACGACTCAATATGGTCATTTGCTGGAACTGGCAAAGTAACAAGTCCTTTCTTGTAAAACTTGATATTGCTCAAAGCGTCCATTATCCTATACTCACCAAACAATTCCCTAATAATATTGCTTGCCTTACGATATGTACGAGTTTGCGGAGGAGCTGGCTCATCAGAAACGTGGAAATATACTCTGTCCTCAATATTTTTATCCTTAATATATTGCTTAAAGCTTGTTGCAAATTGAGTTAAGAAATTGCGATATTCCTTGCCCGAAGCTTTTGTATCCCAACCAAAAATTCGTTTTTGCTCTCCATTTACATTTGCTATTATCTTAGGACACTTTTTTGCACCCCATTGTGTAAAGAAATGAGATAACTCCAAATACTTAATGCCAATAGTGTCACACATTGCTATCCATTTATCAAGCTTTGTAAAGTCAAATGAGTAAACGCCGTTTGTTAAAGTAACATCTACTAACTGAACAGTTGGACGCTCTCCACCAATTTTCGTATCAAGTGGTGGAGTAAATAGTGGCGTTAATACCATATTCATACCATAATCGTGTGCTACTTGCAAAAAGTTCTGCACATATTCCCAATATTTATCTGAAAATACCTCAATTCCATAATGAACTGCTATGCAATCACTATGAAACCAGTTAGTATTTATCAAAGTTTGTTCTGGCAAGTCTGCGCCAATAACTTCAATAGTAAACTCAGCTTTTTCAATATTTTCACCACTTGCAAAAGAAACACTAATCTTATTTTCACCTACTTTGTAAGCAGTTTTAGGTATAATCTCTATCCAAACACTATTCCACTTGCCAGCTTTTGCACTAAACACTCCATCAAGCGGACGTAATAGTTCTGGGAAATATCCTGACTTTTTCCTTAAAGTATAATCATCTTGTAATGGATGCACAGGATTCTTGGAATAAATCTCTTCTACCCAATACATATTTAAACAATCACCAAAATCAGAGTTTGCTGTTATATTAATCTCAGCATCATCGCTACTGCAAAAAGCCACTTGCAACTGCATTTTTTCATTACGCAAACAACTTAACTTATCAAAAGCTTTTTGAGTAGGTTCAGTATCAGAAAAAACTTTTACAAGCGAACTTAATGGTATAACTTTAATCATAATTTACTCCTTATCTATGCAAATTTAACTTAAAAAATTCAAGTCATTATTTTACACATTATTATTTAATTATTAAAAATATTATACCATAACAAATTTATTTTTTCAATACCATTTTTATTATTTTTCGTCATTTTTTTATCGCTTTCACTTGCCTATATATAAAATAAATTGTCTATTACTATCATAACAGACAATTTAATATCGATTTTCGTTTAGTTATTATTAAATTATTATCCTTTAAAGTTTTTTATTTTTCATTGCTGGATTATCTATTAACTTACCATCACTATCAAATCTTGAGCCGTGACAGCTACAATCCCAACTATGCTCTCGCTTGTTATACTTTAAAGCACACCCCAAATGTGGACATCTTTTTGTTGTTGGATATAACATATTCACTAAAACCATACCTAAGTTTGCAAACAATTGTGGTTTAAAAATACAACGCTTAGTACTGAAAGAATGTGCAAACTCATTTTCTTTGCCACACATAATATCTGCCAAAATTTTTGCACTTACCATACTACCAGTCATACCCCATAAATTAAACCCAGTAGCGACAAATACATCTGACATATTGCCATACTCACCAATATAAGGCATATCGTCTAAAGTTACACAATCTTGATTACCCCACAAATACTTAACTTCTGCTTGAGGATAAAACTTTTCCTTAAAAGTCTTAAGCTGTTCAAGTGCTTTTGTCTTAGTTCCAGTCCTATGCTCACCTTTCCCTATTAAAAGTAAATTGCCATACTTTCTAAAATAGTATCCTTCCTCTTTGTCGTCAATATAGCTACCATTGATATTCTCTTCACTTTCAATAGCCATTACATATGACCTTTTTTGATGCATTTTCATAAAAAACAATCCGTGGGTATTTATAAACGGAAAATGACTTGCAACTACCGCTTGTTTAAAGGTAATTTTACCATTTTTTCTAAAAGCTGTACGTCCATCTATATTAGTTATAAATGTGTTTTCATAAATTGTCACTCCATCCATTTTATCTGCCAAACCATATAAAAATTTTAATGGATGGAATTGTGCCATATCATTAAACTTAACTGCACTACGTATTTCAAATGGCAAATCTATATCTGTTACCAGTTCCGCATTATAGCCAAGCTCCTTTAATGCTTGAACCTCATCGTTCAACAGTTTCTCTCTTGAATATAAAAAAGATGGTGTAATTTCAAAATCACACTCAATTTCTTGCTCACTTACAAGCTCTTTAAAAGTTTGAACTGCTTGCAAATTTGCATTCAAATAGTCTTTTGCTAGATTTTTGCCATTGGCTTTTATCAAATCTTTAAACATTGTGTCGTGTTGTGCAGTAATTACTGCCGTGGTATTTTTAGTTATACCATTTCCAAGCTTATCACCAGTAACTAACACAACTTGCCTACCAGCTTGTTGCAAATAATATGCAGTGAGTACACCAGCCATTCCCCCACCAATAACAAGCACATCACACTCAATATCATTTTGCAAACTTTCTTTTTCTATGCGAGTAACCTCGCTCCATACACTTTTATCCATATTAATAGTTTGTCTTATTTTTAATAATTTAAAACAAACAAAAAATATAATGTATATTGCTTTCAGTGAGCAATAAGTAATATTGAATAATATTTCATCTTAAAATTACCATTACATATAACTTTATTAATAAACACTTGCTTTTTTAAATATTTTTTGTTATTATGAATATGATAATAGTGGTTATAATTAATTTGCAAAAGTTTTAGCAAATAATAAAAAAACTATTATCAAAAGCAATTTAAAAGTAAAATTTACAATTTTACACTAACTTGGGGTTGTTACGGATTCGACAAGTGGGCGTGAGATTTTGTAAGCGTGCCGTAGGTTCGACTACGTAAAAACGAGCGTTAAAATTAAACGCAGAAAAAAATACTAATTTGGCTTTCGCTGCTTAATTAGCGAGCCTGTCACCCCTACTACCCTACTTGGTAGGCAAGTGGCATCAAATCTAGTAGGAAGGTTCAATTGCTTCTGGTGCGAGGCAATTGGATAAATAAGCACCTCATCAAAAAGTAGCCTGTGCAAAAGGCGACTTTGCGAAACACTTAAAATTTGCACTACGCACGAAGAAAGCATAGTTAATCCCCGTTTGGACACGGGTTCAACTCCCGTCAACTCCACCATAACAGGGGTATACGCACACCCCGCTGAAAGAGAAATCGCATTTGCGGTTTCTTTTTCTTTTGCGCTGTTTTCGTTTTCGCCGTCGTTGCCGTCGGGGTAATCGGGGAAAATCAAGTTCAAAAGCAATTCGTTTTGCTGTTCACCTTTCAAGTTGAAAATCACTTTCATTTTATCGTCGTAAAGCAATACCCGATAAATAAACGTGTCGATTAGGTCTTTGCGGTTTTTCGTCTTGGAATAGTCCAACGTGCGGAAATGCTGTAACCACTTGCGAATGTC
>CAJTZR010000105.1 GCA_910584035.1 uncultured Christensenella sp. | reverse complement strand
AAATGCTTATTTTAAAAACAAAATAATAAATATTATTATAATATTGTATTTCTTAAATTAGCAAACTATAGTCATATTTAAATTAATAATAATATTTAAATTAAATCTATAATGAATTAATTTTTAATCAAATAAAAATAAAAGTGGCATATAATGTCACTTTTATTCATTAGTATAAACTAAAGGTTAATTTAAAAAAGATTAGATATTAATATACAAATTTTTTTAAAATTCAAAAACAATTAAGTATATTTTTTCTTTTACATTTTAATTTTATAACTATAGTAAAAAAACTCAAGTTCTTTTATATAACTATACTTATCTATTTTAAATATCATATAATCTCTTTTTAAGAATAAACTTTAAAACACTACAATTCAAACATATTTACAAGAATTTTTGTTTGTAAAATAGCTGCTTTAAAACTTTTCTCATCTTTTCACATTTCACCACAGCAAATAAAACAACACATTACTAGTAATATCACAACAAAATTGCATTTTGCAATTAAAAACTTAGTAGATAATTATATAATTAAACTATAAATAAAATAAATTATAATGCATATTAACTTATTAATTGTTTTATATTTTGAATTTTTATTTAATAAAATAAATAATGACAAATCAATTTAACATAACAATTCAACACAAAATCTCAATAAAATAGATATATTTATTTAATTGAATAATTTTTTAAAATTCTGTGTAAAAAGTGTTGATTTTTTTAAAGTTATATGATATTATATATAAGCAATCAAGCCGAAGTGGTGGAATGGCAGACGCGCTGGACTCAAAATCCAGTGGGGGCGACCTCGTGCGGGTTCAAGTCCCGCCTTCGGCACCATTTAAGACCTTAGTTGAACCAACTAAGGTCTATTTTTTGCATTAGCAAAACCTATAAAAATAACTTAATGTGCAAATATTTGCTTTCACTATTTAGTTTTCCTTAAGAATCTTACTTTTAGAACAACAGATAATAAATATTATAACATTAAATAAAAAGCAATTCCCTATATATTTCTAATTTTTGCGACTTTGTTTGTCATTATTTTTCTGCCGATATATTCATAGAAAAACTTTTTAATTCCTTTGTATGTTTGTTTATATATGGAATAAAACTCGTCTGGGGTATCAAATATGCCTAAATCTTTTATTACTGCCATTTGTTGTATTGTAGTATTTGTACCATTCCAATCAATTTGTAAATTTTTAAAATCTTTTACTGCTACAGCATAATCAAAAAACTCACCTTTGTGTTGTGGAAATAATTTTTGCAAGCCTACTATATACGCTTTGTCAGTTATGACGCCTTCTAAACTTAACCATTCACCTTGATAATATACTTCTACCCAAGTATGTACTATAAGGGGTGGTGCAAGGTTTGCCATAAATTGAGGCATTAAACTTTTTTGAAATACTTTTGTTACCATTGTGCCGTGCAATCTACAAGGCACACCTACTGCACGCAACAATGCCATTAACAATGTAGCTTTTGTATTACACTGCCCTATCCCATCTGCCAATACTTGTGTAGTGGTCAAATTATCGTATTTGTTATAACCTAATAAAATGTTATTTTGAACATAATCATAAATTTTAGCAATTTTATCAAACTCATTCAACTCATTCCATTTTTGACAATTAATTAAATTAACAATTTTTTGCTCATAAAAATTCAGCATATCTGTATTCTTTAAATATTTTTCCATAAAAAAAGTACCACCTTATAATTGATACTTTTATTATATTAATAAAATTAAATAAATACTTTCAAAAATTCGCTATCTTTTATTGAGGAACTTACTGACATTCCCATCCATTTTTTTACCGTTGCCGCAAAATGTGACGGGCTATCAAATCCAGCTAACATAGCAACATCTGTGATATTAGCTCCGTGCAATAACCCTTCAAAAGCTTTTTCAAGCTGATGAAATAAAATATAACTTTTTAATGGTATACCTATCTGTTCTTTAAACAAATGTGACAATCTGCTAGGCGATAAACAAACGCTTTGTGCAAAATTTTCTATTGTATGGTCATAGCAATCACATTTTTCCAACAATTCCAACAAGTCTTTGATTCTCTCGTCTAAAACTTTTAAAGAATTACTTATTCCTAGATATTCCTTAAAATCTTTTACAAAATCAATATAATCTTGTCTATTATTTGTTTGAATAAGCAAAGTAGCTTTTTGTTGAATATTTTCAATTTTATTATCAAATATCAAATAATTGCCTTGCATCTTTTTTAAAAGCTCTTTTGCAAAATTTGAGCTAGGCTCTACTAAAATACTCATTTGCAATTTACCATTGCAAGAAAATGTATGTTCAACATTTTTATTAACAATAATACACTTACCCGTTACAATTTCATTCTCAACTACTACTTGTAAAGGCACGTCTAAACTTAAAAAAATTTGCAAAACACAATGAGAGTGTTTTGTGGCATTTACAGAATTACCTATAAAAGCTATGTTATCTTTATCCCAAAATATTTTTATCATAGTTTAATTATACCAAAAACATAATAAAAAATCAATAATAACCAAAATTACTTTTTACTAACTTTAAAATTCAATTAATTCCTAACTATTATTAAATACAAAAAATAACCTAAGTTAATTTAAATAACTTAGGTTATTTTATTAAATTACATTATTAATAATATAAAAACTGAAATTTTTCACCAAAATTGTACAAAACTAAATTTTATACAATATTCTCACCAAGTAAAATTTTTGGCATTGTTGTTAAACATCGATTCCACCTTTTATAAAATTTTTCTAATCCAAGTTTTGAAATGCGAGCGTGCGTCTCTTCGTCTACAAGTGTCCAATGCAAAATATATGTTACCTTACCAATAAATTTTGTTAAACGTATAGGCGGTTTACCTTGTTTTACAGAATTAAAGTCCTCTTGTCTATGAGTGCGTTTAATGTAGTTTACACTTATTACACCAGATTGAGACATATAGAATTCTGCAACTTCTTTCATTAAGTTTTCTATTTCCTCTTGTTTATCTATTTTTGCCTCATAAATACAAATTTCATTAAACATTTAAACACCCATTGAAAAATTATTAATTAAACATACAAATAAATCGAATATCTATTTAAAATTTTATATAATTAAACTTTTATTTTTTAGTTAAAATTAGCAAGATAACTTACTCTTACATTAAATTACTTGTTATTGTTCGCTTTCCAAATTTTACATTGTTCTATACGCTTACCATTGTCGCCTTGATTAGCGTCATAAGCAAATTGGTGTAATAATTCACAAGAAAAATTTTTACATTCACCACAATGTTCTTGACTTTTTGTCTCACAACAAGATTTTATAGGGCAACTCTCACCCCAAAAAGGTTTGTCTATTTGAGAACAACCCTTGCAACCCATTTGCTCACGATAAGCACATTCACTACATAATAATCCACATCTTGATTGTATCATATGTATTCCTCCTAGTTTTAATGCTTATATTCTAACAGATAAAACACGTCAACTATATGTCATATTCCTAAATATTTTTTTGAAATATTTTGAGCTTGCGACCTAATATCATTAATTAATTCTTTAGGTGAAATAATAGTAACCTTATCGCCAAAACTTAAAACCCAGTGCAACATATTATCATAATTTGCAAAAGCCCACTCAAAGTACAGCTTACCATTATCCATTACTTTAAAACTATCTATGCCATATTCTTCAATAATACGGAATTTTTCACTAATATCAAAAACTGCTTGCAATACAAAATTACTTTCATTTAAAAATTTATCAAACTGCAAAGCGGAATCTGGTATATCTTTGACTACAAACTCAGTATCCAACTTATTCAAATTCCATAACCGATTTAATTTAAAAAGCCTAAACTCTTTACATTCCAAACAATATCCAAAAACATACCAAGATGACCATTTAAAAATGACCTTATAAGGTTCAACAGAATATCTATTTTCCCCTTTTGAGGAATAATAGTCAAATTCAATTATATGCTTGTCCGAAATTGCCGTTTTTATAATCTCAATTTTTGGAGTTAAAGAATCTTTATAATGAGAAGCAAAGTCAATTATAATTGTATTATCCACATTAATATGGTTATTTTTACTTGATAATCGTTCCGCAATAGTAGTTACATATGATAATGCTGAAATGCTATCTAACCCTTGCAGTCCACAAAATATAGCTTGCAACTGTTCTTTGTTAAAAACAGTTTTATCCAATTTATATCCGTATTCAATACATAATCCACCACCATAACCTGGTAGCGATACAATGGGAATACCAGCCTTGCATATATCCTCAATATCACGATTAATAGTTCTACGTGACACTTCAAAACGCTCTGCCAGTTCTGGAGCAGTTACCTTATCGTTCTGCAAAAGTATAGTAATTATTCCAATCAAACGGTCAATTTTCATATTATCGCCTTTAAATGTTAAATTTTCTTGATTTTTGTTAAATAATCAGCACGTAAAACTGAATAAATACACACGTCTTCTATTCCATAATTACTCGTGCTATATTGTCTCTAAGTTCCTTCATAAATCATTCCAGCCTTTTGCATCACTTTTCCACTTGCTATGTTTTCAGTATTGTGTTTTGCACAAATTCTAGTTGTATCTGTATTACAAAACAAATAATCAATTATTGCAGTTAATGTTTCAGACATTATTCCTTTTCCCCACCATTCATAGCCTATGCAATAACCAATTTCTTTTTCAATTACTGCCTTTTCACCATTTTTCCATTTTACTCTATCTTTAACAACAGTAATTGAACCTATAACTTCGCCAATTTCTTTCAATTCGATAGCCCAATTATAAACGCTCTTTTTAAAATATGAACTACACCATTTACGCAATATGTGTTTTGTTTGTCTAATGCTTTTTTGTGGTTGCCAACTCAAAAATTTAGTTACCTTAGAGTCGCTACCCCAATTTTTATACATATTTTGTGCATCTGTCAACCTAAATCGTCTAAGAATTAACCTATCGGTTTCAATCCTTTTTGTACCTACTTCCATATTTTCTCCTTTGCTTTTACAAACTAATTATAGCATATTTAAATTACTTTGTAAAGATATGATTTATTTAGTTTTTAGCATTAAGTAGCTAAAAAATATACTTGCCAAATAAATAGCTAGTACAAAAGACAAAACAAAAATATATCAAACAAAAAGTTCTTATTTTAACAAAAACCTTGAAAATAACTACCACAATTAGATAAATTAATTAATTTTTAAATATGTAACTCATAAAAGCTTATTCTCTAACTACAATATTTGTTGGAATAATAGCATCTTTTTTAAGTTCTTCCAAAAAATATTGTTCAAATAAATTTTCCCTTGTATTTTTTGAAAAAGTCAAATTACAAATATTATTATAGGTGATAGCTGACAATAAAAATGGTACATATTTTGGCGTTCCTGCCAAAAATTCCATTGACACAACACCATTTTTATAAAGATTATTTTCCACAAGTCCGATATTACTAAAAGATGTACTACTTGCCTTTTCACCTAATAAATTATCACCAGATTTTAATAAAAAGTCCCCCATAATACGAGGTATAACTTTTAGTACACCATTCATCAAAAATACAGCATTCCACATAAATGATTTTAATTCTTTATCACTTGTTGCAATACTCATATGCTTTTTTACCTCTTGTAAAATCGTTAACTTATCATCGCTAAAAGTTTCAAATTGAGTGGTGGCAACAAAATTACGCAATGTTTTACTAGGAAATCTCTTTCTAAGATTTATTGGCATTTGAATTCGAATACATTTATCACTATTATAATCATTTTTAATCTTTACGTATGCAAGGCAAATTAATGTTACCGCATATTCATTTACAGTGGCATTATATTTCCTAGACACACTCTTTAATTGCTCTACATTAAACGAATAAGTTATATGCTCCCCCTCACTTTCATTTAAATAATTGCCACAATTCAATTTAAAACACTTTTTTGCAAGGCTATTAGTTAAATTAATTGCTGACTTTGACCTTTTGGCATACTTAAAATAACTATCCTCAAACTCAACTTGACTAGATGTACTATCAGTAGTTATGATATTTGTCCTATCCGTTTTCATACCTAAAAGCTCATAATAACAGCATAATAGACTATTTAAAAATGCCACACAACCATTTGCATCGCTTAAAATATGAAACATTTCCACGCAAATAAATTTTTTACCATACATTATCCTAAAAAGTGGTTCACCAGATTGCAAATTAAAAGGTATAAATTTATCTTGATATTTTTGCACAGCAATTTTCATATCCGAAACACTTAACTCTCGCATAGAATTCCACTTTTGCGACATATTGATTGTAAACATTGGA
>CAJTZR010000104.1 GCA_910584035.1 uncultured Christensenella sp. | reverse complement strand
ATTGCACACTACAATAAATAATAAACATACTTTTTATAAACGGAGAAAATACTTATGGATAAAACAGAAATTTTACAATTTATATCTCAACAAAAAACAGCTTTTATTGGTTCTGTAAATGAACAAGGCTACCCTGTTATTAGGGCTATGCTTGCTCCACGTAAGATTGATGGAAATGAAATTTATTTTTCTACAAACACTTCCTCAAATAAAATAAAACAATATTTGGAAAATAACAAGGCTTGTGTATATTTTTATAAGCGTGGCAAATTTAAATATCAAGGGGTTTCTATAATTGGCGAAATGCAAGTTTGTACTGACCAGGCGACAAAAGACGAGATTTGGCGATTTGGTGATAGTTTGTTTTATAAACAAGGTGTAACCGACCCAGACTATTGCGTTTTAAAATTCAAATGTATATCTTCAGAATACTATTGTGATTTTAAAATAGAAAAAATTGAGTTTTAAGTTTTGATTTATATGCTAAAGTAAACTTGAATGTTTTGTTAATTTTCAAGTTTACTGCAATAATGGTTATCACATTTTAAAACTATCACTACTCTATAATATACAGATAAATCGAACCACAAAATTAATGGTTCGTTTTGTTTTTATTGTTAAATGACAAAATTTAAAGTACTTGATTTTTAACTTTTAAAATGATATAATTAATTTATGAAAAAATTAGACGAGATGACTATAGAGGAGCTTTGGCAATTATTCCCTATCATTTTAACTGAATACAAGCCACATTGGACAATATGGCACAATGAGGAACTTGTAAATTTAAAAGGAATTTTGCCACAAGACATAGAATATTATCATATAGGCAGTACTGCAATAAAAGGAATATGGGCAAAACCTATAATAGATATTTTAGTTGTTGTAAATGGTAAAAGCGAAATCGCACAAGTTGCAAATCAGTTGCAAGATAGTGGTTATATAATTATGTCGCAGAGTTATAATAGGATATCGCTTAACAAAGGCTATACTTCAAATGGCTTTGCGGAAAAAGTTTTTCATTTACACATAAGATTAAAAAATGATATTGATGAACTATACTTTTGCAAGTATTTGAATGAGCATTTTGAGATTGCAAAAGAATATGAAAAATTAAAATTACAACTTTGGAAAGAGTTTGAGCATAATAGAGACGCTTACACAACTGCCAAAACAGAATTTGTAAAAAAATATACACTTTTAGCAAAAAAATTGTATGGTGTATTTACTTGATGAATAATTTAATTTATTTTTATTTTACAAATTAAGCATAATAAATTATTGTTGATAGATTGCCTAATTATGTAATTGCTATGCACAACTAAATACCAATTATGAGGTGTTATTTAATGAGAAAGAATTTAATTGATAAAGATGATTTAATTGACATTGAAGAAGATAAGGACTTGTATGATTTCCAACTTGATGACGAATATGATTGGAATACAGACGAAGACTTGGACGCAAAATATGAATTGACAGAAGAGCTTATTTATGGTAGCAAAGAAGCTAAACAAATAGTTAAAGATACGTATGCAAATTTTGACTTTGTTTATGGAAAATACTACCCTAACGGCTTAAAAGGCAATTTTGAAAAGTTTATTTTATTACCTATTAAAATATTAATGTTAATGGGCAGTATTTTTGGTATTATCTTTTGCACAATAATTAATCCATTGTATTTACAAGCAATTCCTTTTTTAGGTATGATAGTAATGGTAGGTATAGTCCATTATTTTCTGCAAGAGGAAGTGAGAGAGGTTTGGTGGTACAAGTGGAATGGCAAAACAGTAACTATATATAAAATTCTTAATAGAAGGGGTAAAAATAATCTAATAGTATATATCAATAAAAATTATGATTGGATATACAATGTAAACAAAAAAGAGTGGAAAGCAAATAGAAAATATGAATGTATGGATAGTAGATTACTATTTAAATATTTAACTGGTTTCCTTTTTATTGATAAAAAAGAATATGACGAAGTTGAAGTTTATGCTTGCAATAATGATAGTATTTATGGCGGAAAAACATCTAAATACAAGTCCTGCTCTTTAACTTTAAAACGAGGTGTGCCAAAACATATTACTAAGTGGACTAGCAATGTGAGTGAAAGATTTGAATTCTTGGAAGTTAATACAAGTAAATGTGCTGAAATACCAAAATCATTTATAGAATTTTGCGAACAAGAAGGAATTGAGTATCCAGAAGAAAACGAACATTTACATTATGTTTAGTAGTTAGTCATTAATAGAATTATAAGCTAATTACTCAACAATATATTATTCAAAACATAAAACTTATGGGAAAATGCTATAGCTTATGCAAAATTAAATCAAACTTAGTAGGAACATATGTACAGATTTATTAATTTAAATAATCATAACGATTACATAAAAATATTAAACATTTTGGAACAAAAAACTAAATATATTGAATATGTTTTGATAGATACAGATGACACTACTCTTGTTGATTTTGTACAAGAAAATATTTACTCGCAAAAAAAATCTAATACTTGGTGGGGTACTAGCACTAGCCAATATTGTGATATATATAAAATTATTCCAACTAATAAACTTTTTGCTAAATTGAAAAAATTTAAAACTTTTTGTATTTTAAACAAAACTGATTATGGCGACATTGCAGAAATTACAGATTTTGGGATAAATGATATAGCTTTTTTTGATAGTAAAAGCGAACCAATATTATTTACTACTACTCACGAGGGATACATTAGTTTGAGAAATGATATAAATTTTTAAAATTTTATAACTTAACAATTTGATATTATAAATAAAATAGTTGATTTTCAACTATTTTTAATGTTTTTTGCATTTTATGTGTTTGTTTTGGCTTTCAACATTAGTTTAACATTGACAAAAGGTTTTATTTATGGTAGAATATTAGCTATGAAACAAAACAAATTTGTACAACTTCAAAATGAAAATGTAGCTATTACTTATTTAAGAGCAAGCCACCATTGTTTACAAAAGGAAAAATACATCAAATATTTGATGATATTTTTATCTTTTGGCATTTGTCTTGCTGCTATTTTTAATAGATACTTGCCTCAAATGATGCCAAAAGCAAATAATGCAGAAGCTATTCAACAAATAGTTGCAACCGTTATAAATTTGATTTCTGGTGTTATATTAGTTGTTGGATTGGTTCTTGGTTTTTATGTTTCTCGTATGCATACAGAAGGTACTGTACTGCGTGATAAATATGAATCTTATGTATTTGGAACACTTAATCCGTCAATACTTCGTCCTATTTCTCAAACAATGGTTGAAGAATATGCAAGAAGGACTAAACGTATCCCAGACGAACATTTTAAAAATTTTCTCTATGGTGAAAATGACGACCCAAAAATTGCAACAGCTCAATTTGAATATATTTGCAAAGAAGTTCATTCTGATTATAAACTTTACCTTTCAATTCAACCATTCTTTTTAACAATCTGGATTGGATTTTGCGTGCTTATAATTATAATTGCAATTAGCTTTAATGATACTTTTGTAACTACTCTAATCAATATTTTAATACCATCTTTATCTGCAATTACTACAATTGGTAATTCTTGGTATGGTTGTAGATTACAAATGCGACAATTGCAAAATTTGATTAACATTACAGACCAAATCAATAAATTATCTGAAAGCAAAAAAATGCAATATATTACTGACGAAAAAAATATGAGAATGCTTGCAGATGGTCTTTTTAATTATCGTTCAAGTGCGTTTGTAATTCCTAACTTTCTTGAAAAAAGATTTACCAAGCACGCTAACCTTGAAAAGAAAGCAAATGATAGTGTACAAGTTAATTCAAAGGAAAATAAAGTAGTTAAAAATAATACAGCTAAAAAGCCTAACAATTATATCAATTCAAACAAAACTACTCAAACAAAAACTAACAATCAAATTAAACAAGTTACTAGTGGCAAGCAAAATAATCAAGTCAAAATGACTACTCAAAATAAAAGTAGTAACCAAAGTAAACCAAAAACTGTAGTAAATAAACCTGTCAATCAAATTCCTAAGCACCCTACTACAGCAAAAAGTCAAATTGTTCAAAAACCTACTACTTATAAAGCACAACCACAAAAAAAGGCTACTGCAAATAAAGTTATATCTACAAACAAACAAAAATAATTTGCAAAATATTTTTGATAAAAAATTATGCTAACGCTTACATTTTTATAATATGACTAAAGCTACATTTAATAATTAATTTAAAGCAAGTTGATTTTAATAATAAAATAGGTTAAATTTAATAAATAACAAAACAAAGTCACTAGAAATATCTAGTGACTTTATACAAAAGCAAAAAAGCAATATTAATTGCTTTTTTTGTTTTTGTAGTGTTATTGCAATAATTAAATTTTTAAGTTCTAATGCGATAATTATATATTTAAATGCTAATTTTGCTATAATTGCTTGCTTACAAACTATTTGCTTATAATTCTATATTTTACCGCATATAACTACTACACTAATCATAATTATAATATTTACAAATAGTTAATGCATTATCCATATTGCGTTTAAAACAAACTATTTTATTACATTCTAATCAAGCATTATCTCCTTAATTGAAGATTTATTTGCTTTATACATATAATACACAAATGTCAAAGAATATAGTACAATGAAACTTGCTAAAGTAATAAAGAATATTTTCACATTAAAAGTGTATTCTGGAACATTTTCAACGTCTTTGAATATTGTGTTAACCATAAATGATAACAAGCCATATTCATATAATGTGCCAATTATAAAGCCAACAAATAAAAATATTATATAACTAGAAAATATTGTAATAAAACATTCTTTCTGTGTATACCCCATTGCTTTCATTAACGCTATATTTTTGGTATTGTTTTTCACAAGAGATGTCATTGCCATAAGCATTGAAATAATTGCAAGAACTATACCGATACCCAAAATCAACACACCCATTGTACCAGCCATTAAGTCCTCCATTGAAGCACCCATTTGAACCATTGCTGAAAAACAAAAAGCTGAAAAGGCTACAAAAAATGCCAAAGATTTTTTGTTATTTAGTGTTGCAAAACACATTTCTACTAAAAATGGTCTATCTTTAGAATTTTTACTATGTTTAGCTTTCTTTGGTTTAGTAAGTTCCCCTTTCATAAGTAACAACGCAGGTTTACGTAAAACAATTATTGCATAAACATACGCTATCAATGCAAAAATGATAGTTGGAATTAATACCAAACAAATAAGCAAAGTTGGATGAAATACTGGAGTTACATTAGGCAAACCATCAATAGTTAAATCTTTATATATGCTTGTCATTGATGCCCAACCAACTCCAAAACCTAAACCACAACCTACAAACACACTTAAACCAAAAATCAAAAAGCTCAATGCTATTTTATAATTTGAATAACCTATTGCTTTGAATGTTCCAAGAGTTTTACAATTATTGTCAATATACAATTTAATGTAAAATAGCATCATTATAACTACAATTACGGAAAGAAAACCACCAGTTACTGAACAAGTAAATTTTGCAGTAGAAAGTTGAGCTGTATATAGTGGCATTATTTCACTGCTAATACTATTTTTTAATGGCAAAACGTCTATGTAATAATTTAAAAAGAAAGTACAAACAAACACCGCACAAAAGCAAACTATTGATATACCAATTAATTTAAAACAATCTTTTATTGAAACTATCATTTTACCACCCTATTTCATAAGCAGTTTTTTGTTTTGAATTGTTGATAATCTCAACTATTTTTCCGCTATTTATTTTAATTATTCTTTCTGCCATTTCTGCAATATTTTGATTGTGAGTTACCATAATCATAGTAAAGTTTTGCTTAACTTTTTCTTGCATAATGTAATTTAAAACTTCACGTCCAGTATTTTCATCCAATGCACCAGTTGGCTCATCTAAAAATAGTATTTTAGGTTGTTTTGCAAGTGCTCTTGCAATACATACTCTTTGTTGCTCACCACCAGATAGTTCAGTTGGCATTGACTTTGTTTTACTTTCCAAACCAAGTGAATTTATAATTGTTTTATATTCAGAATTTTTAGCAAGGCTAGCACCCATTTTAACATTGTTTTCCACATTTAAATGTGAAAGCAAGTAGTATTGTTGGAATATAAAGCCAATATTATCCTTTCTAAATTTGGTTAATTCCGCTTCTGTTTTTTCAGATAAACTAATTCCGTCTACAATAACACTGCCACTATCTGTTTTTTCAAGCCCAGATAAAATGTTCATTAATGTAGACTTACCTGAACCAGATGCACCAAGTATAACTACAAATTCATTATCCTTGATTTCAAGCGATACATCTTTAAGTACTTGCACTTTACCATTATTATAAGACTTGCTTATATTCTCTGCTTTTATCATTTTTTCACCTCATTAAATTAACTATGGTTAATATTTTGAATAAATT
>CAJTZR010000103.1 GCA_910584035.1 uncultured Christensenella sp. | reverse complement strand
TGGGAAAAATATCACCTAATACAAGCGTAAATGAATTTATAGGTAATTTAAATTTTGCAAGCAATATGATAAAGTTGTATAACAATGATAAGTTGATATACAACAAGGGTGAGCAAACACAATATAGCTCATTGTATGATAATGGTTTAGAGTTAGCAATCGGAACTGGTTGGAAACTTGAGGTTTATGCAAGTAGTGGGGATAAGATAGAGGATATTTATTTATCTGTACTAGGCGATATAACTGGAGACGGCAAGGTGAATGCAGCAGATTGTAACTATTTGAGGAAAATAGTAGTTAATAATGAGTTTAGCACATTGACAGCGGAACAAAAGCTATCTGCATTGATAGTAAATAGAGGTAGAACACCAAACAATACAGACATACAAATTATATGGGAAGTAGTTTGTGGCAGAGTAGACATTAATGACTTTATTTAAAATAAAAGGAAAACAAATTTAATGATTTAGATAGGCTTACTCGAACGCTATCAAAATGCGTTTACGCAAGCCTATCTAAATTTTGCTTTGGTTAAGTTTTGTTATTAAATATTAATTATAAAATTTTTGTTGTATGAAAATTAAAAAGTTTATTTGATTATAATTGAAATAAGTTGTATAATTTTATTTTTTAAATGTAACAAACTATTTGTTTATGTAATTTAAGCCAACTATTGGCTTGAAATATTAAAAGCTAATTGATAAAACCAACAAGGCAAAATGAAGAATTTTGCCTTGTTGAGTTTTTTGTAAAGTCATAAATTTGTAAAAAAGTCGAATTTTTAAAAATACCCGCTGAAAATCGTGGGTATTTTTTGTAAATTTAGCTAAAATGTGTAAAATGGTGGTACATAAAATACAAATATCTATGTACATTTAACAATATTATTATCTTACTATTTGTATAAAAAAGTCAAGGTTTACATTTGTATTTTGTAAAATTGATAGTTAAAGCTAACATAAAAATTACATTGCCTTAACTTAAAATAGTTTTAAATGTACATAGATATTTGTATTTTATGTATTAGAATTTTATATATAATTAGACATAATATTAAAACGCAAAGTATTGACAAGATATGGCAAATAGGTGTAAAATAATTGTATGGAAAATTTATTTGAATGCTTAGAAAATACAAACAAATTAGCACCTCTTGCTGAGAGGATGAGACCTACTGACTTGGATAGTTTTGTAGGACAAAGTCATATTGCAAGTAAAGGCAAGTTGTTAAGGCGTGCAATTGCGGCAGACAATTTGGGTAGTTGTATATTTTATGGGCCTCCTGGGTGTGGTAAAACTACTCTTGCTAATATTATTGCAAACACTACAAAAGCAGATTTTGTTAGATTAAATGCTGTATCAAGTGGTGTTGCAGAGGCAAAGAAAGTTATTGAGGACGCAAAAGAACGATTGCAAATGTATGGCAAAAAAACTTATTTAATGTTGGATGAGTGTCATCGTTGGAATAAGGCTCAATCTGATTCTGTACTTGCTGGTATTGAACAAGGGTATATTATTTTTATAGGTTCCACTACGGAAAACCCTTTTATTTCAATGACAAGGGCTATTGTTTCAAGATGTAGGATATTTGAATTTAAAAAATTGACCTCTGAGGATATTAGAGAGGCGTTGATTAAAGCAATTAATGATAAGGAAAACGGGCTAGGTAATTATGATATTTCCATATCCGATACTGCACTGGGGCATATAGTGTGGGCGAGTGACGGCGATTTGCGTACTGCTTACAATGCGTTGGAGCTTGCAGTTGTTACAACCAATCCAAATAGTAGTGGTCAAATTGTTATTGATAAGGAAATTGCAGAGGAGTCAATACAAAAGAAAGCGTTATCTATTGATGAGTCAATGTATTATGATATGCTTAGTGCATTTTGTAAAAGCTTGCGTGGTAGTGATTCAGACGCAGCAGTTTATTGGGCGATAAGGTTGATAGAAAGTGGTTGTGACCCAATGTTGATTGCAAGGCGTTTGATAGCTCATAGTGCAGAAGATGTTGGTATGGCAGACCCTATGGCACAAGTTATGGCGACTTCGGCAATGTTTGCTATACAAAATATTGGTATGCCAGAGGGTAGGTTGCCACTTGTAAATAGCATTATTTATGTATGTGAGGCAAGCAAGTCAAATAGTGTGGTAAACGCTTTGGATAAGGCAGTAGAACTTGTAAACCAAAGTAAGGACGATATTGTTCCATTGCATTTGAGAGATGCGAACTTTAAAGTTGAAAAAGTGCAAGGATATAAATATCCACATTCATTTGGTGGTTGGGTGGAACAACAATATTTGCCAGATAGTTTAAAAGATGAGATTATTTATTCGCCGTCTAAAAATGGTAGAGAAGCGAATTTAATAAGAGCAAAAATAGTAAAAAGAAATAAAGGCTAATAGGAGGCTAATATGATAAAAATCAATAATTTATCGAAGCGTTACAAAAATAGTGCGAACTTAGCAGTTGAAAACTTGAGCTTAACTGTAAATGATGGTGAGGTTTTTGGTTTTATTGGTGCTAATGGTGCTGGTAAATCAACAACGATTAAGTGTTTAACTGGTATCTTACCTTATAGTGATGGGCAAATTGAGATTGCTGGGTTTGACCTCGCAAAAGACCCTATTAGTGCTAAGAAAAATATAGGTTATGTATCTGACAATCATAGTGTATATGACAAGTTGTCGGGTCGTGAATATGTTAACTTTCTTGCAAATGTTTATGGCGTTAGTAAGGAGATGCGTGATAAAAGACTGAATGAATTGGCAATTAGGTTTGATTTGCAAGACAAGTTAGACAATTCAATTAAGTCATATTCACACGGAATGAAACAAAAAATCTGTGTTATTGGAGCATTGATTCACGAACCGAAAGTATGGATACTTGATGAACCTTTAACTGGACTTGACCCAAAATCTGCTAAAGAGTTAAAAGGGTTAATGCGTGAGCATTGCGAAAAGGGAAATGTTGTATTTTTCTCATCACACGTGCTTGAAGTTGTGGAAAAGTTGTGTGATAGAATTGCTATTATAAAGGCTGGTAAAATTATAGCTACTTTCACTATGAGTGAGCTTGAGGAAAAACAACAAGGCAAGACTCTTGAGGATGTTTTCTTGGAGTTAACTGCAGATAATGTTGCTGTGCCTACTGCTTTGAATAGTGTTACTGGAACTCAAGTAGGTAATAGCTATGCAGAAAATGCTGATAGTAAAGCTAGCGAAAATTTGACAAATAAAGCTGATGAAGTAGTTCAAAATAATAGCGAGCAAGGTAAAGAAATAATTGACAATAGTGAAAATAAAGTGTCAAAAATCGATACTAATTTGGTAAATAGTGACGAAAAGTCAGCTGAACCAGAACAAGATAAACAATAATTGAGAGGTAGATTATGACTAGAGCATTTTTACCACTTTTTACAAACAACCTTAGGGTTATGTTTGGTTTTAGTAAAGATTATAAAGAAAAACGTAAACAAATTATTATTTATGTGGCACTATGTGTTTTAGTGTTGCCATTGTTGGTGTTATTGAGTGTAGGCGTATACTATGTTGCAAAGAATTCAGATATTGTTATGCTTAGTTCCTTGATATCAAGTATAATGTTTGCAAGCGAAGTAATGGTACTATTTTTTGGAGTGATGTCGGCATTATCCTTACTTTTCTTTTCAAAAGATACGGAGTTATTGTTAGCACTACCAGCAACTGGACTTGATATTTTTGTATCAAAGTTTGTAACATTGTATTTAGTGCATTTAGGTTTTGCGTTACTTCTTCAATTGCCAGTAATTTTGGTTTTGGGAATTGGTGCATCTATAAAAAGCATTGCGTATTATATAATTGGCTTTATTGGTAGTTTGTTAACGCCATTTATACCATTGTTTATAATTACAATTATTGCGGTGCCTTTAGGATATTTAGTAAGTTATTTTAAACGTAATAACATTGTTGGAACAATAGTTGTGTTATTGTTATTTGGTGGATTTTTTGCGGGATATTACTATTTGATTTTTGCTATTCAAGGTACTGCTACAGACGGCAGTATTAATATGGAAAATATAAAAGTAGCTATGGATATAATGTCTTACATTGTTTATCCTAATACTTATATTGCTGCAGCTATGTTGACTACTGGGGTTGAGGCATTGAAAAATTTCGGAATATTCTTTGCAATTATTGCAGGACTTGCTATAATATCCATTGGTTTGTCTGCTGTGCTTTACAAACGCAGTGCAAGGAGTGGGTTAGAGACAGGTGTTAGAAAGAATGGTAAGAAAAAGGAAAATGAAATTGTAAGTGTAGACAAAGCTTTGCTTACAAGGGACTTTAAAAGCTGTATGGGTGAAACTGCCAGTGCATTTAATTATTTGTTAGGTTTAGTATTAGCACCAATAATTATGGTTATGTTGAGTATTGTTTATGGACAAGGTGCTTATCCTCTTGGGGTTGTTAATTCTTGTGCTGCATTAATTGCGACAATGTTTAGCTGTGGTATGAATTATTTTGCGATAGTTGCTTTCTCTAGAGAGGGAAGACAAATGGATGTACTTAGAATGTTACCAGTAGCTAATCGCAAAATTATTAATCAAAAAATTGGACTTGCAATGTGTTATACAATAGCAATTAATATAATTTTGATAATAAGTATGATTATTGCAAGATTACATTATATAACTATAATAATGTTAGCCATTATTGTTATATTAGGCGGATTAGCTACAAATGTAATGTGTATTTATAGTGATTTGAAAAATCCTAATTTTACGTGGAATAATACAAAAGAGTTGTTTAAAAACAATTCAAAAACATTAATGGCTATGTTGTTTGGTTTACCTTTGGTTTTAGTGGCGTTCATTGGGTCATTAATAAGCAGTGTAGTTTTGTCAAATTATTTTAAAAGTGAAATAATCGCAAATATTGTAGGTTTAGCACCAGCTTTATTGGTCGCAATTATTTATGTAGGTGTTGCATTGCAAGTATATTATCCTAAACTTGATAAATTATATGAATGTCTTGAGATTTAATGGGGGATAATATGAATAGAATAATGGCATTAGATTTTGGCGATGCACGAATTGGTATTGCTATGAGTGATATTATGAAAATAATCGCCAATGGTTATGAAACTTATAAACGCACAAGCGAGGATAAGGACTTGGCATATATTGCGAGTTTAGTAAAGCCTAATCTTGTGGATGAGATTGTGTTTGGCTTGCCTGTCAATATGGACGGAACAGAGGGGGACAGAGCATTAAAGACTAGGGAGTTTGCTAGCAAGCTTGGTGAGTTGGTGCAAGGAATTAAAATATCTTTTCAAGACGAAAGGCTAACTACTGTTACTGGTGAGAGAATGTTGATTGAAGCTGGTGTAAGACGAGAAAAGCGTAAAGGCGTTATAGACAAAATAGCAGCGACAATCATATTGCAACAATATTTAGATTGTAAAAGATAACTTTATTTTGCTTAATCGTCACAAATCGGGCGGATATAGAAAATTATTTGTTTAAAATTTACATATTTTTAAAAAATGTATTGACATTATTTGGTAAATATAATACAATTTAATTACGGAACTATTTAAATAAAATAGTTACAAGGAGGATTATCTATGGCTGATATTAAAGACGAAATGCTTGAGGAAGAGTGTGACATTATTACATTGGTAGATATGGATGGTAAAGATGTAGATTTTTATCACGTTGCTACAATTGATTATAAAGATAAATGGTATATTTTCTTGCAACCAGTTGAGCCAATTGACGGCATTGCAGAAGATGAGGTTATTATTTACGAGCTTGGTGTTGACGAGGAAGGCGATGACAAGTTTATTCCAATTGAGGACGAGAATTTGTTGAACGAAGTATTTAATGAGTACTTGAAAGAGGCAGAGGAAGAAGGCTTCTGCGATTGTGACGATTGCGATGACGATTGTGACTGCGGTTGCAATGGTTGCAAACTAGGCGAGTGCGACTAAAAGTTTTATTAAAAAATATACAAAGTAGGGATATTTGCAGTAATTAACGTTGATTTGAACGGAAAATGCTTGCAAAATAAGTGTATTGCATTAGCAAGTTAGATTTTAATTAAAATATGATTTGTTATTAGTAACAATGCAACAAAAGTTGTGTATAAAATTTTTTATAAACTAAATTTTTAATTTACCCACAAAACTTTTGTTTTGTGGGTAAAAATCATATTAAAAAGGTGGATATTATGACTTTAGAGGAATTAAAAGAACAAGTAAGGTCGGGAGCGTTGTATACTTGTGATGATGACGAACTAGTTTTGGACCAGTTAAAATATTTGCAACGCTTACATAAGTATAATAAAACTAAGCCGTTACAACAAAAGAAAAGAGAAAAATTGCTTAAGCAAATGTTTGCTGAGATAGGTGAGAATTGTTATATTGAACCACCATTCCGTAGTAATTGGGGTGGTAGTAATGTGCATTTTGGTAAAAATGTTTATGCAAATTTCAACTTGACTTTGGTAGACGATGCGGACATATATGTTGGTGATTACACAATGTTTGGTCCGAATGTTATTGTATGCACTGCGGGACACCCTATAAATGCAAAGCTTAGGGAGCAAGTATATGAATTTAATATACCTATCCATATTGGTAAAAATGTGTGGATTGGTGCAAATTGCGTTATTTTGCCAGGTGTTAGTATTGGTGATAACTCTGTAATAGGTGCGGGTAGTATTGTAACAAAAGATATCCCAGCAAATGTAGTGGCTTTTGGGACTCCTTGTAGAGTGCAAAGAGAAATTGGAGAGAAAGACGATAAATTTTATTTTAAAGATTTGCAAATAAACCCTGAACTTTTAAAATAACTTATATTGTAATTTTTAATTGATGTTAACCTCATCTACTTTTTGAAAGATTATAATAATACAAATTATGTGTTATTAAATTTGGAATTCTCAAATTTAATAAAAAACTAATGCCTTTAATCAATAATTGGGTCAAAACAACTAAAATAAGCTTTTGCAAAAAAATTGTTAACTTTATTATGGTATGGTT
>CAJTZR010000102.1 GCA_910584035.1 uncultured Christensenella sp. | reverse complement strand
CAGTAGCTGAAGGCAATTCAAATAATGTCGGCTTGATTTATCAAGCAAAAAGCGTCAGCTTTTGTTTAAATTTGAGTTCTCTCAAATTTAACGACACATAATTTATAATATTACGCACTTATAAATCATATCCCAACTATTTTGATGAAAGTTCTTACTTTTGTTAAAATTACAATATTTTTAAATTAAGTTAATACTTTTATTCGCATTTATATTGTAACGATTTAAGTTAAACCAATCTTTTATATGCACATAGTTAAATAAACATATTAAAATGTTTAAAATTAGTATTTATTAAGTCAACATTAATAATTATTTATGAATTGTTGGCGGAGCATAAAAATTTATATTCAATGAATAAAAAAATTACGGAATAAATGCTTATCCCGCAATTTTTTTGATTTTTACTACATTATCTTTAATGATAAATTTGACTATTAAGCAATTAGCGTTCTTGTTTTCCAATAATCGCTTGCCTTAATAATCTGTAAATGATTAGCTGTTATATTGCCTTGTTCATTCATTACTAAAGTTGTACCACCAAAAAAGTAGCTATCATTCCAAGGTTTTGGTGACGGACCAGCTTTTAAGCCATATCCGTAAATAATATCGTCATATTCAAATATTATATCATTTTCGTGGTCGTGACCGACAAACCAGCCCTTCAAACCAAAATTTTTCATTTTTTCAACTATACCAGTATTGTACAATGCGTGACCTGGCACATATGCAAATCTGCCAGCCAAACCTTTAAGTTGTTTGCCGTCAACAATAGGATAATCTAATGTTTCCGTTACACTGCTTGCAGGTTTTATAGTTGGCTCATCGCTTGCATTGCCACTTGAATAACCACCAACTAAAGTCCAATACCCCTCATTGTATTGCTTTTTCAAATCGTCCTCTGTATTTAATTTTCCGTCATTGCCAGCAACATATTTAAAAAGAGTATGTCCCATTTCATATGGTGCACAATGCGTAAAGAAAATACTAGGAACAATTCCGCCTGCAATACTATTGATATTTTTTGCTTGCCATTCGCACCAAGCGATTTGTGCATAAGGGAAAGGTCTTTCCTTACTGCTTCTGCCCTCGTTTTGCTTAACACTATCAATTAAATGCTGTGAGTAATTTGCATAAGCACTATTATCTAACATATAAAGCGACTGAACGATTTTGTCACCCTCTTTTACGTTTATTACATAATTACCTAGTAAATCACCATACTCATCACCCAAGTTTGTTGGACCTTTGCGGAACAAGCAATGTCCGCCGTTATCCACACTTACTTTTAGATACTGGTCCCCAGACCAGTTTGGAGTCGCACGCATTTCATTATCGTGGTTGCCAAAAACGGGTGCCCACAAAAAATTATATTCTTTTGCAAGGCTTTCAACTTTTTTTATAAAAGTTTTCAACAGTTCAGGAACGCCCACACCAGACACATTGTCGCCAGTAAAAACAACAAGATTAGGACTTGATTGTTGTATAGCCTTTTCGGCAATTACAAACGCTGCCTCGTTATCCTTGCTATTTGACCAAAGTTGCATATCGGTAAGCTGTAAAATTACAAAATCTTTACCTTTTTCCTTTTCTACAATAACAGAATGTTTAGCAATATCATACTGCATACTTGCAAACCAGTTATCTTCATATTTACTGCCTTTTAAACGTGTAAACAACACGCTCACTGTTACAACAATACCTAAAAAAACTACTGCCATAACAGCACTAACAACTATAATAAGTTTTTTGTTTTTTGCTGATATCATAATTCCCCTTTGATTAATACTTTATTGTAGCTAAGCTGTCAAAAACATAGCTATTAATATCAATTTTGACGACAAGCCTACACCATTAATTACTAAATTAAATGGTTTTACATATGCTTATTGATGCTAAATTTTCAAAAAATAAAAATATGTTTTTGCTAGTAACTTCGCACAATAATAGAGTTAAATAAGGTGTCGTAATACAATACAAATATTTGTATGATATATACAATTATAATATCAAAACAGGTAAATGTCAATTAAGAATTTAGATAGATAAGAAAAAACTTAAATTGATTAAAACTTAAAAATACTATTTGCATAAAAACAGCAAACAGAAAATAAAAAAATTAGAAAAATTTAAGAAAATTAATTAAAATTATCTTGAGTCCTTACTAATAGTCTGCCAAGTCTGTTCATCATTGATGACTTGTGGTCAAACATTGAATGAGCATATCTGTTTAACGTAATCATTGGGCTAGCGTGTCCCAAAATTTCTGATAATGTTTTAACATCCATACCACACTCAAGTGCTCTTGTAGCAAAAGTGTGCCTTAAAGAGTGGAAACCTTTGTGTGCCACGCCAATTTCTCGTAACATACTCTCAAAAAATCTTTGGTATGTCCTTACCTCTGCACCATAAGGTGTACGTCCTGGTATAACAAACTTTGTAACTGCTTGTCTACGCATAATCTTAAAGTAAGGGATTAAAGCCTTAGGCATAGGAATAATACGTACTGAATTTGATGTTTTAGGTGTATCAATCACCTTAACATATCCGTGATTTTTCCAGCTATCGTGACAAGACTTTGTTACTTTGATAATGTTCTTTCGAATATCAATGTCTGACCACTCTAGTGCAAGTAGTTCACCTAATCTCATCCCAGTATAAAGTGACAACAAAATACCAAAATACTTAGGTCTCTCTAAGATAGATGCGTAATTTTCAATTTTGCGTTGTTCTTGAATAGTAAAACATTCTACCCTCTTTGTTTGAATCTTTGGTCTGCTTAGATATGTTGTATATTCTTTGTCTACAATCTCTAGTTCTACCGCTTTAATCAATGACAACTTCAAAAGTGAAATCATTCCGTGGATAGTTGCACTTGCAAATCCTTCGCCTTGCAATTTATTAACAAATTGCTGTAACACACGTGTTGACAATTCATCTAAATGATAATCGCCTAACTCAGGCAAGATGTGCCTGTTCATCAAATGACAATACTTAGCGTATGTCCTCTCTTTTACTTGTGGCTTTACGTAGCAGTTTAGCCACTCACTGCTCCAATTTTTGTAAACCATATTATGGTCCTCCTAAAAAAAATATTATTTCACCAAAGGTGATAATTTAATTATAATTCACAATGGAGCAATTTTACATATATTTTATTTACATTTTCGGAAAATTTTTATATATTTAATTTATTTTATTTACATTTAAAATATTCAAATATTGCATTTAGTAATTTTTATCAAAATTTATTTCACTAATTATATACATTTAATTGTCTTTACTTTTACAAAAATTTGTAGTATAATACTCATTGTAAGAAGTTTTTGTTACTTAAACTAATGCACAGCCCTATATATTAACTATAAAATTTACATTTTATTTGCTTTTATCATACAAGAGGCTTTTAGAAAGGAGAGATTATGAAAAAATTTACAGCTATATTTTTAACTTGTTTATTCCTTGTAATTGCTGCATTTTCGCTTACAGCGTGTGCAAAAAATGAGCCTCTGAAACTTGATGATAAGCAAGCAACTTTCTATAATGGCTGGCTAAGCAAGATTAAAGACGATACACCTATTACAAAAATCGCTTTGCTAGGCTCTCACGATAGCGGAACTTCCGAGTTACACAGCATTTATAAAGCTATGACAATCACTCAAAATTATACTATTGGCGAACAACTTTCATTTGGTTGCAGATACTTTGACATAAGAGTGAACAAAAAGAAAAATGGTGAATTAAACATTTTTCACGGACCAGACACAAGCGGTTGTTCTTTTGAAAGTATTGCCAAAGACATTGTTGTTTTTATGCAAACTAACAAAAGTGAATTTTTAATATTAGACTTTCAACATTTTAAAAACGACTCACAAGAAGATGTAATAAAAGCACTCAAAGATACTGGCTTACTTGATTTTGCGATACAAAATAATACTTCTCTTACTGATTTAGACTTTATTGCAAGTCTAACGCTTAAAGACGTTCGTGGCAAAGTAATTATAACTTGGGGAAACAATTCAGCAAATTCTTCTGAATATCCATATCTTTTTAGACGCAATAATGATTCTTGCACAATAGAAAATGCTGTACTTGATTCGCTTTATAATGAGGTAGAAAACAAAAAATCTACTGATGAGTTTATAAAGGAAGCTCTGCCAAAGTATATGGAACATATTTTATCTAATCAAAATCGTATTACCGTTTTGCAAGGTCAATTGACGCTACCATCACTTTTAGGCAATCTTGAAAAATTGGAAAAGAAACATAACCAAAATATGAGCAACTTTATTCGCAATATGGAAAGCAATGCGAGTTATCTAAATGCCGTAAACATAATAATGCGTGACTTTGTAGGCAGTGACCTTGAAAAGACCAATAGTGTGCTTCACCTTAATTTAGCAAAAGGCATTGTAAAAAGCGATAACGTCACAGAATTTGAAGCTTTTACAAAAGCACAATAATGGCAAGCAATGCTACAAAATTATACGCTTTTTTAAAATAAGCACGATTTTCGCAAGCTTTTTTAAAAATTTAACGCCCCTAAATTGGTGGCAATATTAAACCTACGGGACTTTAAATACCACCGAAAAAAACAACCTAGATACGGAATTTTGTATCTAGGTGTTTTAATTATTATTAAATTTTAAGTACAATTTTAATTATTATTGTATTTTAAACTATAGTTTTAGTTTGTTATTAAGTTTTAAACTATAATTTTAATTGTTGTTAAATTTTAACCTAACATTTTCAAATGAAATATCTTATATCAATATTGCCTAACACTACTTGCCATAGTATATCTGCATCACCGCTTGATAAGCCATTTTTATTCACTATTAATGTTGCTAACTGTAAATATGGTTTAGTATCCAAACTATTAAACATATTGTCACTAATTACCAACTGCCTTAAGTAATTCAAGTCTGCACTATTTACTTTGCCGTCTCCAGTTAGGTCACCCAATACTGATAAGTAGATTGTTTCAATTATATCACCGCTTAGAGAATAAGTCTCAACTCTCCAACCTGTCCCAACTGATAATTCATATTTATCCGCAAGCATATCTGCAGTTATGCCTATATCCTCATTTAATACGCCTTTATCTAACACCCAAACACCTTGACTATTTATCAATTTAATATTTGTGGTATTAAAATTTATATTTGACACAAACTCGTTAACGGAGGTATAACTTTCAATATTACCAAGAACCAGCAAACCATTGTTTACATATTTTATTTTTTCAAAGTCATTAAGTGCGTGAGTTAAATTGTTATCTTTATAACTCTTTCTGCTATTATTTTCAAAATAAATATAGTCATATTTATCACTTACCAAAGTGTTTTCAAACATTACTTCAGAGTTACTTAAATTTGCTATTTTGCCACCAAGGCTATTGAAAAAGAAATTGCTAGGAGTTATTGTATTATTTGCACCAAAGCCATTAGTAAACGATACATTGCCATAACTATTTGCAAGCTGAATTCCAATAGTACAAAAATCTTGATTATTAATTAGTGGCTTGTTAATATTAAGCTTTTGCCCCTCGTAAAGGAAAATATCTGACGGCTTACCATTTACCTCGTTTGAATACACTTGTAACTCACCACCAATAACCAGTTCACCAGTATTCATTAAATTACAAACGCCACCGCCAAGAGATTCTGCACCTCCCAAATCAATAATTTTATTGTTTTTTATCACTCCACCTAAAAGAACTATACTTGCATTTTGCTGTCCACCAATTCCACCACCATTACAAGTACTACTAGCAGAATTAATTAGTTCGTTATTGAAAATCTCACCGCCCTCCATTGTAAAAGATGAAGTTCGTCCAACCATTATTGCACCACCACTTGCCTCTTGCGTAGAAATTCCACCCAAACCATATTCAGCTCTATTGTTTGCAACTAACCCGCCATACATTTTAAGCGTTGCTATATCCCAAACAATTATACCTGCACCAGTATTTATTGCAACATTATCTATAACTTTGCAATCATATATCTCTAACATAGAGCGATAAACAGAAATCGCACCATATCTAGCTTTATTATTAACAAAAATGCCATTTTTAATTGTTACATTTGATTTTGCAATATTACTACTACTAATTACATAATGATCTATGGCTACTCCTCCGCCGTGATATTGTGCTTCATTATTTGCAAATATTCCACCATATATATTAGCGTCTGACCCTATAATTGATATTGCACCACCTATTGCTTCAGAATTTGGTGCTGTGTTATTATTTACAACACCATCATAAAAATCTAGTGTTGCTAATTTTACGCTTATTCCACCACCATTATTGCCGGCACGATTTTGACAAATCATTCCACCTTTTACTATTAAATGAGAATCCTCTACAAGAGCGATACCACCGCCAGAAGAATTTGATGCACCGCCAGTTATTTTGCCTACATCTTTAACACTTGCAAGCAAAGTTGGTGATTGCTCATAAATAGAATAAAGTTTAGACATTGCATTTTCAGTATCTCTAATCGTCAATGTTCCTGCAACTGTTATAACGTGACCATTTTGTCTTGGTCTAAATAATCCCCTATCAATCTTTTTCTCATTTAAATGCAATTCAATATTTGCACCTTCTGGAACATTTATAGTACCTTCAATAAAAGCTTTCCTAGTTGTATCAGTACCAAAAGAGGTCATATAATCATCATTTAAATCTGCAACCCAATCTTTTAACAACCTAACTTTTATAGTCTTTCCGCTATTTTCTGGCAATAAAGCTTCTGCAACTGCCTCTTTCCAACTTGCTTCCATAGTTTTTCCAGTAACACCTAACTCAAAGTCAAAAGTTTCCTCTTGCTCATCAACTTCACCATCTCTAATAGCAGTATCATTGCTTACACCACTACCATTATTGCCACTATTATATCCTTGAGCCGAAAAACCTTTCTTAGAGCCATCAAACAAACTAGTATTTACACTATTGACACTCAAACAACCAATTGTCATAAGACAAATAATGGCTATCGCTAAAAAGATTATTCCCGCTCTTTTTATGTTT
>CAJTZR010000101.1 GCA_910584035.1 uncultured Christensenella sp. | reverse complement strand
CAGAATATTGCAAAAGAATTTTGGCAACTTATAACAGAGTTCTTTGGCGGTGATATGAGTATGTTGTCGCAGTTAATGAATTCAGTAAATTTGCAAGCCAATGGTAGCGATTACAACCATATGCTTAGTTTTATCGAACCAGCATTAGGCGTTTATTTTAATAATTTGGGAATAAACCCATTTGAGGTGAAAAATGAATAGTGTAATTGAAATTAAAGACTTAAGAAAAAGTTATGGCACAAATATTGTATTAAAAGGTATAAATTTATCTGTTTATAAAGGTGAAATTTTTGCTCTACTTGGTGTAAATGGTGCTGGGAAAACTACGGTTCTAGAGTGTATTGAGGGCTTACGCACTTATGATAGTGGGAGCATAAAAGTAAATGGTAAAGTTGGTATTCAATTGCAATCTTCAGCCTTGCAAGCCTATATTAAACCTATGGAGGCTGTTAAACTTTTTGCAAATTGGCATAAAACAGTAGCTGATAAAGAAATGCTTAATTCTCTTGGAATTCCCGAATTTTCCAAAAAGAGATATTCCGATTTATCAACAGGACAAAAACGCCGATTACACCTTGCACTAGCTCTTATCGGCAACCCCGACATTATTTTCCTTGACGAGCCAACAGCGGGGCTTGATGTTGAGGGGCGTGTATCATTACATAATCAAATACGTGAATTAAAATCACAAGGTAAAACAATAATTCTTGCAAGTCACGATATGGCGGAAGTAGAAGATTTATGTGATAGAGTAGCAGTTTTAAAAGAGGGAAGTATCGCTTTTATTGGAACAATTGACGAATTTACCTCTATGGGTGGGAAAAGACACATTATACATATAAAAACTGATGATGGGCAAAAAGATTACGAAACAGAAAATATTACAGAAACTTTGTTTATGGTATTGTCGGAATATAAACAAAAAGGAATATTAATTTCCGAAATTCAAACGGACAGAGTATCGCTTGAACAAAACTTTATAAATATTGTGAGAGGTGAGGAATAATGAAAGCTTTTTTATATGGTATAGGTTTACAATTTAAATTTGATATACGCAGTAAAGGTATGCTTATTGCTTGCTACCTTGTACCTCTTATTTTTTTTCTATTTATGGGGGGAATTTTTACATCTATTGATACAAATGCTACAAAAACGCTTACTTCATCAATGACAATATTTACAATAATAATGAGTGCTTTATTTGGCTTGCCACCAGCTGTTGCGGAAATATATGGTACAGATGTTAAAAAGGTATATAAGGCAAATGGTGCACCTATATGGTTTGGCGTAATATCGCAGTTTATTTCCTCTTTTATACATACTCTTATTTGTTGTATTATTGTATTTGCTCTTTCAACTTTAATTTTTAAAGCAAATTTGCCGTCTAATTTGTTATGGTATTTTTTATCGCTTGTATATATACTTGCAGTAACTCTTGCTTTGGGGTGTGTCTTTGGACTTTTATTCAAGCAGCAAGCAAAGTTGACAATGATTGCGATGGCAATATTCTTGCCGTCTATAATGCTATCAGGCATTATGTTTCCCGCAGAAATGTTACCGCAGTTTATGCAATATATTGCATATGCATTCCCAGCCACAATCGCATTTAAGGCTATGACGAATTGTCAAGTTTGGCATTTACCTGTATTATTTGGCATATTTATCTTGCTTTGTGCTGTAATTGCTTTATTGTTAAAAGTAAAAGTTAAGAGATAAATATCAAAAGCATATATTATTGCCACAATTATGATAGCAAGTAATTAACCCTTTATGAACAAGTTAAGAGTAGAGATGAACAAGTAAAAGCGTTTTGTGCAAATATTACTATTTTAGTAATATTGTCATTACAGAATAAAGAGCCTTGCGAGGTCGCATTATTTAGGTGATTCCGTCATTACGGAATGAAAAATATGGCTCCCGCAGAGGCTTTTTATAAAAAGACTTTGTGGGATAAAAGGAAAAGCCGTCCGAAAATGACAAAGCAGATATGTGATTAGCATATCTGCTTGTCTAAAAGCACAGACTTTTACGCTGGAGCTACTGACGGGACTTGTAAGGAGCAAAGCGACGGAATAACGAGCTTTAGTGAGTGTACATTATTTTGATGACTCCGTCATTACGGAATAAAAAATAGGGCTCCCGCAAAGGCTTTTACTAAAAAGACTTTGTGGGATAAAGGAGAACTCGACTATAAAAGCAAAATAGGACAACTTTTTGTTGTCCTATTTGCATAAAAGTCGCAGTTCGACGCTGGAGCTACTGACGGGACTTGAACCCGTGACCTCGTCCTTACCAAGGACGTGCTCTACCGCCTGAGCCACAGTAGCATTTTAGGGTTTTAACGCTTTGTAAGAATAAAAAACTAATATCATCATATCGTTTGATATGATGATATTAGTATAATATAAACAAATTTTTTTGTCAAGTAATTATTAAAAAGATTAAATTTGTATTAACTTTCAATATTTACTTTGTGTAAGGGCAGTGGTTAAGTGTATAAATTACAAGTTATAAATTATAACTTATTTCAAATATTGCATTGTCAACTAAAATGAGCTTGTGTTCAAGTATTTGTCAAATTATGTATCGTTACTTAATAAGCGTGTGTTCTAATTTTTATTGAGTTTATACTAGTTGTTATGTATATTCAATGAATGATAACTTAACTAACAATAAATTTGATTTTTTTTATAACATTAAAATTAGTTATTTAACCACGTGTAGGCATTTTAAAGTCTTTAAGGGCAGCATTTAAATAATCATTGAAAGGTTTCATAGCTTTAAAAATATCTGTTGCTTTTGCGATAAAAGCTTTGGCATCTAAAAGTTCGTCATCAGAAATAAAATATTCCAAGTACCAAGATTTAAATTTTAAAAATTCAGCTTGAGGATGTTCTTTATCGTAGCCATTTGGTACATTTTTTAATGCATTGCCTTTAACAACAAAGTATTTTTTAAAGTTTTCGTCATTTATAATATTATCAAGTTCAGTTGGATGTTCAGATATGTAGTCACGAATCATTTTAGTTGCATCATTAAACATATCTGCAAATAAGCCACCGCCTAAAAATGTTCCACCATTTGGTTTAATCATAATATAGTAACCAACTGGGATAGGCAATTTGCCCATTGAAGAAATGTGAGCTCTAAATGTTGGATTATATGGTGATTTGTCATTACTAAATCTTGTATCACGTACTTGTTTGAATGTTAGCTCTTTAGGTATGTTATGCAAAATACTCTTGTCAAAAGTGCCAATAGAGTAGATAAGTTCTTGCAACAACTCTTCAAATTGAGCTGTAGCTTCTTGACGTTCACGTTTGTTTTCAGCAAACCATTCTCTGTTATTGTTTTTGCTTAAATTGTTTAGGTAATTTAAAATTAATTGTGTATTCATAATACCCCTCCAATATTTTTTATTATCAAAAGCTATCGCAAAGAGTGGTGAACCCACATTTTGCATTAACTTAAGTTAATTTAAATAATAAGTACTTATGATAAATAGCAAGTTGTATTTTAAAATTTAGAATTTTTATCATTAATTACTAAAAAACTATTTTGTATTATATCTTTTTTTGCAACTTTTATAAGAAAGATACTATTAGCTTAATTTAAGTTTAAATTTTAAAGAATTAAAATTTTATGGCTTTAAAAAGGCATTGTAACCTTGTTTTAAAAAACTTGCAATTTCCTCATCAGATATGTTTGCTCCGCCAGTTGCTATCATTGTTGCTACGCCGTGAGTGAATACAATAAGCATAATATACACACTTTTTATTTTTTCCTCAGAAAGACCAAGTTTTATGGCAAGCTGTTTAGTCGCTTCTTTATCACCAATCCATTCATAAATATCATTAAAGCTATTAAGTCCGTTCAATTTTTGGAAAAATAACAATTTGAAAAGGTTGGTTTCATATTTAGCAAAAGCTACATTTGCATTTGCCATACTTTCTAAAATATTATTGTAATCAGCACGGGAATATATAAATTCATTATAAAACTGCATTGCTTTAATATTGATTTCTTGTTTTAAGCTTTCCATATTTGAAAAATAGCTGTAGATAGGTTGCACTGAACAACCAATTCTTTTTGCAACACTGCGAGCGTTAACTACTTCAAAGCCATTTTCTTTTACCATTTGAAAGGCAACATTTAAGATTTTTTCTTTGTCAATAATTTGTTTTGGCATAATTCCTCTTTAATATTACGCTTGTTATATAACACTTGTAATTATACAATAGATATTATAAAATGTCAAGTATTTTACAAAAAATAACCACCAAATTAATGGTGGTTAAGTTGTTGTACTAATTTTTTATTGAATTATTGTCATTTGATTTGATATCTAGGTTAATGTTATCTACAACAGTGTTGCTTTCAGAACTATTTTGAGTAAGGTTGCTGTTAGAACTATCTTGAGTAGCGTTATTTTCACTACCTTGGTAAACGGGCGGTAGTAGTGCAAGGTCTGCCTCTGTAACAACTTGTTTGTCAAGGTATCTTGAAACGCTTTTGTGTAATGGTATATAAAGGATAGCACCAATAGTACCATTTACACTTGCTTTTATTAAGTTGAAAGGAATTATTGCTGGTAGCATTATTTTCATAAGTTCAGAAAAAGGAACTTTCATAAACAAAGGTGTGATTGCCATATTTGCAAAAATCATCACAACTAGCCAACAAATTGAACCAACAACCATTGATATTGCAAGGGAAGCAATTTGATTAAATTTTTTATGCTTTAAAAAGGCAAATAAAAATCCTGCACTTAAAGTAAATGAGCCTGTTGCAATAATGTGCATTAATATTCCATAAAAACCACTTTGTGATGATATTGTTAAACCTTGTATAACACTTACAATAAAAGTCACAATTAGTCCAGAAATAGGTCCATAACTAAATGTTGCAAACATTATCGGAATGTCACAAGCATCATATTCCAAAAATGGTGCCATAGGAAAGATAGGAAATTTCAATCCTGGTATATAGAGTAATACAATCGCAAGTGCGGAAAGTATAGCCATACCAGTGATTTTTCTTGTGTTAAAAATTTTTGCTGCATTCATAAAAAAGTCCTCCAAAATAAAAAATCATACCGCACTTTGGGTATGAAATAAGACTTTTTCAAGATGCTAACAATAATTTATAACAAGTTTGATAAATAATTAATTATTTAGCCAATTATTATTACAACAAAATTGCACAAATCAGCATTTGCACTTGAGTTTAAAACTTTTCTCATCCAGACTATACTGTCGGCATAGGAATTGCACCTATTCAGCATTGCAAGCAATGGTCGTGGGCTATACCACCGGTGAGGAATTACACCTCGCCCCAAAGTTTTCAGTTGTGTAAATTAACTAACATTAACATTTGTAATTATTAACATTAATTATATTTACATATTTAGTATACAATATTATATTATAAATTGCAACTATTTTATTGCAATTAATTAAAAAAAGTTATATAATAGCGATATGGAATACATATCAAACAGCGTAAACGATACAAAAAAATTGGCAAAACAAATTGCGGAAAGTTTGCAAGGTAAGGAAATTATCTTGTTAAATGGTGATTTAGGTGCTGGTAAAACTACATTTACAAAAGCACTTTTTGCGGAACTTGGGGTTAGTGATATAGTCACTAGTCCGACTTTTGCGTTTATGAAAGAGTACAATGCAAAATACAAATTATCACATTATGATATGTACAGAGTGGAAAGTGAGGACGAGCTTTGGGAACTTGGTATAAGTGATAATATGTATGAAAAGGGAATTGCTGTAATAGAGTGGAATAAGTTCACTGAGTTTCCAGATGATAAAAAAATAATTACAATAAACATTGAAAAATTAGGTGATAATTTGAGAAAATTTGTGATTGAGGAAGGTATTAAATGAATTTTTTGTTGGTAGATAGCTGTCAAAATGAATTGTTTGTTATGTATTACACAGACGGAAAATATTTTATAAAGACAAGTAATGGAAATAAAAAACATAATAGCGTGTTATTGCCAGCAATTGACGAAGTAATTACTGAGGCTGGGGCAACAATACAAGATTTGCAAAATGTAGTTTGTGTAGTTGGACCTGGTTCGTTTACTGGGATAAGGCTTGGTGTTACAACTTGTAATGGGATAGCTTTTGCAACTAAAGCTAATAGAATTGCTATTAACACTTTTGAAAGTATTGCATATAATATTACTAACCATATTTTAGTTGCACTAGATTGCAGACACGACAATTACTATGTGGGTGAGTATGAAAATGGTAATCAGATTCAACTTGCAAATTACACAAAAGCGGAATTATCCTCATTTGACGGCGAGGTGATTTTGTGGAATGGTGATAGAAATATTCAAAAAATTATAGATTGTGTGTTATCTAAAATAAATGGTAAAGAGTATGTAGATATGTTCATTCCGTTATACTTGAAAAAGTCTCAAGCTGAGAGGGAATTGGAATGTTAAGAATTGCTACATTAAATGATGTAAATGGTATAAAAGCAGTCGAAAATCGGTGCTTTTCCACTCCTTGGTCTGAAAATATGATTATTTCTTCAATTGAAAATGGTTGTATTATGATAGTGGCAGAGGTTGATAATTGTATAGTTGGCTATGCGGGGATATATCCAAGTGGTGATATTACTAACGTGGCAGTGCTACCAAGTGAGCAAGGCAAAGGATATGGAACGGAACTGGTTAAGGAATTAATCAATATAGCAAAAATTAATAATATAGAAAAATTGTTTTTGGAAGTGCGAATAAGAAATATAAAAGCAATTAAACTTTATGAAAAATGCGGTTTTGAAAAAATATCTGTACGCAAAAAATACTACAAGGATGGTGAAGATGCGTTGATTTACGCTTTTGGGGGTGTGTAGTATTAATTATAAAGTATTTGGTACAGGTGATAAATTGATAGTATTTTTGCACGGCTTTGGTGGAGGCTTTGAAAGTTTTGCCGAAATTGCAAAAATGCTTTCTGATAGATATAAGTGTTTGCTTATATCTTTTTTTGAGAGCGAACTAGATTATCCACTCACAATTT
>CAJTZR010000100.1 GCA_910584035.1 uncultured Christensenella sp. | reverse complement strand
TTTTTACAAATTGTTTATCTTATACTTGACAAATGTATATATTTAATTAGATAATATTCATATAATATGTACATAGATATATGTATTTTATGTACCACCATTTTACACATTTTAGCCAATTTAAATAAAAATACCCCCGATTTTCAGTGGGTATTTTTAAAAAATTGACTTTTTACAAATTTACGATTTTACAAAAAATACAACACTCTAAAAGTTTCCATTTTAGAGTGTTGTTTAAATGTGTTATTTTTTGATTTTTCAAGCCAATATGTGGCTTAAAATAAAGCTAACTATTTTTAAACTTATTAAATCTATATCTTTATTTAAATTAAATAACTATTCGTATAATTACAAACTTAAGCTTAGAGATACATATCTTTTAATTGAAAAAATATAAAAACAATATTTTAATAACAAATTTTAACCAAAGCAAAAAAACTTTTGGTTGGCTTACACAAACGCATTTTTTCATTCGAGTAAGCCTATATAAATTCCAAAAACTATTTGATTTAAGTGTTAAAGCCTATTAGTTGTAACATTGAAACAAATTATTTAATTGTAATTTAATATACTTAATTTGCAGTGTCGTAATCACTCTTAAAATGACTTTCAAAGTTATTTGCTTGTGAGTATGCTTTTCCGTCAATAGATGGAGCAATAAAGTTTAAGTAATTGCTATTTTGATAAATCTTAATATAGTCTACTTCCATTTGTGCTTGAGTAGCGTGAGAGAACTTACCAATCTTTTGACCGTGAGGTCCCCAACCATCGCCTGCATCTATTTCGTTAGTAAATCTAATAAACTCTGGAACTTTGCAAACACCGCCAGCATTAGTTGCCCAAGTTGCGTAGCCATCAATAAAGAATATATAGCAATCTGGTGTCCATAGTAATGAGAATGTATGGAAGTTGCCGTCATATAAATCTTGTTCAAGTTTGCCGATATGTCCAGCTACTTTACCACTTTTCCCATAACCATTCCATAATAAAGCGTGACCCATTCTTGGTTCTTTTTTGTTGTTATAACGGAAAGCTGACTCGTAAACGTCAATTTCTGTTCCGTCAACACCATCAAAACCGATTTCCCTCATTTCGTTGCCTTGCAACCAAAAAGCTGACCACATTCCATCTTTATCTGGGAATTTAATGCTAGTTTCATAATATCCAAAAGCTTGTGCCCAAATTATATTGCTATCATAACCGCCATCGGCATTTTTTACTTCGCTACGAGTTTCAAAACCACCAGTAAAACGACCTTTAGTATAACCATTGCCATTGCAAACACTGCAATTATGACTATCCAAATATTGAGCTTTTACTACTGCCTTGCCATTTTCAACAGACACCATTTCATTACACCAATAATTTGCATATTCTGGATGAGCCTTGCTTTGGCTTGCCCATCTAACATCGTGCCTTGAGGTTGCCCATATTTCCGGATTAAGTCCGCTATTTTCGTTATATATAATGTCAAAATTATCTATCAAGGTTGGATACCAACCCTCACTATTTGATATATCTGTAATATTGTCTGTACCATTATACAAATATGTTTCCTCTTTTAAGCCATTTAAGTCAATAAAGTCTTCAACTTTAAGTTTAGTTATATCAACATTTTCAATACTCTTGCCCATACGCTCCATACGATTAAGAGCCAAATACTCCCAACCATTAAGTGTGAAAGCATCGTAATTTGGTTTGCCCGCACAGCCAACCAATGAAACCGCTGCTATTACCACAAATAGCAATGTACAAACACCAATAACAAATCTTTTTTTACTCATTATCCACCTTTCCTAACATTTTTTTATTACTTTTTGAATTAATAGCTTTATAAAGAATTTTTAATTAGAATTAAAAGTTTAGCTCTGCCACAATAAGCTTGGCAAATTAATACTTTTTTTGTCCATCTAAAATATACATTTTGTCTAAATTGTTTTTAATATCTTTCTCAGCAACATTTGCTTGCCAATCACTTGGCTCTACTGCTTCATAAGATATTGTGATTGCAGATTGAGGACATCCCCACTCATCTAAAAATAATTGATTAATTTTATCAATTACACTTTGCTTGATTTTTTCGTCCTTAGGATACGCTTTAATTTTAATATATGGCATATTCCCCTCCAATAGCTTTATCATTTAATTTAGTTTATTATAACATATTATTTTGAAAGTTTCAACCCAAAAGTTGAATTTATGTACAATTAAAAAAATTAATACTAATTTTAAATTTAGTATTTACAATTATAAAATTATAGTGTATTATTATATAAAAGAATTGTATATTCATTGTAATTTTTAATAAACATTTTTATCATTTTTGGTTAAAAATTAAAAAAACCTTTCAAAAATCGGGGTTAAATATAAAATTTAAAAATACAACTTAAAACAAACAAGGAAATTATAAAATAATAACAAATTTTCATACAGTCATTTATGTGTTACAAATCATATTTAGATAAAATATTCTATAACTAAAAAAGAGGTGCTTATGCGTAGAGAACAAAGAGAAATTAAAGATATTAATCTAATTGCAGATTTAATAAATAATACTAACACGATAAGGATAGGAATAAACGATACGCCTTTTCCATATGTAGTGCCAGTATCTTTTGGTTATGAAATAATTGATAGCAAAATTACTTTTTATTTTCACGGAGCAAAGATAGGCAAAAAGGCTGAATTACTTGCAAGCAATCAATATGTTTGTATTGAGGGGGACATTTTTAATAGGTATATGGATACTATTCGTTCCGTAACTTGCCTTTATGAAAGTTTTATTGGTTATGGCAAATGCGAACTACTAGAGAATGAAAAAGCAATTATTCACGGACTACAATTAATACTTGACCATTGTGGATATTGCAACCATAAGATAGATAGCAAATACTTACCAGCTACTAATGTATACAAAGTGCAGTTACAATCAATTACTGCAAAGCATAGGACAAAGGACAATTAATTGTGTTTTAAATTAGATTTTTTATGAATAGTTTATATTTATTCCTAAAAAATATTATTTTATTGTAAAGATATTTAGTAATAATCAGATAAAATTTAATATGTGCTATTAAATTTACAAGGAGCTAATTTGAAACAAAAGCTAACATTTTAAATTTATAAGCCAAGTTTAAAACAATCTGTGACTTTAATTTTTGATAAAACATTTGATGAAAATAATATTAAAATACCTTGCTTTGATAGCAAGGTATTTTTGCATTTATTTACTTTTAATATAAATTTAACAAGCAATAAGTTTTTTACAATTAAATGCCAATACCATTTGTACCAGCCTGCATATAAATAAGCTAGAATATATTATCTCATTAATTTGTTATTTTTATTTATCTAATTGCTTTTTTAGTAATTTATAATTTATATCCAAATTTTTATAATAACACAAAATTGCATCCACTATTACAAAAGCTATATACGCAACCATTAGACCAATTAAGCTATACATAAAATTCGCCATACCTTGACCAATAATTGCAACATTATCTTGCCAAGTTATAGTTCGTGACTCACCTACTGCAATACCATACGAATCATAGACTTTAGCCATAATGACAAATAACATAGATATAATTGCTATAAATAATGAACAGAAAGTTACTGCTTTTGCAATACCACGTGCTTTGTCGCCTAAAATAAACCTATCTACGCCTACTACTCCTAACACTGCTGAAGTTAATACCATTGATTTCTTTTCAATTAATTCCTTATCTGAAAAGTCATAATCAACTTTTTGGAACTCATCAACCTCATTGGGTGACAAATATTTTATAAATTCCATTATTACCCCCCTTGTAAAACTTTTAACTTAAGCTTTAACATATATTTAATAAGCTTTTAAAAGCCTATTCTTTACACTTACATTGTATAGTGCAAAAATATTGCTGTCAATACTTGTAAATAATTAAGAAAGAATTAGGAATATTTTAGCAAATAAAGTATTAGTATTAAAAGACTTTGTACTATCTTAAAAAAGCTTGTTTTTAGTATATCGAAAGTTATTCATATCTCCACAAAACAACTTTATTTGTGGTGTTCAGTAAGCGAACAAACCACATTTTATAGTAACTGAATATAATTTAAATTGTGTCGGATTATTTTGGCAAGTAAAAACATTAGTTTTTGTTTAATTTGAGTTTTCTCAAATTAAATAACATATAATTTATTTTACTAATAATAAAATTTTATTAAAATAATGAGTAAAGATAAAAGTCGAATTTTTTTGTCTTTTTCCCAATAATGCAAGTCAAAACCACTAGCTTAGCTAGTGGTTTGATTTTGCCCCCTTAGGGCATTTACGTTGCCAAGCCTTTAGGCTCATCAATTTACCTACAATCGTAACTATTGTCATACTGATATTTAAATATCAATTTTAAGCTTTTATTGTTAGTAGTTTGCATTTACTTGCCACTAACTCGATACGCTCGATATTTATATGCGTATAACTAAAGCTCTTATATTCACACCAGCTCAGTTGTGGTTGTATTTAGCAATCATAATTTTGGATAATATTCATTTTTTTACTTAAGCTTTAATTTTACGCATCAATTAGCGTGGTTGTTAAAAGGCGAACTTTTTGTTCGCCTTTTCTTTCACTAAAGTAGCAAAACAAATGAAGCATTGTTAAATGCTTCATTTTGGTTACGATTAATTAAATTAAGGTAAGTAAAATTACTTAACTTCGCACTCAGCTCCAACTTCTTTGAACTTAGCAACGATTTCGTCAGCTGCTTCTTTAGCAATAGCCTCTTTAATAGTCTTTGGTGCGTTATCAACGATGTCTTTAGCCTCTTTAAGACCTAGACCAGTAATCTCACGAACTACTTTGATAACTTTGATTTTCTCTGCACCTGCAGATTTCAAAATCACGTCAAACTCAGTCTTCTCTTCTACTGCTGCAGCTGCTGCACCAGCACCTGGAGCTGCAACTGCCATAGCTGCTGCACTTACACCAAACTCTGTCTCGATAGCTTTAACTAAATCGTTAAGCTCAAGAACAGTCATACCTTTTATTTCCTCAATCATCTTTGCGATATCTGCCATTTTTTCATTCCTCCGAATAATTTATTTAAAATTGAATTAGTTTTCTTTATTTTTTGCAATTTCTGATATTGCTCTAGCCAAGCCAGAGATACCACTTTGCAATACACCACACAATTGACATAACAAAATGTCTTTTGAAGGGATATTAGCGATTTGGGTTACTACACTAGCGTCAATAAATTTTCCATCTAATAAACCGCATTTAGCTTTTAGTACTTTAACAGTTTTTGCATTGTCTGTAACTACTTTAGCTGCTGCAAGCTCATCGCCATTTGCGAAAGCGATAGCTGTTGTTTTTTCAAGATAATTATCAAATTCATTGAAGCCTAACTCATTTAAAGCACGTTTGATAAGTCTGTTTTTAAGAACTTGATACTTAACATTGTTAGCTCTGAAATCACTTCTCAATTTAGTATCTTGCTCAACAGTGATACCCTCATACTCAACAAGCACGAAAGCCTTTGAATCTTGCACAGATTTCTTAATAGCCTCAACTTGCTCTGCCTTTAAATCTTTAGCTGTTGACATTGATTACCTCCTAAAATAAATACTATATGAAGCAAATTTTAATATTTATTAAAATCTAATATTGCTATCGCAATAAACTTGATAAATCAAGTGCTTCCAATTAAATTAACTTTAGTTACAACAAAATATCCTTATTTAGTCAATTTGCTACAACGTAAATTAATAATCTACAAAATTAAAAGTCTCAACCGCAAACGCAAGCTGAGACTTAGAAAATATCAATCTAATTCGCACCTCGGTAAGCAACATTATACCAAAAAACTTGGAACTCACTGTCTACGGTTTCTATTTACTTTATAATTTTAACATAAAAAATTGTTTAAGTCAACAAAAATAATAAATTATTTAATATTAACTTTAACACCAGGACCCATAGTAGAAGCGATGCTTACGCTCTTGATATAAGTACCTTTAGCAGCTGCTGGCTTAGCTTTTTGAATAGCCTCAACAACAACATTCATATTCTCAATAAGTTTTTCAGCACCGAAAGACTTTTTACCAACTGGAACGTGGATAATAGCAGTCTTGTCCAATCTGTACTCAACTTTACCAGCTTTAATCTCTTTAATAGCCTTAGTAACGTCCATAGTAACTGTACCAGACTTAGGGTTTGGCATTAAGCCCTTAGGTCCTAAAACTCTTGCGATTCTACCAACAAGACCCATCATATCTGGTGTTGTAACGCAAACATCAAAGTCAAACCAGTTTTCGTTTTGAATCTTAGCAATCATATCCTCTGCACCAACATAATCTGCACCTGCAGCTGCTGCCTCGTCAGCTTTAGCACCTTTAGCGATAACTAAAACTTTTACATTTTTACCTGTACCATTTGGCAATACTACAACGCCACGAACTTGTTGGTCAGCGTGCTTAGGGTCAACACCTAAACGCATATGAAGCTCTACAGTTTCATCAAACTTAGCTGTGCCAGTTTGCAAAACTAAATTCATAGCTTCGTTTACTTCGTATGCTTTATTTTTTTCAATTAGCTTACTAGCTTCTAAATATCTCTTACCTTTTTTCATTGTCGCTCCTCCTATTAACCTTCTACCTTAACGCCCATACTGCGGCAAGTGCCTTTAATCATTGAAATAGCTGCGTCTAAACTTGCTGCATTTAAATCTGGCATTTTAGTCTCTGCAATCTCTTTCAATTGAGCTTCAGTGATAGTAGCAACCTTAGTCTTGTTTGGCTTAGCTGAACCGCTTTGGATATTCAAAGCCTTCTTGATTAGGACTGCTGCTGGAGGAGTTTTTAATACGAACTCAAAAGAACGGTCAGCATAAATTGTCATAACAACTGGAATGATTAGACCTTCTTGTCCTCTTGTCTTTTCGTTAAACTCTTTTGTGAATCCAGGAATATTGATACCGTGAGGTCCTAGTGTTGAACCTACTGGTGGTCCTGGAGTTGCCTTACCTGCTGGTAATTGTAGTTTTACTACTGCTGTAATTTTCTTTGCCATAGTCTTTACCTCCTTGACTACACATAGCGTGGTTATAACGAATTGC
>CAJTZR010000099.1 GCA_910584035.1 uncultured Christensenella sp. | reverse complement strand
TTAATTAGATAATATTCATATAATATGTACATAGATATATGTATTTTATGTACCATCATTTTACACAATTTAGCTAAATTACACAAAAATACCCCCGATTTTTGGTGGGTATTTTCAAAAATTCGACTTTTTGCAAATTTACGACTTTACAAAAAATATAACAAGGTAAAATTTATCTTTTTGCCTTGTCTTTTAAATTAGTTATTTTCCAATCTTTCAAGCCAATATATGGCTTAAATAAACTTTATAATTGATTAACTATTAAAAATATTTATCCCACTAGCAAGAATAAAAATAACACCTTAATAAGAAAAAACACAATTAATCTTATACAAACAACTTTTTAAATTAAAAAAAGCAAATAACTATTTTAATAATCAAACTTTAACCAATGCGTAAGGAATTTAGGTTGGCTTACGTAAACACATTTGATAGTGTTCAAGTAAGTCTACCTAAAGTCCGCCACAAAAAACCAATCACAATCAAAATAATAGTTCTAAAAATATCTAAAAATAATATTTTCTTTTAACTAGACAAACTAAATTTAATTATATATCATATTTAATAACAACAAGGTGCTGTTTTAGCACCTTGTTTGCTTATTGTCTTATGTATACAATGTCAGCTTTGTTTTGCTATCCATTACTTTATAGTTTTTATAGAAAACTTAAAGTTGCGACACGTTTTTATATAATAAAATAAATTTTTTATTAGTTTGTTGTAATTTTTTAAATTAAATACGGCAATTTAATTAGTTAATTTTAGTTATCCAACCAAACTTATCCTCTAATCTGCCATATTGGATACCAGTAAGTTTGTTATACAAATCTTCTGTAATAGCACCCATTTTTTGGTTGTTGATAATCATATCTCTGCCATTGTAATGAATTACACCTACTGGTGAAACTACAGCTGCAGTACCAGTACCAAAAGCCTCGTTCAATCTACCCTCGTCATATGCTTTTGCAATTTCATCCAAAGAGATACGTCTTTCAGTAACTTTGTAACCTTCGCTTTTAAGTAGTTCTATAGAAGACTTTCTTGTTATACCAGGTAAAATACTACCAACTAAAGCTGGAGTTATAACCTCACCATCAATAACAAAGAACATATTCATAGCCCCAACTTCCTCTGCATATTTGTGTTCAATAGCATCAAGCCAAAGCACTTGGTCATAGCCTTTAGAAATAGCAATTTCACTTGCAAGCAAGCTAGCTGCGTAGTTACCCATACATTTAGATTCACCAGTACCGCCAAGAGGGGCACGAACATAATGTTCCTCAACCATAATTTTAGTTGGTTGCAAACCATTTGCGTAATAAGCACCAACTGGTGACAAAATTACAAAGAATTTATAGTTATGAGCAGCGTGTACACCAAGCATTGGGTCATCTGCAATCATAGTAGGTCTAATATATAGTGCTGTACCTGGAGCAGTAGGTATCCACTCTTGCTCTAGTTTGATTAACTCAAAGATAGCAGGAATTACTACGTCCGCATCCAAAGTTGGCATACAAAGCCTTTTTGCACTATTGTTCATTCTCTTAATGTTTTCGTCAATTCTGAAAGTGGTTATTTTGCCATTAGCATCTTTATATGCTTTAACGCCCTCAAAAATACCTTGACCATAATGCAAAATATTAGTAGCGGGATTCATTTTAAAATCATCATAAGGAATGATTTCTGGCTCGTCCCAAGCACCATCGTGATATTCCATTAATAACATATGGTCAGTAAAATATTTACCGAATCCTAATTTAGTAAAATCAGGTTTTGCCTTAGATTTGCAAGTTTTAGTAATTTTCATTTATAACCTCCAATTTGTTAAACATAGTCAACAAAATCTTTATATTTAAATTCAAAAGTAATTTTACCCGCACAAAAATCAATTAATTTATCCTTTAGTACGCTACTATTTTCCTCTGGCACAGCATAATTAATACACACATTTTGGTCATAAGTTGTGGATATAATTTTACCGCCCAACTCTATAATAATTTGGCTGACTTTTGGTGCAATGGAATAAGATATTTCCGCATTTTCCACAATGCTATAGATAAATGTACGGATATCTGCTTTTTGCAAAGCTGAAACTACGCTATCTGTGTAAGCACCAACAAGTCCACTTGCACCAAGTTTTATCCCTCCAAAATATCTTGTAACGACAACAAGGGTCAAATAAACTTCCCTTTTTTTGATAACCTCAAGCATTGGAATCCCCGCAGTTCCTTGAGGTTCACCATCATCACTAAAACGTTGTTCGGTAGCAATAATATTGGATATATAAGCATAACAATTGTGCGTAGCATCTGAATACTTTTTGCAAATTCTTTTAAGTTCCTTATCCGCTTGCTCACTATTCTCAATAGGTATTAGATTAGTGATAAATCTTGATTTTTTAATAATCAATTCGCTTTCAATCGGTGTAATTACTTGTTTATAGCTTTTCATTTTGCAGTAACTTTGATATGCACTTTTTTACCCTTGTGCAAAACAATTCCCTCTGCCAATTCCGCATCAGATATAGTTTGCATAATGTCAGTAACTTTGCTCTCGCCAATTTTGATTCCGCCACCCTCAATAAGTCTTTTTGCCTCACCTTTTGACTTAGCAACATTGATTGCAACCATAATATCCACAACCAAATTGATACCTTTTTCAATCTCTGCTTGAGGCATATTTTCGCTATCGCCAGTAACAAAAGCTGCTTTACTAGCATTTTGAGCTTCAATCGCATCTTGTTCAGAGTGTACAATCTTTGTAACCTCAAAAGCCAACCTTTCTTTAGCCAAATTAATACGTTCATCTTTGTATTGGCAAAGCTCAGCTATCTCGTCAAGTTCCACAAAAGTCAATAATTTTAAGCAGTTTTCAACGTCAGCATCATTGATATTACGCCAGTATTGATAAAATTCATAAGGAGTAGTTTTGTTTCTATCAAGCCACAACGCACCCTTTTGAGTTTTACCCATTTTTATACCCTCAGAGGTAGTTAAAAGTTGGAAAGTCATTGCAAAAGCAGGTTTTTTCTCTTTACGTCTAATCAAATCAGCACCAGCTAGAATATTTGACCATTGGTCATCACCGCCACACTCTAAAGCTACGCCGTAGTTTTGGAATAAATGTAAAAAGTCATAAGACTGCATAAGCATATAGTTAAACTCTAGGAATGATAAGCCTTTTTCCATTCTCTTTTTAAAACATTCTGCAGTAAGCATTCTGTTTACAGAAAAATGCACACCAACCTCACGCAAAAAGTCAATATAATTCAAGTTATCAAGCCAGTCAGCATTGTTGACCATAACAACTCCATTTTCACCCTCGAAAGATAAAAACTTGCTCATTTGCTCCTTAAATCTTTCGCAGTTATGGTTGATAACCTCATTTGTCATCATTTGACGCATATCTGTTCTTCCGCTTGGGTCACCAATTTTGCCAGTGCCACCACCAACCAAAGCGTATGGTTTATGTCCAGCCTTTTGCATATGTGCCATTGCCATTAGTGCCAAAAAGTGTCCTACGTGCAAACTATCTGCAGTTGGGTCAAAACCTATATAAAAGGATACACTTTGCTCGCCAAGCATTTTATACAAGTCCTCCTCAAACACAACTTGTTTGATAAAACCTCTCTCTCTTAAGGTATCCATAACATTTTTCTTGCTCATTTTAATCTCCTATTCCTAATTTCATAAATTGCAACTTACTTTTTGTTAATTATAATTTGTTTTTTGTAATTATTTATTTAAAAGTTCCTTAAAAAATTTACCCATTTTGCAAATGCCGTCCTCAATCTGCTCTAGTGTGGCGTTTGAATAATTTAATCTTAAAGTATTAAATTTATCCTCGCTTGCAAAAAAGCTATGTCCAGATACATATGCAACCTTGTACTTTTTAACAAGTTCTGGGAATACCTCAAAGGTATTAATACCCAAACTTTCGTCAAACTCACCAAAGATAAACAAGCCACCATCAGGATTTGTATATTTAAATTCCTTTGGCATATATTTTTTGATTGCCTCAATCATAGCTGTTTTCTTTTCAAGATAAACGATTTTCAACTTTTCAAGTCTATCGTCCATTGAGTTATTCCTCAAGAAATAATCAATAATAGCTTGTGATAGCAAACTTGTATGTACATCTGTTGCTTGTTTGCCTATTGTCATTTTTCTAATAACCTCTTTCGCACCAATAGCAATACCAGTACGCAAGCCAGGTGCTAAAGTTTTGCTGAAAGAAGTTATATAAATTACATTGCCCGCCTTATCAAATGACTTGATACTTGGTACTCTTTCACCGCTAAATCTAAGTTCAGAATATGGGTCGTCCTCAAGGACTATTACATTGTATTTTGCAGTAAGTTGTGCAATCGCTTTCCTATTTTCCAAACTATAAGTTCTGCCAGTTGGATTACTAAAAGTTGGTACAATATAAAGCACTTTAGGGCTATATTTTTTTATCTTTTCTTCCAAATCAGCAATATCCAAGCCGTTATCTCCAGACTTTACACCAATTGGCACACCCTCATATGTTTTTAAAATATGTAGGCTTGCTAGATATGTAGGGTCTTCTACAAGCACAACATCACCTTTGTTGACAAAAGACTTAAAAGTTAAGTCAATACCTTGTTGGCCACCACTAATTATCAAAGTGTTGTCAATATCTATATTTTCAATGCCGTATCTTTTAACATACTCAATGGCAATATTTCTTAATGGTCTATACCCCTCTGTTTCACCATATTGCAATATATCTTGTGCTTTGTCACTTGCCATAAGCTTGCTTGTAATATCTGCAATCAATTGAGTTGGCAAAGTTGATTTTGTTGGAAAACCTCCCGCAAAAGATATAACTTCAGGGTCTTGCAACAACTTAAAAATTTCCCTTATTGCATTGCCACCCAAATTTTTAACTCTGTCACTATAAGTGTAATTCATAAAAAACCTCACATTATTTTTATTAGTATACCACTATTTAATATATTTTTCAAGGAATATAATACAAAATTTTCCTTTTTTATTAATTTTATTATTTTATTTAAATTTGCAATTTGCGTTTGTGAGTGTGAGTTTAACTCAAGTTTTGTTTAGTATCTATGTTAATTATTTTGATTTGAATTATAGTTAAGATAAAACCACAACAAAACCATTTAAAAACTGCCCAAGTGCTAGTTTAGTATGTTAATTTAGTAAGTTATATTTACTTATTTTTAAAACAAGCTATTCTATTAATAACTAATTAATAAAAACTAAAATTTTAGTATTATTTTCATACTATTTTGTTTTGGATTTTTTCTGCCATTTTAAAATCTCCAAAAGATAAAATTTAAAGCGTATTTAAAATTTATAGGCATTAGCAACACACGTGAATTCAAAAAATTATAAGAATATTTTCACCAACCAGTGTTAATTCAAATTATTAAGGCTTTATTTATCAAGTTAAATAGTATATTTATTACTAAAAAATTTATTAAAAAATATTAACTTTCAATTTCTCAACAAAAATAGCGACCGATTTTTCGGTCGCTAATAAACAAGTATTAATTAAATTAATGCTAAAGCGACCTTGATAACTTGTTACCAATGTTAATGTAAAAATAAATGTTATACACAAGCATATTATTTTTCATAGTCGCTACCTCTAATTTTTTGTTATTATACACCTCTATGTATAATTTGTCAAGAATTTTTACAAAATTTATCTATTATAAGAACGATTTTCAATTGCTTGAGAAATTGCTCCATACAAAGACAATTGAGTATCTTTTGTATCGCAACCATAATGCCAAATCATAACACCACCAATGCCATAATCTAGTGCATATGCAGTTTTATCGTAAATTAATTGTCTTGAATTATAGTAACAAAGTTGCTCAAAATCTTTACCATCAATGTTATATTTTTCTACAATGCTATTGCCATATATTCCAAGTTTTTCAGCTACATTATAATAATTTCCCCAATACCCTGCTTGGTCAATTGGTCTTGAATAAAATGGTAATCCTAAATTAACTTTTTTAAGGTCAATGCCTTTTTTCTCTAATTTAGATAAAACTTCAGCACACATAGTATAAAATGATGAATGATTTCCATACTCGTCAAATCCGTCATAAGCCATTAACTCTATATTATCCACATATTTAAGCTTTGAATGAGGGAAAGTGCCTGTAACTGTTAAATTCCACAAACTAAAAGCACAATTCAATTGTTTACCTTCTGGCATAGCCAATTTTAGTTTTTTAATAAAGTTTCCATAGTTATTATTAGTTATCAAATTATGTGGATACTCATAATCAAAAGCAATTCCGTCAAGCGAATAGTCATTAATTATATTTACAGCATTTTCAATAAGTTTGTCTTTGCCTTTAGTCATAGCTAAATTATGTCGTTCCTCTTGGTTAAGTCCATCACCAACTATGTCTTCCATACCCAATATAGTTGCAACAATAGTAGCTTTTGGATTGAATTCTCTAAGCTTTGCAATAGCTTGTTTAAAGGCCTCTTGACCATTAATAACTTTGCCATCATTTAAAGTTTGCTCTTTAAAATGAATACTGCCGTCTGCAAGTAAATATAAGCTAGAAAAAATATTAAACTGAGTTGTACTGCCTATAATTTTCTTATCCTCTTCATTTAGTTGCAAAGCATTAGCAGTATAAATGTATGACATAACCTCAAAGTCATCTTTACTTGTATTGTCAATAAAATAAACCTTTGGTTTTTCCAACACCCAGTCAGTTTCGTCTGAACCAGTTACTTTGATTTGTATTTGGTCACTTTCAAATGTTTTTGACAAAGCACAATATTTAAAATTTCCAACTCTGTCACTTGCATAAATCATTTGATTGTCTATGTAAATTTCAAAAGAAGTTATTGACTTACCCTTTTCTGTTAATGCTATTGTGTTGAATTTTTTAATTCCACCAAGCTTTAGTGTCGCACTTCCACCAACACTTGCACTTTGTATATTAAAATCGCTATTTTCAGCTAAGTTTTCATAATTATTTAAAATATTTTTTGGAACACCAACTTTTGGACTACAGCCACTTAAAAATAACATTAAACAAAATAATGTCAAAATACAACACGTGCAAAACAAGAATAATTTTTTCTTCATAACTTCACTCTT
>CAJTZR010000098.1 GCA_910584035.1 uncultured Christensenella sp. | reverse complement strand
ATGTACCATCATTTTACACAATTTAGCTAAATTACACAAAAATACCCCCGATTTTCGGTAGGTATTTTCAAAAATTCGACTTTTTGCAAATTTACGACTTTACAAAAAACTAAACAAGGCAAAATTTTTCATTTCGCCTTGTTTTTTTAAGTTGTAATTATTTAATTTATAAGCCAATAAATGGCTTAAATAAATTGATTAACAAACATACAAATACAAAATTACTTGTTTTAACAACATTTAGCAATTAGATAAACTAATTTATGATTTATTCGGGTTCAATAATTTTGAGCCGATAAAGTTAAAAAAAGATATTTATTTTACTTGCATCAAAATATGAGACGGCTAATAATTTTGTTAACAAAGAATAATTAATCATTATAATGTTATTGTTTAAAATTATTCAAGCATTATTAATTATAGTATTTAAACAAAACATTGTATTAAACTTAAGTTTTATACTCAATTTTTACAAATGAAATTTTTTAATGTTTTTTTTATTTGTAAAAACAAACTAATAAATTAATTTTTCGTTTATTAAGCCTGCTCCTAGGCATAAGATTGTGTCAGTTACTTTTACGTTTTTAGCTAGCCATTGTTTTACTTTTTCGTAGCCGTCAACATAGACAATTTTGTCACTTGTTTTGCATAGTTCTGCATATAACCGCATTGAATCATAACCAGCTTCGGGTTTTTCTCTCGCACTATATGTTGGCATTATAATTGTAGTCCAATCACCTTGTAATACCTTGCAAAAGTCCTTAAACAATGCTTTTGTCCTAGAATATGTATGCGGTTCAAATACCACAACTAAGTCTCCGTCATCGGGCAAATTGTAATACGCTGCGTGGATAGCATACTCTATTTGCTTTGGGTGGTGAGCATAATCAACTATCATTCTAGCACCGCCAGTCATTAGCCCTAAACATTGGAATCTGTTTTTTAGACCTGGGAATGTTGCTAAAGCAAGCTTAATTTTTTGCATATCAATACCAACATAATCACAAACTGCAATTGCTGCCAAAGCACATTGTACATTAACGTCATTTAATGTGTATAAAGTGAACTCGTAGCTTTCTTTATTGTTTTTATGCACGCAAAAATTGATATAGTTGCTTTTATGCACAAGTTGGTCTGCCCAAAAGTTATTATCTTTTAGACCATATGTAATCATTTTTGTATTACACTCTTGCAACCTTTCGTTGTCAGAAAAGTCAAACTCACCATTATACACCACTGCTTGAGATTGTGACATAAACATTGCAAATGCAAGATATGTATCTTTAAGTGATTTGTAGCAATCCGGGTGGTCAAAATCTACATTTAAAACAACACCAACATCGGGGTGCAACTTTAAAAAGCTTTTTGAATACTCACACGCCTCAGTAATAAAGTATTCCTTTCCATTGCCAAAAGCAATGTCACCACCAACAAGTTCCCCACCTATATGAGAGGTAAAACTTTTTTCAGCCACATTGAATATCCAAGCTATCATTGCTGTGGTGGTAGTTTTGCCGTGAGCCCCACTTACAGCAATAATCTTGTCAAAGTTTTTGGCAACCAAAGCAAGATAGTCTTTGCGTTCCATACTTTTTTTAGCAACAAGCAGTTCTGGGTGATTTTGCTTTATCGCACTTGAGTAAACAACTAGGTCCGCTTTTGAAGCAAGGTCGCATTTTTCGCCAATACCTATGTTAGCACCTCGTTCCCTAAGTTTTGCAATTGTATCGGAATTTTTTGCATCAGAGCCAGTACATTCTATTCCAAGACTCAATGTATAAGCACATAATTTGCTCATACTAACCCCGCCGACACCAACAAAATGCACCGTTTTTAAGCTATAAAAAAAATTATTCATAAGACATTATATGCACTTATATTTAAAAAGTCGACAAAAAACTACTTTAGCAAATAAAATAAATCAAATTACAACCCAAACAGAAAAAATTATTCTTTAATTTTCATAAAAAATAGTTTGCATTTTATGCAAATTAGCCAAAAACTAGGTAAAATTGCAATTTTATTTACATAAATATACATATTTTTTAATTAAAAATTACATTATTATTACATATATTTATAATATTTTAAGATTTTTATTACTTTAAATTATTTATTTTAAAATATTTTCATTATTTAAAATAAAAATTATGTAAACTATTGAAAAATTTTTATAAATAGTGTATAATATGTGTAAGCAACGTAAGGGGGTTGAAAATACTATGAAAATTAGCGAGATTAGAATAAGGTTGGTTAATAAGGAAAGCAAGCTTAAAGCTTTAGCTTCAATTATTATAGACGATTGCTTTGCTATACACGATATTAAAATTATTTCAAACAATAAAGAATATTTTGTTGCAATGCCAAGCCGTAAAACACCAGATGGCGGTTTTAAAGATATTGCACATCCAATAAATAGCGAAACACGTAATATGGTATCGGAATTAATACTTAAAGAATATTTTAAAGTTCAAGCTGAAAAAGATGCGGAGTAAAAATTACTAACCTACTTTGTTTTGCGAAAGTAATTAGTTAGGTGTGATCAATTTGTCCATAAAACTTCTCGCAACAAGAGGATTTTATAATGTTAAATAACTACAAAGTGCTAGGGCAACCTAGCACTTTGTAGTTATTGTTTTTAGTATTTATATTGTTATTTGATTTATTGTTGCTTTTTTACTATTATTTTTACAGAGTTTTAAATTTTTTTACATATTTTACCTTTGTTCAAACAATAGTTTTTTGTTAAGAATCGCATTAAAACTTGTCATTCTTTTTAGTATTTTCATAACAGATTTTTGTTTTTAATATTCTTTTTATAATTGCATTAAGATTTTTTTTATTTGATTTATGCCGATATCTTATTTAGTCTTACGCTTTTTGTTTTGGTATTCTCTGCAAAAATTCAAATTAAATAAATATTTACAAAAGTAATTTAATTTGCATTAATTACAAATACAATTAAAATCAATTTAACATCACAAAAATAATTTAATATTTACAAAAACAACTCAAATAGATACTAACTATTTTTGCGTTCCTCTAAATATTCTGCAATTCTTTTAATAGCTTTCTTTAACTTTTCCATACTATAAGCGTAGCTAATTCGTACAAAGTCATTACCATTTTGACCAAAAGCATTACCAGGAACTACTGCTACTTTTTTAGTAAATAGTAAGTCATTTGCAAACTGCTCGCCATTCATACCAGTACTGCTGACTTTTGGAAACACGTAAAACGCACCTTTTGGCTCAAAACATTCAAGCCCCATATTGTTAAGTTCCCTAACTAAAAACCTACGGCGTTTATCATATTCCTCGTGCATTTCCCTAACGCTTGCAAAGTTATCCTCAAAAGCATCATTCAATGCTTTAAGTCCTGCATATTGGCTAGCTGTAGGTGCACACATTATACCATATTGGTGAATTTTGTACATTTGTTCCAACAATTCACGCGGACAAGCGACATAACCTAGACGCCAACCAGTCATTGCAAATGCTTTGGAAAATCCGTTTATAACAATAGTCCTTTCCCTCATACCTTGCAAAGAGGCAATTGAGGTATGTTCCTCGTCATAAGTTAGTTCGGAATATATTTCGTCAGATATAACAATAATATCTTTTTCAATACAAAGTTTTGCAATCTCAACCAAGTGAGATTTTTCCATAATAGCACCAGTAGGATTATTAGGATAAGGCATAATCAAAACTTTTGTTTTGCTTGTAATTTTATCCATTAAATCTTTTGGTGTAACCTTAAAGTCATTTTCAACCACGCAATTTACTGGAACAGGAACGCCACCACATAAAGAAACGCAAGGTGAATAAGACACATAAGACGGGTCTGGAATAAGCACCTCGTCACCCGCATTCAATAAAGCTCTTAATGCTAAATCAATACCCTCGCTTGCACCGACTGTGACTAAAATTTCGTCATTAGGGTCATATGTAAGGTTGTAACGCAAATTTAGATATTTTGCAATTGCCTCCCTAAGCTCCAACATACCTGCATTTGAGGTATATTGAGTGTAACCACGTTTTATGCTTAAAATTGCGGCATCTCTAACAGACCAAGGCGTTACAAAATCGGGTTCGCCTACACCTAAAGATATTGCATCTTTCATTGAGTTTGCCACATCAAAAAATTTCCTAATACCAGACGGCTTTATATTTTTTGTAATTTCACTTATATATTTATCGTAATTCATCGTACTATCTCTCTTTTATCACTAACACTTTCGCCAAAAGAAACACCGCTAGATTTATATTCCTTCATTATAAAATGAGTTGCTACGCTAACCACGCTGTCTATTGCAGATAATTCCTCTGACACAAACAAAGCTATATCCTTAATACTTTTGCCCTCAATAGTAAGTGCCAAATCAAAAGTACCACTCATAAGATATAAATTTTTTACCATATCATACTTTGCAATCTCTGTAGCTATTGCCTCATATCCTGACCTATTTTGAGGGTTAACTTTAACCTCTATCAACGCGTCAACGTATTCGTCACCCGCTTTTTCGTTATTAATAATGGTAGTATATTTAACAATAACGCCACTATCTTCCAACTCCGCGACTACTTTCGCAATAGTTTTTTCGTCTGAGCCAACCATATTGGCTATTTGGGCGGCGGTATACCTAGCGTCTTCTTTTAAAAGTTCAATAACTTTTTTTGTAATTTTGTCCATAATATACTCCTTATAGATATATTCCATTTTAGTTTATATAAAACTTAAAATAGGTTATTAAAATTATACACTATTTATGCTAAAGTGTCAATAAATTTTTTTAAAATGTATAATCATTTTTAAATTGCTTATAATAATGTTGTAGCAAAGGTTTACAATAAAAACTTAAACAATTATTTTTAAAATTATTAACCTTAATTGCTACAATCAAACTCTAGGAGGTAGCACAATGGCATCATCAAAATGTACTTGTCGTACAGGTGAAAAACCCGGTAAAGGCTGTTATTCTTGCACTAACTGCGGTACAGATATTCACTTAAATCAAAACGATAAATGCCCACCATGCCCAAAATGCACAAACACATCTTTCACTAAGATGTAATTGCATTGAGAGTTGGTTGCATACAAAATATTTGCCTAAAGTATCAATATATGATATGTAGCAAATCTATTAATGCTTTATTATCATTTTAATTAAAATATATTAAATGAAAAAATCAACTTACAACATTTAATTTAAAATTAAAATTTACAAATTTAAATGTAATTATTTTAAAAATTTTAATCATATCTTTTTTGCAAATATTTTGTATCAAAAACAGCGATTTTTTATAAATCGCTGTTCTTTGTTTTATCTCATTTTTAATTTAGTACCGATTTTTGATAGTTTATTACCAAATATCCCATAAAAATGCACAACTATTTAATTTAAATTTAAATAGTTTAACAATATGTGGTTGCTACTATTTCACTTTTAACTTATATCAATTTATTGATATATTAGCCTTACCTTTTTTTACGATTTTTCTTTTTATTAGGCTTTGAGTTTTCTTCTTCGCCTAAAATATTGTCCAACTCTTTACGTCCCACATCTGCTATTGTGTTGTGGAATTTCTTTGCCTTTTTAATGTCACTTTCCTTGCAAGCATACATTATTACTCTTTCAGTTTGATTTTCCAAAGCTTTAATATTCAATATGTCTTGCTCCCTCACAATAAAAGTCCAATCTTTATCACTCATTAATTTGCCATTTACATTTGCAAAATTGCTGTCGGAAAATTCGTTTATTAAATTGTTATCACTTGTACTGCTAGCTATTGGTGTAACTCTATCAAATCTTTCTTTGTTTTTATTGTTGCTTGCAAAAACAACTATCATAATTATAAATAGCAAAATCATTAATGCAATTAAACCAATCAATAACCAAACAATTAGTGGTATTTTGCCGTCACAATTACCAAGCCATAAATTTGAATTATCACTACCACCATTGCCATCTATACCGCCACCGCCATTGTTGCCGTTATTATCTCCGCCACCAATTCCACTACTGCTTGACGTTTTAAACTTAAATGGCTCTGTTTCTGCTACCTCAATGCCTTTATACTCTACTAAAACATTACCCTTATAAATATCTTTTACTTTTAAAGATATTTGATAGTTTGTACCAGCTTTTAGTATACTATCTTGTGGTAGTGCGTTACCTATGATTATATCTCCTTTCAATTCATATAGCATATAATCAAAGTACTTTTCAAGTTCAGTTGTATCTGTTCCAGACATTGTAGGCCTTTTATTATCAATACTTGTTTGCCAGTCACCTACTATTAATACTAATGGCTTTATTTCAAGATTAACATAATATGTGCCTTTATCGCTATCGCTCCAAATAACATTGTCTGCATCGCAACCATTGCTTGTATTTGTATTATCCTTAAATGATATTTCGATTTTGTAAGTTCCTACATTTAAGAACTCCCAGTCCCCATTTTCAGGTAAAATCTCATTATTGTTTTTATCAATTACTTTTATTATTAAATAATTTTCCCAATCACTTGGTAATGTTACAATATCATTTATTCCATAGCCGTCTATTTGGAAAAATTGAATTTGATTAGGCATTGGTGGCTTTGTTATTCTTAAACTTTGTACCTCAAAATCAAATTCTGCAATGCCAGTTAAAACATAGTCTGTTAGCGTATCTTTAAGTTCAACTTTAACCTTGTATTTGCCTACATTTGTTGGTGGCTTTTGCAGAGGCGTTCCATCTGCTTTAAAGTAAGATATTATTATGTTATCCAGTGAAGTTCCAGTAATTTGGAATATTGCCTCTTGCTCTTTACCATTAAATGTAACTTTACTCTTATCTAATGTTACACTTACCTCATTGGCATATGTGCCAGTTTGCATAATACGAGTTACTTCTGTTTTTTCAGTTCCACCCTCTAACAATACACTATTACTGCTATTATAATCACCACCGCTACTATTTAGCTTTGCTTTTACATAATAGGTTTTAACTTTTGTTAACTCAAATTCGTCATAAATTTGCTTAAGTGTTATTGATTGAGTAAAAGAATCATCTTTATAATACGTATATGCTACGCTAACATTCATACCACTGCCAAAAGCCAATGATGGCAAATAGATAGTTTTTCCGTCCTCTGTCTTTCCTTCAGTTTTCCAACTTACAGTCAATTTCTTTTTAGTAATTTTCCAA
>CAJTZR010000097.1 GCA_910584035.1 uncultured Christensenella sp. | reverse complement strand
TATAATTTGATGAACTAATAAAGCAAATTTTTAGCATTTTGTTCATTAAAAATTATGGAATAGTACATTTTACATTAAAAAAGTTAATAAAACTTGACTTAAAATAGAAAAATTGATATAATTTAGTTACAAAATGTTCATCAAATTATATATTTGATGAACATTTTTTTACAAGTTTTGCACTTAATTTTACAATTCAACATACAAAACAAAAATGACTAAGAATTGTCTTAGTCATTTTTTGTATTATTACATTTTAGATTATTTAGAGCAAAGTATTAATAAATTAAATCTAACAAACCTACATCGCCGACTGCACGTCTGTACACGATATTAACTAAACCATTTGCCTCATTAATAAATACATAGAAAGAGTGGTCCAAAAGCTCCATTTCAGTAATAGCATCTTTTACAGACATCTTTTTAACATCAGTCTGTTTAACCCTACCAATTGCAAGTTCTTTAGTATCAATTTCCTCTGCAGAATCTTTATATAATGCATCCATATCAAAGGCACTTTCTTTAACTTTTTTACCAAGTTTAGTCCTATATTTACGAACTTGACGCTCAAGTTTAGGTAAAACCAAGTCAATATTATCATACATATTATCGGTTACTACTTCGGCTCTCATAATTTTACCACCGCCAAAGTTGATTGTAACTTCCATTACATCTTTATCTTGATTGATTTGCTTTAACAAAACTTTTGCTTTGGCATCTTCCTCAAAATAACGAGCAAATTTTTCAAGTTTCTTTTCAATGATGTCTTTTAGTTTTTCGCTTAGTTTGTAATTTTTTGCAATAATTTCAATACGCATAATTGCCCCCTTTTTGCTTGCACGTAAATTTGATAAAAACTATTATTTTTATCAATTATATTGTAACATATTTTATTACAAATTACTATACACTTTATATAAATTTTACATTGAAAATCGATATTTAAGCATTTATTATTAAAATGTTACCTTTTACTCTAAAAATATTGTTTAGCATTTAAATTATATCCATAAATAAAGCCAATTTACCAATCAAATTTATACATTTACATAGCATAAATCTATTTTGTATCCACAATAGTGAAACTACCATAATTGCTAGTAAACAACTAACTTTAACTGCAGCACTAATTTATCCAGTTTATAAAATTAGAATATAAGTTTTTATTAATCAATTTTGAATTAAACAATTTAGCTTTATTATATGGCAACTTTTAAACTTTATCAAATGTCAAAGTATTGTCTTTCAAGTCAATATTTACATTATCACCTATCGCAATATTACCACGCAAAATCTCGTCTGACAATTTATCCTCAATAAGTTTTTGTACGCTACGTCTAAGTGGTCTTGCACCATACTCTGCATTGAAGCCTTGTTCTGCAATATACTCTTTTGCCTTATCGCTAACAACAATATTGATATTTTGCTCTTTAAGGCGTTTAGTTAGATTATTTACCATCAAATTGCAAATTTCCATAATATTATCTTTAGAAAGCTTGTGGAATATGATTACATCGTCAATACGATTGATAAACTCTGGTTTCATCGTACGTCTTAATGCCTCAAGTTGCCTATCACGCATTGCATCATACTCGTCCTCACTAATTGTATTACTATTTCCGCCAAAGCCTAAAGTTGACATTTTACCTATTTCACTTGCACCGATATTACTTGTCATAATGATAATAGTATTTTTAAAAGATACAGTCCTGCCGTGAGAATCAGTCAATCTACCATCGTCCATAATTTGCAACAACAAGTTGAACACATCTGGGTGAGCTTTCTCAATCTCATCAAACAAGATTACAGAATATGGCTTACGTCTAACTTTTTCAGTAAGTTGTCCGCCCTCCTCAAAACCTACATAACCAGGAGCTGAACCAATCAATTTGGATACATTTATCTTATCCATATACTCACTCATATCAAGCCTAATCATTAAGTTCTCGTCACCAAACATAGCCTCGGCAAGTGATTTACACAATTCTGTTTTTCCCACACCAGTTGGACCTAGGAAAATGAATGAACCAATAGGTCTATTAGGGTCTTTCAAACCAGCTCTTGCACGCCTTACTGCTTTACTTATACTAGTAACAGCTTCCTCTTGACCAATTACACGTTTTTTAAGGATATCCTCAAGATTGATTAGTCTTTCTGCCTCACTCTCTGTCATTTTAACAACTGGAATACCCGTCCAACTACTAACTATCTGTGCAATTTCCTCCTCACCGATTGAAAGTTCCACATTACTAGAGTTTTCATTCCAAGTCGCTTTTTTCTCGTCAAGCAATTTTTTAAGTTCGTCTATTTTCTCTTTGTATTCGTTTGCTTTCAAATACATTTCTTGCTTGCTTGCATCGTTTTTATTTTGCTCGCATTTTATAATTTGGTCCTCAATTTCCTTAATATCCTTAGGCACAACTTGAGAGTGTATTCTCATTCTACTTGCTGCCTCGTCAATCAAGTCAATCGCCTTATCTGGCAAAAATCTATCGCTAATATATCTATCTGACAAAACAGCAGCTGCTTCAATCGCATCGTCTTTAATTTGAACCTTGTGATGTGCCTCGTACTTATCCCTTAACCCTTTCAAAATACAAATTGTATCCTCAACAGTTGGTGGATTAACTATAATCGGTTGGAATCTACGCTCCAATGCAGGGTCTTTCTCAATATACTTACGATACTCATCAATTGTAGTCGCACCAATAGTTTGCAACTCACCTCTTGCAAGCATAGGCTTTAAAATATTTCCCGCATCAACAGCACCCTCTGCACCGCCAGCACCTACCATTGTGTGAATCTCGTCAATAAACAAAATTATATTGCCCGATTTCTTAATTGCCTCAATGGCATTTTTCATTCTTTCCTCAAAGTCACCACGATACTTAGTTCCAGCAAGCAAACTAGATATATCAAGGCTGAATATTCTTTTACCTTTCAACATTTCTGGGCAATCGCCTTTTACAATGCTATTTGCAAGCCCCTCCACGATAGCAGACTTACCTACACCAGCCTCACCTATCAAGACTGGATTGTTTTTAGTACGTCTTGACAAAATTTGAATTACCCTATCAATTTCCTCGTGTCTGCCGATAACTGGGTCAAGTTTGCCTTGCTCCGCCTTTAAAGTCAAATCTACACCAAGTTTGTCAAGCTCTTTTACATTTGAGCCATCTTTATTATCCTCAAAATTGAACTCGTCATTATCCTCACTACGATTTATTTTGTTATTGTTATTTATTGCTTTTGTCAAAGCAAGTATTAAGCCGTTTAGGTCACAACCAAGTTGAACTAACGCACGCACTGCATAAGAGGATTGGTCTTGCAAAATCATAGCAAGAATATGTTCTGGAATAACATAGTTCAAGCCTACTTGTGCAGCCAAATTGATACTTCCACTAATTACATTCTTTGTACGTGGGCTAAAATATGGGTCTGCTTGATGCCCAGTTATTTGTATAATTTTAGGTATATCACTTTTATTGAAGCCTATTCTATTAAGGATACTTTGCACATTAGTGCCATCAACATACACCATAGCACACAATAAATGTTCAGTTCCTACCAAACCACCGCTATTTGCACCAAAGATTTTTGCTTGCTCTAATATTTTGTTACTTTCAGCATTCATTTTATCCATATTAATCACCTCTCTTTAATTTTATTACGCACTAAATCTGCACGCATTATATCACGCTCGTCTGCGTTTACTTTCCTACCACAATAATGACACATATTGGCTGGCTGACATAACTCTGTCAATTGATTCAACATTGGCATACTTAAATCAAGTATTCCCAAAGCGACACCAAGTTTAACCTTTGCCATATGTTCCATAAACTCGTCAGAAGTTATTCGCTTTGCATATAACAAAATTCCTAAAGACCTTGAAACCGCATCTTCAAGTGCAATTCCCTCTTGTTTATAAAGTCTTGCTCTTGCATTTTGCTCACTTTCGCAAATTTTCATAACTGCATTATTTACAACTTTAATCAAATTACCCTCGCTTACACCAATAGTAATTTGATTACTAATTTGATACAAATATCCCGTACCTTTGCTACCCTCGCCATAAATACCACGCACTGTAAGTCCCGCTTGTTGAACCTCATTTATCAACCTAGATAATTCGCCAGTTACAGTTAGTGCTGGCAAAAACATCATAACACTTGCACGCATACCAGTACCCAAATTAGTTGGACAAGCAGTTAAATATCCAAGCTTATCGTCATATGCAATTTGTGCCATTTCGCTCAACTTGTCATCAAAAGCATTAACTTTTTTATAACACTCCTCCAAAGCAAAGCCTCTTATTAAACATTGTGCCCTAATATGGTCCTCCTCATTAATCATAATGCTCATACCATTATCTTTACCAATACAAACTGCACCATTTTCAGTATTCGCCGCCAAGTTAGGACTTATTAAATGTCTTTCAAGCAATGCTATTCTGTCAATATCACTTATCCTATTCATTAACAACAAATCGTATTTAAAAAGTTTATCACATACTGATTTCACTGTATTTATTACTTCCTCGCTACTCTTAGGGCTACCTTTTAACCTTGCTGGGAATGGGATATCTTTCAAATTTCTTGCAAGTCGAACTCTTGTAGATACAACTATATTATCAATATTCGCCATTTATTTGTCCTCCTTTTGAAGTTCCGCAATTTTCTTTGCAAGCTTGTCACAATCTAAAAACCTTTCCTCTTTAACCGCCAATGCAAGCTCTGCTTTCAACTTATCAAGTTCACTCATATTGCCACTTTTTTCACTATCAATTGTTGATACTCCATTTTGCGTAGGTTTTTTACCTTTATGTGTCAAATACCCTCTTGTATTTACATAATTTTCTGCAATATCTCTAAACAAATTATAACATTCGCTACAACCAAACTTTCCACTATTCAAAACATCTCTTTCAGTAGTTCCGCAACTACATACTCGCATTTTTGGTTTTGCAACATTATTTCCGCCAAAGTTAAACATAGCAGATAATAAGCTGTTTGAAGATATTCCGCCACCCTCAAGCATATTAAAACACTCGTCACAATAATATGACACTTTTGTTACACCATTGATTGTTTCCTTTTTACATACTGTAGCTGGTTTGCCACAAATACTACAATAATAATTTCCGCTCATACTTAACTCCTTTTTGATAAATTTAAAATTATTTCCTTAAACATCTGGGCTCTAAGCCTTTTAGTAATATTTACTGGATTTGCTAAAGCTTTATCCGACATTGCAACTTTTAAAATGTCACTTTCCGCCTTGCTGACAATGCCGTCCGCCTCTAACCTTTGCAAAATATGCAGTAACTTAGTATATTCAAGAATACCTTCCTCGCATAAATAATCATATATAGATTTTAATACATTCGCTTTTTCGTCATTCAATCTAATTAAATTAATACAACCACCACCGCCACGTTTGGACTCTATCATAAAACCTTTTTCTGGCGTAAATCTAGTAGACAATACATAGTTAATTTGACTTGGTGCACAACTGAAAAATGTCGCCAAATCATTTCGTGATAATTGTAATAAATCGTCATCTGCCAATGCTTGCAAAATGAATTGTTCAATTACATCACTTATACTTGCCATATTAACCTCCATTTGACTTTCCTTGACCTTTGACTTTATTATATCACAAAAAACCTAATTGTCAAGTGTTTTTTACAAAATTTTTCAAAAAATTAGCAATCAGCCAATTAGACTGCTAATTTTTTATAGTTTTGCAATAATTCTTAATAAAAAACTACTATTAAAAACAAATTCGCTTTTTATGGGTAATTATTTTGTAAAGTAAAGTGGTATAATTAAAGTATAAAATTAATTAAACTTAGGAGCATTACTATGGATATGCAAAAAATAGGCAATTTTTTATCAACTCTGCGTAAAGAACATAATTTAACCCAAGCTGAACTAGGCGACAAAATTGGTGTTACAAACAAAACTATCTCTAGATGGGAAAATGGAAATTACTTACCACCAGTAGAAATGTTGCAAATTCTTTCAAACACTTTTGATGTTAGCATAAATGAAATTTTGAATGGTGAGCGAATTAATGAAAATGATTACAAAACTATATCAGAAGAAAATATTAAATCTGCATTAAAAAAAAGTGACCACACCATAGCAAAGCATAAAAAAATTACAAATTGGGTAATTGCTATACTAGTTGCTATACTTTACATTACAATCAGTCTAATTACTCAAAAATGGCAGTTAACTTGGATAATTTGGTTAATCTACTGTGTGTATCGAATAATAGATAACATAATCATCCACTATCTAAATATAAATACCAAACAAAAAAACAAAGCAAATTGACACTAAAACAAGTACCAAACTTTAACAAAAGTAATAACTTGTTTCACACATTGCCTAACCTTTTTTTAAAAAGAATAAAACAATAAGATAAATACAGTAGCATAAATGTAATAAGACAAAATTTTATAATCAAACCTTAACCAATGCATAAAGAATTTAGGTTGGCTTACGTAAATGCATTTTGTAGCATTTGAGTAAGCCTACCTAAAGTCCGTAACAAAACTACTTATTAAAAATATCTTTTCATAAATTTATAAAAAATTAAAATTTAGAAAATATAAAATTACTATTTAAATTATCAATTTTTTATCAAAGTTAAAAGGAATTTAGGTAGGCTTACGTTGACGCATTTTGTTAGCGTCCGAGTAAGCCTACCTAAAGTCCGTCACAAAAAATTTTACACCATAATAATAGTTCAAAAAATATCTAAAAACAATAACTTATTTTTTAATTATACATATTTCATTTAATATAAAATAATATTTAAAACAACAAGGTGCTGTTTTAGCACCTTGTTTGCTTAATTTCTTTTTATTTTTAAGTTTTTATTTTATAAATACATTATTTTAAATTTTGCTATTAATAAATATCCCTACAATACAAAATTAATATAATAATTAAACTTTGACCAACATAAAAAGGAATTTAGGTTGGCTTGCGTTGACGTATTTTGTTAGCGTCCAAGCAAGCCTACCTGAAGTCCGTTATACAGCAACATTTTAAATTAAAATAATAATAAAAACTTATTCTAATGATTTAGTTTGTTTTTTAATTTTTATTTATCAAATAAAATCTGCTATATCTAGTCTACCACAAGCTGCTTCCCATAATAGTTGAGAATCTGAGTTTGTCGCAA
>CAJTZR010000096.1 GCA_910584035.1 uncultured Christensenella sp. | reverse complement strand
ATCAAAGCTAAAGTGTGACACAAACCAAATTACTATTGTAGATGCCAAAATAATTGTAAATGCTTTTTGGATAAAATGTTTTGCTTTATCCCACATAAGTAACATTAAGCTTTTAAATTGTGGCAAACGATAATTAGGCAATTCCATTATGAATGGTGCTGCATCGCCTTTCATAGTAGTTGACTTCATTAATACTACAGATATTATTGCAGTAACAATTCCAATCACATACATAGAATAAGTTATAATATCCGCATTGCCAATCCCCCAAGTCATAACAATACCGCCAGCTATTGCAGTCAAAATTGGCAACTTAGCACCGCAACTAAAAAATGGAATTACACGTATTGTAGCGACTCTCTCGTTTTCGTCCGCTAAAGTCCTTGTGTTTATCATAGCGGGTACAGAACAACCAAAGCCCATAATCATTGGCATAAATGCTCTACCACTCAAACCAAATTTACGCAATATTCTATCTAGGATAAACGCAACTCTTGCCATATAACCAGTATCCTCTAAAATTGAGAATAACATTAATAACAATAATATTTGCGGTATAAATGATAACACTGCGGAAAGACCACCCAAAATACCATCACACAATAACCCAGTCACCCAAGCTGGTGCATTGACTAGCCAGCCAGCAACACTATCCGTTATCCAAGTCATAAATACTTCCATCAAGCCTTGCAGAATAGCACCTGGTGAGTTAATTCCGCCACTACCAAATACACCCGCAAATGCAGTGCCGTCCAAGCTTACCCAGTCTTTTCCCAAAGCTGCACCAATAAACAAAAAGTTTTCGCTAAATACCAAATGGAATATTGTAAACAAAATCAACAAGAACATTGGAATACCCCAAATTCTGTGAGTAAGTACTCTATCAATTTTGTCTGACTTAGTCAATTTAGATTTATCTGTTTTGCTATTTCTTGTCAAAGCGGTAGAATAATTTTTGGATATGTACTTATATCTGCCATCAGCGATAAGTGCCTCAAAGTCCACGCCAAAAATATCGTCTTTGAAAGTAGCTTTAAAGTTATCAATCATCTCAAGCAATGGCTCGTGTGCTGCGACCTCAAGTTCGTCACTTTCCACAAGTTTTACTGCGTGGAATAATGGATTTTCAATGTCTTGTCCTTTTAGTGCAATTGCAACATCGTTAATCAAATGACTTAGCTTTGATTGCTCAAGTACTGTAAAGCCCTCTCGTTTTTGCAATGCAATCTCATAGGCTCTATCCATAAGCTCAGTTGTTCCCTCACCTTTAAGTGCGGATATTGCCACAACTGGCACACCTATTTTTTTCTCAAGCACTTCTGCATCAATGGTATCACCGCTCTTTTTTACCTCGTCAATCATATTCAATGCAATGATTACTGGAACATCAATCTCCATAACTTGAGTTGTAAGATACAAGTTTCTCTCAAGGTTAGTCGCATCAATTATATTGATAATGCAATCTGGTTTTTCGTCAAGTATAAAATTCCTTGACACAACTTCCTCTGGTGTGTATGGTGACAAAGAATATATACCAGGTAAATCTACTATAAACACTGGTTCGGGACACTTTTTATACTCACCCTCACGTCTATCAACCGTAACACCTGGCCAGTTGCCAGTATGTGCTGTACTACCAGTCAAGTTGTTAAACAAAGTTGTTTTACCACAATTAGGATTACCTACCAACGCAAACCGCTTTGGTTTTGATTTTGGGATAACCATAATTTCGTTTTTGTTATCTTGAGCTTTCATTCAACAACCTCCAAAGTTACACAAGATGCCTCAACTTTCCTCAAAGTTAATTCATAGTTACGTATATTAATTTCAAGTGGGTCACCTAAAGGGGCTTTTTTTCTAAGTAAAACTTCTGCACCAGGTGTAACGCCCATATCGAATAATCTGCGTCTAACCTTGCCTTCGCCTTTAACTGCCTTAATAATTCCCCTCTCACCGATTTTAAAATCGCTTAATATCTTTTGCATACTGCCACCTCAAGCCACAAATATTTTCATCGCAGTCTCTGTATCCAAAGCCACTCTGTCATTCTTAATTTCACAAATGACATTACCACCATTTTTGCTAATTAATTTAATGCTACTACCAACTATGATTCCCAAATCTTCAAGATGCCTTTTAATATCTTGATTAGACACAATTTTTAAAACTACCAGTTCCTTATCTACTGGAGCTAATACTATTGGCATACTCAACCTCCATTGCTTATTATTTAAATAAATTTTTACTCCGATATCGAATGTTTATTTCCATTTTTTAATTTAGTTACTATTTTTTCAAAAATTATTATTCCATTATTACCAACACAACCAAAAATCTCTTGCAATATATTTCTAAGTTAATTGTTTTATTCCTTAATAAATTTACAACTAAATCACTACCCCCAAAAGTTCTTGATAAAATTGTTCAAGTATACTTTTATGCAATACTTATCATTTATTATTTGAAAATTTATAAGCACTTACATTTAATTTCCTAAAATGCCATAAAGCATTTTAAATTTAACTCACTAAAAACTATTGCAAATTTTTTCAATTAAACTTTAAAAAGATATAACAAAATTTAAAATTAAACTTTAAAAAAGTTATTTCAAAATTTAAAATTAAACTCTTAAAAAATTATAAATTTAATTTAATTATTAATCTGCTTTTCAAGCCTTGTTATCTGCTTTATGACAAGTTCGCATATGCGAACCAAAAGTCATTTAAAAAAGAGTTTAACTTTTAACTCTGCCTATATTATACTTATACGCAATATATTTGTCAAGTGATTTTTTATAATTTTTCTATTTTTTTTCGTAAGCTTAAAAATACAATTATACAACTAATTCACATAATGATTAATACATAACTACTTTATGTACTGAATGACAATTATATTCCCTTTTGTATCAACAGCATTATAGTTTTTATTCCACTTGCAAATTATAATAAGATAATACTTTAATACTCCCTCAGTCTCACCATCCATAACAGCGGATATTACCAGTTTGTTATTAGTATTATGGTCTTACCATTTTATCATATTTATACAATTAACAATAATCACCGCTAATCATAAAACAATTATTAAGCATTTATCAAACAAATAATTTTTTAATTAAAATTTAAACTCTGTTATATCAAGCATTATTACTTTTGAATAAGTCAAACATTTATTTTTTATGCCAAAGTATAGTTAGCCTCCTTAAATTTTATAAATGCGATAAGAACCACATTTATTATATCAATGGGGTTTATATTTTCAATCACTGTCGCTTAAGCTTTTTATTCACACCAGCATTGCTAGTATTTATTTTGTTCCAAAACAAAACATACTATCTTGTTCGGATAGTATGTTTTTGTATTACAAATTTTAATAATTTTTGAGTATTGTTGTTTGTAACAAGCTTTTTTATTAAAATATACTTGTTGGATAATGTTGTATTTGAAACTAATAAAAGTAATTGTTATGATATAACCACTGCCACAATCACTTTTTTATTATTTTTTAAATTAATATTACGTACAACATTTGCATTAATCTGCGATTACTCAATTAAATTAATCTTTTTTATTCTTAGAGCTGTTAAACTCAATTTGCTTTGGCTCATTATTTTTAATAAACACATCAAGCTTATTGTATGGAATTTCAATATCATTCTCATTCAATTTGTTAAATACACTTTCATTTAAAGCAAAGAAGCAATCCCAATAATTTTCAGTAGCAGTCCATACTTTTACAGAAAAATCAATTGAACTTGAATTCATTTTTGAAAGATTTACACTATTTGCTTGGTCTTGTAAAACCAAATCTTGTTCCTTTATAACTTGATATAATACCTCTTTTACTTTGTTTACATCACTATCATAACTAACAGACACATCAATTGCAATACGTCTCATTTCAAGACTTGTAAAATCAACAATCGGATTATTAATAGTCACATTGTGTGGCATTGTAACAACCTCATTGTTTGCAGTGCGAAGTTTTGTATTGAAAATGCTAATATCCACTACTGTACCACTAACGCCGTTAATCTCAACAAAGTCACCAATTTTAAATGGTTTATTTGCAAGTAGAATTATGCCGTTTGCAAGGTTTGACACACTTGATTGAATAGCAAGAGTGATACCTAAAGTCAATGCAGTAATAACAGCAACTAAGCTTGTAATTGGTACACCAACAATTGAAAGTAAAGTTAAAACATAAAGTACCCAAAGCACAAATTTGATAACTGTTACAATAAATTTGTAAACAGTTTGGTCAAGTTTGACTTTCTTGCCCATACTTTTTAACATTTTAATAACTAGTTTTATAGCAATAAAGCCAGCGATTGCAACAAGAATAAATAATACGATTTTACCTAAACCAGATGTAAAAAACTTTGTCATTGTATCCATAAAAGAATTAAATCCAGCAACAAAGTTGTCCCAACCAGCAGATGATAGTAATGACAACATATATTTTTACCGCCTTTTTATTTTATATATTTATTTTACCACATTTTCCCATATATTACAATAAAATTTAAAAAAAATTTGCATAACTTTATACTTTTTTAGCAATTTTCAAGCATATAATTTTACTGACACAAAATCTAAATGACAATTTATAAATTTTAAGCATATTAGGCATTAAATTTCAAATAAATAATCAACTTTTTTAACAAATAGATATTGACAAATTATAGTTTAAATTATATAATATAAAAAGATAATACTTGTCTTTTTAGTTACATTTTAGTAACAACTAAAATATTGGGGGAAATATGAAAAATAATTTTGTTATTACTTTAGCTAGACAATATGGCTGTGGTGGTAGAACAGTTGGCAAATTACTTGCGGAAAAATTAGGCATAAACTACTATGATACTGATTTAATTAAGCTTGCTGCGGAAAAGAATGGTGTCAATCCAGAATTTTATAAGGAATTTGACGAAAAAGCTACAAGTAAATTTGCAAGTATGTTTGGATACTCTACTGGTATTGGCAGTTTTTATAGCACAACATATACAGATATGGTTATTAATGACAAAGTTTATTTTGCACAAAGCGAAGTTATAAAAGAAGTTGCGGAAAAACCTTGCGTTATTGTTGGACGTTGTGCAGATTATGTGCTTGAAGGAAAAGAAAATTTAGTAAAAGTTTTCTTACACGCAGATATGGACGCTAGACGTGACAGAATAGTAAACAAATATGGTATAACTGATGTAAAAAATATTGATAAATATATACTTAAAGCGGATAAACATAGAGATCAATATTATAATGGTTATACAGACAAAATTTGGGGTGACATAAGCAACTATGATATAACAATAAACACATCAAAATTATCACTTGAAAAAGTGGCAGAAATAATTTTTAACTATCTACAACAATTGGAGGAAAAATAATAATGGATAGACAAATGAGGGCTTATGAGTGCTTTAAAGAAGGATACAATTGTGCTCAAGCAGTTATTATGGCATTTGCAGACGATTTGCCAATCGACAAGGAACTACTTTTAAAAATAAGCAGTGCTTTTGGCGGTGGCTTTGCAAAAACAAGGAATTTATGCGGTGCTGTTAGCGGTATAGGTATGGTGTTAGGTGTACTTAAAGACACTTTAGGTAATGTAGCTGACGACAAAAAAGATGTTTATGAAAAAGTTCGTAGCTTAACTGACCAATTTGAGGAAATGAATGGAAGTTTACTTTGTGGTGAATTGTTGAAAAATATGAAAAATATCACAAAAGACTATGTACCATCTGAAAGAACTGCTGAGTACTACGCTACTCGTCCTTGTGTAAAGTTTATACTTGATGCTACAAAAATTACTGAAGATTACTTAGTTGATAAAGGCATTATTACAAAATAAGTTAACAAAATAAAACAACAAAATGCACCGCTAAATAACGTTTTTAAAGTTGTTTAGGGTGCTTTTTATTTTAATATATTTAATTTTTAAAACTAAATGACAATGGAATTTTTTAATTATAAAAAAATTAATGCTTAATTTATAACATAAGGTATGTGATTTTTAATTAGTGTGATTTGTCTAATAGATTTGTTAAATATACTAACTAAGAAATCTTTTTTAAAATAGCAATTTAACTGACATAATGCAAAATTTTAATCAATTTGTTTAAAATCATTTAAAACCGAAAACTAATAAAACAAATATTTTATAAATTTAACATATGTTGTCATTACTTTAAATGTAAACAATACTTTATTAAAAAATTAAATGGTGAAATATGAAAATTTATCAAGTAACAAATAAAAAAGAATATCTATCACTACTACTGCTTGCAGATGAACAAGAAAGTATGATTGACAAGTATATTGACAATTCAGTTATGTATGTACTTGACGATAACGGAATAAAAGGTGAAATTGTAGTATGTGAATTACAAAAGAAAGTTTTGGAAATTAAAAATCTAGCAGTATTACCTACTTACCATAAGCAAGGTTATGGCAGAACGCTTATAGATTTTATTTGCAATAAATACAAAAATCAATTTACTAAGGTTATTGTAGGCACTGGAGATAGTGACTATACAATACCTTTTTATGAAAAATGTGGCTTTTCAAAAAGCTTTACTATTAAAAATTTTTTCAAAGATAATTATGACCACCCTATTTTTGAAAACGGAAAGCAACTCATAGATATGATTTATTTGGAAAAAACTTTAAATTAAAACTAACAAAGAATATATTAAAGTATTTACAAACCTTCTTTGGTATTGACAATTGTTAAAGTATATTCATTTGACAATATTTTCAAAAATAATTTATTGCCTTATTATTAAAACTGCTAAACAGCTTATAAATTTGATTTATTCACAATCATTTAGTTAACAATTTACAAAAATTTCCTTAAAGTATTAATTATCATACAATTTGTATTGACAAACATTCAAAACGTGCTGTATACTAAATAAAAATAATGTGTCGTTAAATTTGAGAAAACTCAAATTTAAACAAAAGCTAACGCTTCTTGCTTAATAATTCAAGCCGACACTTTTTGCATTAACATCAGTTACTGCAAAATACCCTTTCGGGTGCTTATCGGGGTCCCCACAAAATAGCTTTTTTGTGGGGTATATGGATAACTTTAGATAATATAAACTATGAGAAGTAAATTTTAAGCCCGCTTAAAATTTTGTATTGCGAGTGCAATACTGCTTGCTGATGCAAGCACTTCCAGTTTGAATCAACATCAGTTAC
>CAJTZR010000095.1 GCA_910584035.1 uncultured Christensenella sp. | reverse complement strand
TCTGATACTCCCCTATAAAAATGGCTATTTATCAACTGTTTGTTGTGACATAGCCAATTCTTTTATTGTATCATTACAGTCGGATAATCTCTCAAAAGATTATTTATACGCTGTATTAAATAGTGATTTTGTGAGAAAGCAAGCACTATCGTTAGCAAAGAACTCGGCGCAACCCGATTTAACACACGATATGTTTAAGTCTATCGTGATACCTGTACCAACTAAGAAAAAACAAATTGAAGTTGCGGCTGTATATAATTTCTTATCTCAAAAAATTGAAGAAAATACTGCCGTAAATGATAATTTAGCAAATCATTCTGCAATGGTTGCCTGACCGTTCATTAGAAGCGGCAAGAGAAAATCGCGCTGTTGTTTTAACTTTTTAGTTTCAAGAAACAACGTTGTCATTGTTTCCATTGCAGGTTTTACTATCGAATTGAACTTTCTGAGTTCTTTTTCCGACGGAATATAGAGATTGACTAAAAGAAGGCTGTCTTTTTGTAAGTGCTTTAAGCCCGAACCCGCAAAAAACGAGTCGTTGATACTACGAATTACACTTTTTAAGTAACAGAACAGGTAGAACGAATATTCACCTTTACCGCACACGCACCAAGTGTCGGTTGAATATGCCGCTTTGCCATAGTAACCTTTAATCGTAGCATTACCACCGGTTGATAAATAGCAGTTCATACCGTCAACCAACGCACTCTGCCATTCGTTGATTGCTTCGCCGCTTGTAAAAAACGGATAATCACCCAAAATACCTGTGCTATCATTGACTTGAATCGTGGATTTTGGGTGTTCCTGCAAAATATCGCTGATAATTCCATTGGGCTTTCGAGTGGCAAACATAAAATCAAAGCAACTCTTTATAACTTGCTGTAAATTATCATTTATGGTATAATCAATAGAGAATTTGCTCTATGTAATATTTCGCTTGTAGGAGGCGATTATGGTAACAAGAAAAGAAGATACACCGCAACGTCGTGCGAATCGTAAGTATGAGGAAAAGAATAAGGAAAAGCGTAAGGCGAAGTGCGGGAATTTTCAAACGATGATACCGAGAGAACTTTTTGACGAAATAAACGCTTTTCTTAAAGAAAATGGGATGACAAAGGTTGATTTTATCCGAGATGGATATGAAGCCTTAAAGCACAAATCCGATAACGAATCCAAGTAAAGTTCTATGGAGGAAATAAATGAAGTATAAAGATAAGTGGATTAGCAATGCGACTGATGAGGAATTAAGTGCTGAACGAGAAAAGGTTCGTCAGGATTTTTGCAATCCGAATTTTGATGATGATTATCGAGAAGAATGTCATACAACGTTGGGCAGATTTGACAGAGAAATGAGTAAAAGGGCTTGGGAAAACGAAGAACCGCAAGCACCGAGCATTCATCGTGAACACGGATGGCACTTGCCTAATGATGACGATTGAATTTTCAATGAGATAACTGTTTTTAACTGAATATAATAAGAAAAACGCAGAACGGCGCAGTCAGAAATGATTGCGTCGTTTTTCTATCACTACGGAGCGAATAGGAATGATAAAGTGTTGATTATTGAAAACAAAAAAGCAACTTATTATGTTGTATCTGAGTGCGAGCAAAATATAATGCTTATCAAGGATAATGAAAAAGACTTTGCAATAAAATTTTTGGACGAAAATACAATTTTTTGCGAAAAAACAAAGCAAATGTTGTATTTAAAGGAGTAAAAAATGAAATTTAAAGCGTTTTTAGATAAAAATAAATTCAAATTTGGCACTATTTTGTTAATTTGCATATCAATAATTTGCTCTATTTTCATTTTTTCAGGAGCGTACAAAGATTTAGCGAACGCTGCAAAGCTTGGTTGGGAGTTTTTATTGCATTTATTCAATTCTTCAGCAACAGATGGACAAGCTCCGCTACCAACAATACCTACAGAGACTGGAGGCAATGGCGGAATAATACTATTGCCCGAAAATTCGGCTATATTTGTGGCTAAACTTAGAGTTTGGGGGATGTTGTACATAAATAGTGGTACATATGGCAGATTTTTTGTTAATCTATTAATTTGGCTTACAAAAGCAATGACAATAGCAATGATAGTTTTGCCAATATTTATCCTAATAAAAAAAGCAGTAGTGTTTTTGTATATGAAAACGAACAATAAACACGGAAAAGATACGCTACCATTAAAAGCATTTAAAGGCTTTTCAAGATTTTCAATAACGCCAACTAGCAAATACATTAAAGATTATGTGCAGTATTTGAAAAGTAGTAGGTTATCAAGATTATTGTTGATTGTAATTTGGGTGCTTAATCTAAATTTGCTATCAATTTTGTTGCCGTTGATACCATTTTACTTTTACTTTTGTTTTTCGTTTGATTTCACGGCTTTGTATGAAATATTAAAATATACAATAATCAACACGAAATATATAGCAATGTTAAGCCCATTTGTACTTGTACCAATAGCAATACTTTTAGTAGATAAATGGCGTCAAAAAATAGGAATTATAAGACTACAAGGCTTTGAAGAGTATAATCAAAAGCAACTTGATGGTTCCGATATGGAAACTTGCAAAACGGGTGTTCAAGGCAGTGGAAAAACTAAAAATGTTACAAATGACGCACTTAGTTGGTCAGTCAAATTCACAATAGAAGCTGAAAACAGGAAAAGAATCTGTCGAGATATGTTTTCAAACTTTCCATGGCTACTTTTTGAATTAGATATTGAGCAAGATATACGAAATGGTAAAATATTCAATTTAGTTAAATGTAAGGATAAAGTAACCGAAATTGAGTGTGCATATAATAACGGAGAACACGACTTGTTTGGTTATAACGCAGATTTGTATGGAATGAATTATTACAATGGTATTGCTGTAGAAAAGTTGTTTAATGTGTTAGCAAATTATGCAAAATTACATTTAATCTATGTTTGTCAAAGTTCGTTCATTATATCTAACTATGCAATAAGAGAAGATAAAGTTCCTATGACGGAGGGCAATACTATTCGTTGGAATAACGATTTCTTTGATTTTGAAAAAGATTTTGAAAAGGTTAGTTATTACAGCAAAATTCTAAACTTTGATTTATTGCGAATGGGCAAGAAAATCATAGACAATAAAGAAAGTAACTCTCTTGAGTTTGGGATTGTGTGTATTGCTGAGGCAGATAAAGAACAAAAAAATGCACCAAGTACCTTAAAAGATAGCACAGACAGTGCTTATGCAAATCCTAAAAATGACGGAATTACAATGACGGAAAAATTAGGTAGACATATGGGTGCTGAGATTATGGGTTTCTGTTTTTACAAAGAATTAAAAGACAGCCAAAGAGTGATGTCAGTTGGTGCAGATGCAAGAGAGTTATGTACTATTGAACATATGTTGCGTCCAAGCAAAGAAAAAAACACATTACCATTCTTTTGGATAGAAAAATCTATAATGTGGCTTGCAAATAAATTATTTGTCAATTTTGATGACGAAATAAGATATCGCAGAGGCGACAATACATTAATACATTACTTTTTAAAGTATATACATAAAAAAGCTTTTGATATTTATTATAGACGAAAAAATCGTTATGGCTACAAAGTGGGAACTAGAGAGGTTGAAGAAGGCACTTTGGATAGTGAAATTAGAAAAGTAAAAATGTATGAATGTAATGGCAAATTGTATAGCGACAGATATAAAACTGATAGCCATTTAGACTTTTTTGAGAACAGAGTAAGAGAAAGCGAAAGTGGTATATTAAAATTCAATAGCTATTCTGGCACTAAAATGAAAGAAAGTGAACAAGAACAGCAAAATAGCTATTGCTATTTAGATATGAAAACGCCAAATTGGAAAGAAGAGCTTACAGCAAAAGCAAATGCAGAAAAAGAGGCAGAAAAAGAGAGAAAGCAAGCCGAAAAGAAAGCAAAGGCTGAAGCTGAGAAAGAAAAAAAGAAAGCTGAGAGAAAAGCTATCGCAGAAGCTGAAAAATTGGCAAAGAAAAAAGCAAAAGAAATTGAAAAGGAGTAAATATGAATAAAGAAGTAATGATAAGTATTCAATCATATTATGTGTTTTTGATAATCGCACGACTTATGGGGTGGGATATTCCACAATATAAAAAAGTTGAGGTTAGAAAAGATTTTCCAAAAGATAAATATTGGAATAAAAAAGTACATATTTATTGTAGCAAAAGTAAAAAATCGTTTAATAGAATACCTAAAGAGTATCAACCTTTAATGCGACCATTTTTAGGCAAAGTAATAGGCGAGTTTGTTTGTGATTATGTTGATGAGTGTATACCCGATTATAACCCAATGATTCAAAAATTTTTCAATTATGATTTTTGGGATAAAAGAGGAGAACGCCTTGAAGATTGTCTGACTGATGAGGAAAAGGCTGAATATGCAAAAGGTAAACTCTTATATGGTTGGCAAATATCACAACTAAAAATCTATGACAAGCCAAAAGAGTTGAGTGAGTTTAAAGATATTCATACTTGTTTTTTTGGCAAAACGCATAATTGCTATATTGAAAAAGTTTGTAAAAATAGTAATTATGATTGTGTTAATAGACAATTTATTTGTCTAACAAGACCACCACAAGGTTGGTGCTATGTTGAAGAGCTAGAGGTGTAAATATGAAAATTAGAGTGATGGGAACAAAAGAAGAGTGCGAGCTTGCACAAGAGTATTACAAGGAATTTGTATATAACAACGAGCAAGTACAATCTTATTCAATATCTGACTTGTACGCAAACAGAGGCAACAGCAATCTATATCGAGTGTACATAGATATAAATTACAAAATAATATCTGAGCCTGCAGGAGGTAGTAATGGACGGCTTAGAATTAAATAAAATATACTTAGCAGATTGCTACGAATTGATTAAGCAGATACCAAATAAAAGCATTGATTTGATAATAACTGATCCACCATACGAGTTAGAGGTTAATCATAGTGCAGGGGCATTTGGTAAAACTAAAAAATTGCATTTTCAACAAATAGTTGATTTGTCTTACAGCTTTGATTATTCAATACTAGACGAGTTTGTAAGAGTGTTGAAAAAGATTAATATTTATATTTGGTGTAGTAAAAAACAATTACAATACTTGTTGGACTATTTTGTAACGAAAAAAGGTTGCTATTGGGAGCTTATAACTTGGCACAAAGAAAATGCAGTGCCAACGGGGAACAATACCTTTATATGTGACACTGAATATTGCTTATTTTTTAGGCAAAAAGGGGTTCTGTTGGGTGGAGATTATTTCACAAAGAAAAAGTATTATGTGACTTATACAAATAGGTTAGATAAAGCAAAATTTCAGCATCCAACAATCAAGCCTTTGCAAATAATAAAAAACTTTGTAATAAACAGTAGCAAAGCAAACGACATTATATTTGACCCGTTTGTTGGCAGTGGAACAACAGCCGTTGCCTGCAGTGAATTAAATAGACAATTTATTGCGTGTGAGATTAAAGAAGAACATTATAATAATGCTATTAATCGTCTAAACAAGATACGAGCAGATGGGCAAATAACAATGTTTTTAGAATAGAGAGGTAAAGAATGAGAACAATTGAAGAACTAAAAATCTTGCAATCACTTCCACTTGACATTAAAATTGCAAAAACTCAAGCCCGTATTAGGGAGTGGGTAAACCATTATGGAGTTGATGGAGTTTATGTGTCATTTAGTGGTGGAAAGGATAGCACAGTGTTGTTAGACATTGCAAGGCGAATGTATCCCGAAATTGAGGCTGTATTTGTTGATACTGGCTTAGAATATCCCAAAATACGAAAATTTGTCAAGAGTTTTGATAATGTAACGATAATAAAACCAGAAATGCTTTTTGTAGATGTGATTAAAAAATATGGTTATCCATTCTTTGGGAAAGAAATTGCTGAATGTATTGAACAAGGAAGAAAGGTTTTAGAAAGGAATGATGGTACATATAACTATCGCTTGTTAAAATTACAAGGAAAAGCACTTGATAAAAACGGAAATATAAGTATATATAATTTAAAAAAATACGAGGCAATGTTATATGTAGATTTTATAATAGGCTCAAAATGTTGCAGTATTATGAAAAAGAAACCCCTAGAATTATTTACAAAATTATATGACAAGTATCCTATGACAGCACAACTAGCCAAAGAAAGCAGATTAAGAACACAACAATGGCTAAAAAATGGTTGCAATGGCTTTGATATGAAAAGTCCAATAAGTAACCCAATGTCATTTTGGACTGAACAAGATATTTTGCTATACATAAAAGATAACAATATAAAAATTGCAGATGTATATGGTGATATTGTTTATGTTGATAAAAATGGCAATTACTATGATTATTTGTTATGTGATACTGGAACATTAACTACTACTAAATGTAAAAGAACTGGTTGTATGTTTTGTGCGTTTGGTTGTCAAGAAGAGAAAGGCGAGGGTAGATTTCAAATGCTTAAACGAACATACCCAAGACAATATGATTACTGTATGAATGGCGGAGAATACAATGAGCAAGGTTTATGGCAACCAAACTCAAAGGGGTTAGGTATGAAACATTGCATTGATGTGATTAATAATATATACGGTAAAGATTTTATTAAATATTAGGGGTGACATATGGAAATAGGACTAATGAAAAAAGATTATAAAATTTTAAGAAAAACAGGTCGATTATGTGATGGGAACGAAAGAGGTGCAGGAACAATTTATCACGCAGTAAAAAATGGAGTTGCACTTTGTGGAACAAAACCAGGAAGATTAAGCGATTGGAGTTTTTGGGAGGGGCAACAAGTAACTTGTGTTAGATGTTTGAACAAATTAAAAAATACAAATAGTATAGTGAAATAAAAAAGCGTATGAAAATCGGGGCTAAAGTAAGCCAGCCGTGCCGGGTGGAGATATAGTCTTGTATAGGTTTGAGCGACAGCGAAATTAGAGCAACCCCCTTGCGTAAAAAAATTCAGTATTTTTTGTTAGCGACAGCTCAAAAAGCTGGAATTTTTAGCAAGGGGTTGCTCTATTCTCGTGTAAATCAAGCCTTATTACAAACAAATTCCAAAGCGTACAAGTACGCTTTGTTATTAATCGAACAAAGTTCGATTTTAATTTAAATCGGCTAGCCGATTTATTAATTTTTTTCTAAAATTATTGGCGAATTAGCTTTGAAAAAGTGTGGTCAAAAGTTTGGTCAAATCTCTAAAAGCCTTGATTTTACTGGCTTTTTGGCACATCATAAAAGGCTGTTAACCGAAGTGTCACAGGTTCGAGTCCTGTTTGAGGCGCCATAATGGCT
>CAJTZR010000094.1 GCA_910584035.1 uncultured Christensenella sp. | reverse complement strand
GCTTTTGTTTAAATTTGAGTTCTCTCAAATTTAACGACACATAATTTATATTATAGATTGTTTATATATAATTATTTTTTAGTTGAAGTATTATTTAAAAAAAGTAATTAATTCATTAAATTATAAAAAATTAAAATTATTTGTTAAAAGTATAAAATATATTAGCGAAAGAGGTTTGAAATGGACGTTATACAAAAAGCGATATTATTTGGCGGTAAAGCTATTGTAAGTGTTGTGGATGCAAAAGAGTTATGTCAAATGGCAGTAGATAAACAACAAACTAATGATGCTGCAAGTGAAGTTCTTGGCAGAGTACTTGCAATAGGTGCTTTTATGTCAAGTGGTATCAAAGGCACAAATATTAGATTGAGTATATCTATTGACGGGGTAGGTAAATGCGGAAAGATAATTGTTGCGGGTGAAACTGGCGGTATTGTTAGAGGCTTTGTCCAAGAAAGACAACCTAATGTCACAAAAGATAGCAATGGTAAATACGATATTGCTGAATGTGTCGGAAAAGAAGGAAGTATAACAGTTATAAAAGATTTTGGTCTAAAAAATCCTTATGTTGGTAAAACTCAATTGGTAAATGGTAGTATTGATAGTGACTTTGCTTATTACTTTACAACAAGTGAGGGCTTGCCTTCAGCAGTTGCAAGTGGTGCAATTATTGGAAATGGCAAAGTGAAATCTTGCGGTGCAATTATTGTTCAACCTATGCCAAATTGCGAGGAAGAAATAATCGTCATTTTGCAAGATATTGTAAGGAACTTTGTAAACTTTGCAGATGTTATTGGTGAGAAAAGTGCGGAGCAAATTATTGATGATAATTTTGGACATTTTGAGTGTAAACTTATGCCAGCAATAGAGCCAAGGTTTGAGTGTAAGTGCAGTGAGGAAAGAATGGAAAATATCGTAAAATCTATTGATAGGGCAGAGATTGAGGATATTTTGAATAGTATTGGTAAAATTGAAATACATTGTGATTTTTGCAATAAATATTATACTTTTGATAGAGCAAAAGTAAATGAAATATTGAATAGTAAAAAATAATAGTTGTTTGTAATACTTATTAATTTGTATAAAATAAATTATTTTTAAAAGAAATTAAAATTTTTTAATTGATATTAAGTTTTTTTTAATACGACTATACTATAAAATGTATAAAAGTTAAAAACACTATTTATTTTGGTTTTGGTGTAAAAATTATATGAATAATTGCGAGTATACAAGGATAAATTTTATTGCGTTTAAGTAATAGAAATTTATAAAATCTAAACGGAGGTGAATATGATTAAGTATGAATCAAATCTTGACCAAGGCTTTATTTTAAATAAAGCTCAAAGCTATTTTAAAAACAATCAATATTGGTCTTATGTGTATTATGTTCATAATAAAATTGAGTTATTTTCACCTACGGATAAGTCGCATATATTATATATGTTAGGTGTAATTTATACAAGTTGGAAAAGTTATGATAAAGCTATTTTTGCATTTAAAACGGCTATTGTATTAAACGATAAAAATAGTCTAGCACATAGAGAACTTGCTAAATTATATATGTTTTTAGATTATAAGGACGAGTTTAGGGACGCTTTTTACCTTTATAGCAGAGTAAGCAAGCTAACTATGGATGATAATTATTTAATTAATTATTATAATGAAGAGTGTACAGACGACAGCGAAAGCCGAAAACTTGTACTTGTAGATAACAAATATAAATTTAAAAAAATAAAAAGTCACGCACAATTTTTGCTTGCAGAAGGAAATATTGACGAGGCAATGGAATTGTATGAGCAGTTGGCAATGGAACAACCCACAAATAAAGAGTTGTTGGAGAAGTTGACATTATATTATTTGGGTTATTATGATGAGGAAAAATTGCTAAAGATTTGTTTGCATAGAATGAATAGCTTTGCTGACGATGTTGAGGCACTTGCAATTTATCTGCAAGTGAAAAGCAATGATAGTACTTTTGACGATTTTAATCTTTATAATAAAATGCTTGGAATGGAAATAACAAATATTGAAAGTTTGAAATCTGTTTGTAATGTAGTTGAGTGGAAAGCTGACTATAAAAAATGCTTAGAAATAATTGACCAATTTGCTGTAAAAAATGATTATCAAAATAATTATGATGTTATGGTTATGAAAACTATGACATATCTAAAAATGGGTGACAAAAGCAGTGCAAGTAAAATGATTGGAAAAATCAATATTTCATATGGTATTTATGGGTTGGGAAGTATTTTGCCATATTTTTTAAAAGCTGATATAAATGATTTGAAAATATCCGCAGTTAACTATATTCCAAATAGTATGTGGTATATGGCAAAACAATTATTGTTAGAAATAGAAGTTAAGGTTAAAATTGGCGAAAAAGTTAGTAATGAACAATTTTGGCAAGCATTTGAAATGCTGTTTTTAACTGCTGATGAGGACGATGTTATTAATTTTTTAATAACTTATAAAAATCAATTTACATTGAAAAATCATTCGAAAATCGCTATTATTATACATTTTAGAGCTTTATCAAATATAATGAAAGCAGGTATTTTATATGCCTTGTTAGTATGTGGTATAAGAGAGATTGATTTACCATATGCTGGAATTAACAAGAAAGCTGTTTTTGAACCAATTGAGGGAATAGAGGAATATCCACAATGCTATAATGACGCATATATGTATGCTTTTGCATATTGTTGCATTTATACTGAGGACTTCAATGCTCATTTAATAACATCTGCTAAAGAGTTGCTTGAGGTAATGAAAAACACAAAACGAAAGTTCCAAGATGTCTATGCTTTGGCAGGTGCTATAATCTGTAATGCGTATGTGCTGATTAGCAATAGTATGATTGAGGAAGTTGCACGTGTTGTGGAATGCAGTCCTAAAAAATTGAAAAGTTACATTGATATTATAAAAAGACAAGGTTCATTTTTTGAATATGAGGCAGACGATATGTTTGAGATGTTATTAAAGAGAATGTCGGGTGAGTTTGCTGAGTTTGATTTTGACAATGAATGAGAATTTTAGTGATATTTAAGATTAGTTAAAAGTTGAAAAATAATTGGTGTAATGAAATGATTATTCATATAGCAAAATGATTTGGCAAAAGAAAAGCAAATCTCTATTATAACAAAATAATTCCTTATTTGGCTTAATTTGTCATAATTTATTATAAATTAAAAGCTGTCGCATACAATTTAGTATGCGACATATTTTTTTTAGTACTTCTGCAAACTTAAGCAGTTTTAAGGTAATAATTAGATTAGTGTTTTTATTTGTGGGTGTAGTGATTGGTGCTGGTTTTGCAACTGGTTCTGAAATAATGCTGTACTTTAAAAATTGTGGATATTTATCTGTGCTTTTTGCTGCAGTTATTATGGGATTGTTATGTGTGTTTTTTTGTTACTTTGGAAAGTTGCAAAAAAAAATAAAATACATAAAAAACCTTATGAAAATCGTAGTGTTTTTATCCTCTATGGTGACATATTGTGTTATGTTAAGTGCAGTAAGTGAGCTTATTGAAACGCAATTTGGCATAAAATATTTTGGAATTTTTACTGCTTTTATTGTTGCAATATTAATGCTTTATGATATGCGTATTATTAAGCTTTTAAATTTGATAATTGTACCTTTGATTATGGCACTTATGCTTGTTATTTTGATAATCGGAAAAGGTGAGGTTTATTCAGGTTTTAATCCATTGCAGTCTATACTTTATGCGGGTATGAATATGCTTTTAGGTGGGTATTTTATGAGTGAGGAGGGGGCGGAACTATCTCACAAGCAGATTGCTTGTACTGGTGTGATTGTAACCATTGTTATGGGCGGTTTGATGAGCATTTGCTATGTTATAAGTATGCAAGCATTTTCAGCAAGTATGCCAGTTTTTGAGGTTGCTAGAAGTCACGGCTTAGGTGTGCTTGCTGCAGTGGTAGTTTATCTTGCAATTTTTACTACTTTGATTGGCTCAGGTAAAGCTTTTGCAGATATGATTTTTGCTTTTGTGCCAAATAAATTTATCATATTTGTGTTATGTTTTGTGTTAGGTTTTTATTTTGATGGCACAGATTTTAGTAGTTTAGTATCGTTTAGCTATTCTCAAATTGGAAATATTGGCTTTGTAATTTGCATTATTGTTGTGTTAAGCGTTTTGTGCAATTATTTTAAAATGATTATAGCTAATAGTAAAATTAAAAAGCTGGGGTTACGCCAACCAAAATAAACATACGATAAGTAATTTTACTTTTTTGTGCAATAAATTCTTATACCATTATTGCATATATGATTTATTTTATAAAATATAAATAAAATGTTTACAAATAAGCAAAAGTGTGATATACTACTTACTAGTAAAGTTTACTGACTATAGGTGATAAAATGAAATTTAACAAAAAAGAAATATTTACTATCCCTAATATTTTGACTTACATAAGGATATTATGTGTGCCATTTTTTGTGTGGATTTTACTTGATAGTTCTATACCAAACAATATTTATATTGCGTTTGGCATATTTATATTTGCATCAGTTACAGATTTAGTGGATGGTTTTATCGCAAGGCATTATCATCTCGTCAGTGATATTGGTAAGATAGCAGACCCTATAGCGGATAAATTGTTGCAAGTTTCCACTTTAGTTTGTTTGACTGTGCTTGAAAAAATTGACCCAGTATTTCCCTTAGTATTTGTGATTAAGGAAAGTTATATGGTGATAGGTGGCAGTGCAATAGTAAAACTTTTTAAAAGTAGTTATGAAATAAAGTCAAATATTTTTGGTAAAGCTGCAACTTGTTTAAATTCTTTAGGTATTGTACTTGCATTTTTTGTTGGTGGTGGTCCAGAAACACGTTTGTATGACATAGCTGTCAATGTGATTTTGGTTTGTGGGGCAGTTTTTGCTGTTGTTACTGCAATTATTTACACCTTTCAGTTTATACAATTCCGCATTAAAGAGGTTAAGCAATTAAAGATAAAAGCTGTTTGTGATAGCACTCCAAATAAGGAAAATGTTGTTGATGCTAATGCGGTAGAAGCTCCAAGTGAGGATACTGTTGCGGAAAGCGAAACAACTGAGAAAGCAAAAGATTCATATGACTTACCTCTAAATGAGGACGATTATGATTGATTTTGGATATATTATATCAGCATTTTTTGAGTGGAACTGGCAAAGGTTCAAAAGCCCATATGTAATTTGTGGTTTGATAGTAATGGCAATTGGAATAATACTTTTGATATTTAGCAATAAAATCGCTTATCATATTACGCTTAAAATTAAAGATGCGGATGATAAAAAGCTTGCTAATGTAGGCTTGATAGTCAAAGGTGTTGCCTTTGTATTTGCTTTGATAGGTGCATTGCTTGCAGTGTTATTTATAAGTTAAATAAGGCAACTTATGTTAAATAGAAAAAATTTAAATAGTTGAAAAAGAAAGTTTTTGAATTAATTTTTTATATCAAAAATAGCAGTGCTATGAAAAATTAAAAAATTAAATTTTATAGTTATAAAGTGGGCTATAATAAGTTGAAAAATTAATTCAATAAGTTGAGATTTAAGGTTACAATTTAAAAATAATTAAGATAAATATTGAGATTTGTGTGAAAAATTAGGAAGGTACGAGTTATGGATATGTCAAAGACTTATAATCCTCGTGAATTTGAGGAAAAATTATACAAAGATTGGGAAAATAATGGTTATTTTAAAGCGGAAGCAGATAGCAAAAAACAACCATTTTCTATAGTTATTCCACCACCAAATATTACTGGTCAGTTGCATATGGGACACGCTTTAAATAATAGTATTCAAGATACTATAGTTAGGTTTAAGCGTATGCAAGGTTATTCTACATTGTGGATACCAGGTACTGACCACGCATCAATTGCAACAGAGGTTAAAATTGTTGAAAAAATGAAACAAGAAGGGTTAACCAAAGCAGATGTAGGTCGTGACGGCTTTTTGGAACGTGCTTGGGCGTGGAAAGAGCAATATGGCGGTAGAATAGTAGAACAACTTAAGCGTTTAGGTTCTTCTTGTGATTGGAGTAGATTAGCATTCACAATGGATGATAATCTTACAAAAGCAGTTAAGCAAGTTTTTGTAAATTTATATAACAAAGGTTTAATCTATAAGGCGGATAGAATAATCAACTGGTGTCCGTCTTGTAAAACTGCACTTAGTGATGCAGAGGTTGAGTATGAGGAGCAAGCTTCTTTCTTATGGCATATTAGATATCCACTAGCTGATGGTAGTGGTGAGCTTGTAGTTGCAACAACAAGGCCAGAAACTATGCTTGGTGATACTGCTGTTGCAGTTAATCCTAAGGATAACAGATATAAAGACATTATTGGTAAAATGCTTAAATTGCCTTTGACGGACAAGCAGATACCAGTTATAGCAGACGAGTATGTAGAGTTAGATTTTGGTAGTGGTGCGGTTAAAATTACACCAGCACACGACCCTAACGACTTTGAGGTGGGCTTAAGACATAACTTGGAAGTTATTCGTATTATGAATGACGATGGCAGTATGAATGAGCTTGCTGGCAAATATTGCGGTCTTGACAGAGATGAGGCAAGACGTAGAATTGTTGCTGATTTGAAAGAGGGTGGCTATCTTGTTAAAGAAGAGCCATATACCCATAATGTTGGTGTTTGCTATAGATGTCATAGCGTTGTTGAACCTATTGTTAGCAAACAATGGTTTGTTAAAATGCTACCACTTGCAAAACCTGCTATTAAAGTTGTTAAAGATAAAAAGGTGGAGTTTATTCCACAAAGATTTAGTAAAACATACTTTAACTGGATGGAAAATATTAAGGATTGGTGTATTTCTCGTCAACTTTGGTGGGGACATAGAATACCAGCATATTATTGCGAAGATTGCGGTGAAATGATGGTTCAAGCTGATGCACCAACTAAATGCTCAAAGTGTGGCAGTACTCATTTGAAACAAGACGAGGATGTACTTGATACATGGTTTTCTTCTGCATTATGGCCGTTTTCAACTTTGGGTTATCCAGAAAATACAAAAGATTTGCAATATTTTTATCCAACAAGCTTGTTGGTTACTGCATACGATATAATTTTCTTCTGGGTTGCAAGAATGATTTTCAGTGGTTTGGAGCATATGGGCGACATTCCGTTCCCAGAGGTTTTAATACACGGCATTGTTCGTGATGCTCAAGGCAGAAAAATGAGTAAGTCTTTGGGTAATGGTATTGACCCACTTGAGATTATTGACAATTATGGTGCGGATAGCTTAAGGCTAAGTTTGCTTATGGGTATTGCACCAGGCGGTGATACAAGATTCATTGAGGAAAAAGTTATTAGTTGTCGTAACTTCTTGAACAAAGTTTGGAATGCGTCAAGATTTGTTATGATGAATACTGAAAATGTTAAGCTTAAGGAAATGGGTTCATTCCGCTTGACTCCAAGTGATAAATGGATACTTTCTAAGTTGAATCAAACTATTAAGGAAAGTACTAAATGTT
>CAJTZR010000093.1:5530-7729 GCA_910584035.1 uncultured Christensenella sp. | reverse complement strand
TAAATATTATATTCAAATCTATTTTCACCATAGAACTCAATTATATCTTCAAAAAACATATTTTTAACATTAAATTCCACATTATAAGAAATAACTTTTGGCAAATTATTTACTGAAAATATACCATTTATGCTTTCAATATTATCACCACCATTAATAGCTTGTACAATTCCTTCATTTATTAGTTTGTTTTTATCTACTTTTAATTGTACAATACTATCCGGAATATCAAAATCATTAGGCTTATTATCTTTGTAAATAAATTCAGCATAATCTTTTACGCTCATAGTCGGGTAGCCACTACCACCATAATTAGATGGCAAAAATTTTTCATTTGTAGAGCCGTCCCAAGCAATAAAAGTGTCATTAGTAGTTATACCACAGCACCAAGCATCTGTATTTTTTCCATCAACATTTGCAACTGTACCAGTTTTACAAGCAATTTGATAAGGCAAATTACTCAATTTTTTACCAGTACCAGTTTTGCTAACCTCAAGCAAATTGTCAAGCATTTGATAATTTATATCACTATCCACAACTTGTTGTTTATTTTCATTATGTCTATAAACAACTGTACCATCTTTATCAATAATCTGTTTAATAAATTGTGCATCTTGATAATATCCGTTATTTGCAATACTAGAGTAGCAGGAAGCAATTTTTAAAGGTGAAATGGAATTTGTACCCAACGCAAGAGACAGATTTTGAAATCTTTCATCTATATTAATTCCAAATCTTGATAAAAATTGAACGCTTGTATCAACACCAAGTTGCTTTAACAATTTAACAGCTGGTACATTATAAGAATTTGCTACAGCTTCTTTAACACTTACATTGCCGTGATATACATTGTTAAAGTTTGTAGGCGAGTAGCCATTGATATTTATTGGTTCATCAACTATTTGCGATAAACCATATATCAATTTATTTTCATAACAAGGCAAGTACACACTAAATGGTTTCATAAGTGACCCAGCTTGACGATTAATTTTACTATCGGTTAACGACAAGTTTGATACATATGATGTAACACCCATACTTTTATTATCTATACTTGCACGTACATAATTAAATTCTTGCGGATATTTATCCATCTCGTTAAACATTTTTTCTTGTAATTCTTTATCCATATAAGTTACTATCTTATAACCATTACTTGCAATATCTTTTTCATCCATTCCTAATAGCAAAGTACTCTCAAAAATGGCGTTATTTAGAAAAGATTTATACATTTTATTATGAATTAAGCCATTTTTTAGAATAATTTTGTAATTTATAGCATTATTTAAAGTCTCTGCGTTAAAAGTTTTGTTATTATTTAAAACTGAAAAAACAACTTTTTGTCTAGCGATTGCACCATCATAATTTGTAAGTGGCGAGTTTTTTGCAGGGTTTTTTACAACTCCAACAAGCATTGCAGCTTCAGCAAGATTTACATCTGCTGGTAGCTTATCAAAAAAAGCAAGACACGCATCGTGAACACCATAAATACCACTACCAAAATATAAGTTATTTAAATATTTTTCCAAAATCTCTTGCTTACTTAATTGTTCTTCCAACTTTAATGCAAGTCTAATTTCGTCAAGTTTTCTCTCAAAAGTTTTGTCAATTGTCAAGTGTGTATTTTTTATTAGCTGTTGTGTTATTGTAGATGCACCCTCTTTTAAACTACCACTTGTAATATTTTTTACTACCGCAGATAACATTCTTTGAATGTCTATGCCTCTATGCTTCCAAAATCTCTTATCCTCAACACTGACAAAAGTCTCAATTATATAAGGTGACACCTCATTTATAGGTGTGTAATTATTATTTTTAAGCAAAATTTGATTGTTTTTATTATCATAAATTTGTACATTCCTATAATTTCCGTCTAATTTATTAATATCTAAAGTCACATCATTTGTAGATATAAAAAAATATGATATACCAATTATAGTAACAATCACCAACAATCCCAATATTGCCAATAAAGTAATTCCAGTAATTTTTATAGCCTTTTTCATATATTTACCTCAATATTATTTTGCGATTATTTTAATTATTTATTATAAAATTTAAAAATAATATTAAAACTTTAAAAATCACTTGAAAAAATAATAAAAATAATATATAATTTAAATGTTGCTAAATTTGACTTTGTCAAATTTAGTAATGGTGTTAAAACACCATTCCCTTGATAAATCAAAGCAACTTTCA
>CAJTZR010000093.1:0-5430 GCA_910584035.1 uncultured Christensenella sp. | reverse complement strand
TTGAATTATCGTTGTCACTGAAAAATGTGGTTTCACCACGCTTTTCGACAACTTTGGGATAATATAATTTAAATGTTGCTAAATTTGTCTTTGTCAAATTTAGTAATGGTGTTAAAACACCATTCCCTTGATAAATCAAGCCAACTTTCATTGAATTATCGTTGTCACTGAAAAATGTGGTTTCACCACGCTTTTCGACAACTTTAGGATAACACATTTTAAAAGTAGTAAAACCTACACAAATCAAATTTTAAAATCAATTACAATCGGAGGAATTTGTGCGTTACAAAATAAATACTTATGGTTGCCAAATGAATGTACACGAGTCAGAAAGGTTGGCAAAAAGTTTAGAAAAACTTGGATACACCTCAACTGAAGACGATAATTTTGATATTATTGTTTTCAATACATGTTGTATTCGCGACACTGCTGAACAAAAGATTTTAGGTCATATTGGTAAACTTAAAAAGATAAAACGTGCAAATCCAAAGCTAATTATTGCAATTGTAGGCTGTATGAGCGGACAAAAAGGTAAAGCAGAGGAATTAGTTAAAAAATATCCGTATATTGATATAATTTTGGGTGCGAATAATTTGGAAGCACTTGAAAATGCAATCATTAATTTGCAACAACAGCATAAAAAAACTATATGCGTTCCAACTGATGAAAAACCTGAAGTAATTGAAAATATTGAATATACACGTACTTCAATGCCAAATGCGTGGGTCAACATTATGTATGGTTGCAATAATTTTTGTACCTATTGCATAGTACCATATGTTAGAGGACGTGAAAGAAGTAGAAAGCCCGAATCAATCATTGCAGAATGTAAAAGTTTGATTGAAAGTGGATATAAAGAAATTACTTTACTTGGTCAAAATGTAAATTCTTATGGTAATGATTTTGCAGACAAGTCTATTGATTTTGCTGGTCTGCTTGAGAGCCTAGCTCAAATACAAGGTGACCATAGAATTAGATTTATGACATCACATCCAAAAGATTTAAATGAAAAAGTTATTGACATAATCGCAAAATATGATACTTTATGTAAAAATATTCATTTACCAATTCAATCTGGTAGCAACAATATACTCAAAGCAATGAATAGACATTATACAAGAGAAAAATATCTTGAAATAGTATCAAAAATACGAGAAAAAATGCCATTATGCGGTATAACTACAGACATTATGGTTGGTTTTCCAAACGAGAGCGAACAAGATTTTGAGGATACTTTGGACATTGTAAATACTGTTAGATTCAGCGGTGCTTTTACATATATTTATTCACCACGTAAAGGTACACCCGCAAGTGAAATGGAGCAAATACCTTATGAAATAAAATCTAATAGAATACAAAGACTAATTAAACTACAAAATCAAATTACTAAAGATTTAAGCAAAAATTATGAGGGAAATGTTTACAGAGTTTTAGTAGAGGACACAAAAGACAATGGACAACTTTGTGGCAGAACTGATTGTGGTAGACTTGTTACATTTAGCGGTGATAAATCACTAATAGGTAGCTTTAAAAACATTTTGATTACACATTCACAGTCAGCCTCACTTTTTGGGATAATTACGGAGGATAAATAATGAAAGGCAAAGCTTTAAAGAATGGTAAAAAACTTTCACCAATGATGGAATTTTATACTGACCTAAAAGAAAGTTATAAAGATGCAATATTGCTTTTTAGGCTTGGTGATTTTTACGAAATGTTTTTTGAGGACGCTATCAAAGCGTCACAAATTCTTGATATAACGCTTACTGGTAGAGATTGTGGACTTGAGGAAAAAGCACCTATGTGCGGAGTACCTTACCACGCAGTTGATTCTTACATAGCAAAATTACTTGCGTCTGGTAACAATGTTGCTATTTGCGAACAAGTATCTGACCCAAAAGAATCAAAAGGAATGGTAGATAGAGAAGTTGTAAGAGTAATTACTCCAGGTACAATAATTGAAGATGTTATCCTTGATGAAAAAAAGAATAACTATATTGCAAACGTTATTGTAGAAAAAAGCAGTTCAGCAATTGCTTGGCTTGATGTATCTACTGGTGAATTTAATGCAATTGAACTTACAGCAAATACAAACATTATTGAAGATATGCTTGTAACAATTGGACCAGCTGAAATTTTAACCAATTCCACATCCTATGAAATAATTAAAAATATATCCTCATTTAGGCTTGGAAAATTGCCTACACCTCAAAGATATATTGACTCAACATATAACTATGGCAATGCCTATAAAAAATTAACAGATACTTTCAAAACACAAACTTTACAGATTTTTGAATGTGAGGGAAATAGACCAATTGTATCTGCAGCTGGTAGTTTAATGGAGTATATTAGCGAAACTCAAAAAAGATTTTTATGCCATATTACTGGAATCAATATAATAAAAAACAATAATTTTATGTTTTTGGATACAGCAACCAGACGCAATTTGGAAATAACACAAAATAGCAGAGACAGCAAAAAATATGGTTCATTACTATGGGTAATTGATAAAACAAAGACGTCAATGGGTGCTAGAAAATTGCGTAATTGGTTAGACCAACCATTGATAAATAGTAAAAAAATCAATCTAAGACTTGATGGCGTAGAGTATTTAGTTGAAAACAATGCTTTAAGAACTGAATTAATTGACACTCTTTCAAACATTAAAGATATTGAAAGAATTATAAGTAAAATAGCATACAAAACAGTAAACCCACGTGAGTTAAGAATTTTAGGTGATAGTTTAATTAACTTTCCTAAAATAAAAAATGCTTTACAAAATATTAATATACCAATTTTGCAAAAAGTTTATATTGATATAGGAGATTTTTTTGAGCTTGGCGATTTGCTTATAAAAGCCTTTAAAGCAGATGGAAAAACCATTGTTCGAGAGGGTGATTTTATTAATAAAAATTTCAATAGCGACTTAGACTTCCTTAGAAATGCCAAAGATAATGCAAAAAATAAAGTAATCAATTTACAAATTCAAGAACGTGAACTTACTGGTATTAAAGGCTTAAAAATTTCTTATAACAAAGTATTTGGATATTATATTGAAGTATCTAACAGCTATAAAGATTTAATACCTTTCCGCTACATAAGAAAACAAACATTAACTAATGCTGAAAGATATACAACAGAGGAGTTGCAAGAGCTACAAGAAGCGGTATTTGGTTCAGACGAAAAAGCAATTCAACTTGAAATTAAAATATTCAATCAAATGATTGAAACACTACTTAAATACATTACAGATTTAAAAATTTCCGCAAATGCAATCTCCTCATTAGATGCACTTGTGTCTTTTGCTCAAGTTTCACTTGACAATAACTATTGCAAACCAGTTATCAATGATGATGTAGAAGTTATAAATATAGTTAAAGGTAGACATCCAGTTGTGGAAAAAATAATTGGTTTTAACCAATTTGTAGCAAACGATTATAATATTGATAAAAAAGATAATCGTACAATGATAATTACTGGTCCTAATATGGCAGGTAAAAGTACATATATGCGAAGCATTGCAATTATCACATTACTTGCTCATATAGGTTGTTTTGTTCCAGCAACTGAAGCAACAATTAGCATTACTGATAGAATATTTACAAGAATTGGTGCAAGTGACGATTTAGCATTTGGTCAAAGTACATTTATGGTTGAAATGACAGAAGTTGCAACAATTGTAAACAATGCAACAGATAGGTCATTGCTAATTTTAGACGAAATTGGCAGAGGAACATCTACTTGTGATGGTCTAGCTATTGCTTGGGCAGTTATAGAATATATTACAAACAATTTCAAAACAAAAACCTTGTTCAGTACTCACTATCACGAATTAACTGAACTAGAAGGACTACTTGATGGTGTAAAAAACTACAAGATTATGGTTAAGGAATTAAATGACCAAGTTATTTTTACACATAAAGTAACTCGTGGCGGTGCAAATAAGAGTTTTGGTATTGAAGTTGCAAAACTAGCAGGATTACCAAAAACGGTACTTGATAGAGCAAACGTATTATCTAAAAAACTTGAACAAAATGAATTAATTAAAGATACAAATTCAATTTTATTAGATAGCAAGGAAATTTTTGAAAAAGATGACTTAAAACAATTATCGTTTTTTGAAAATTCAATAAGTGATGAAGTAGTTGATATGATTAAAAAAATAGATATAGACAACTTAACACCATTACAAGCTTTACACGAATTGTGCGAACTTAAAGAAAAAGTCAGAAAAATAAAGTAATTTAATAATTACAAATTACTAAGGAGGGCATTATGCAAGTAATTAATCTTTTGCCAAGTGAGATATACAACAAAATATCTGCGGGTGAAGTTGTAGAAAATCCAGCAAGCGTAGTCAAAGAATTAGTTGAAAACTCTATTGATGCTGGTAGCAACAACATAGTAATTGACATTGTTGACGGAGGTATCACAAGTATATTTATAAGCGACAATGGACACGGCATATCACGAGATTATATAAAAAATGCCTTTCTACCACACGCAACATCAAAAATCAAAAGCAGTGAAGATTTGGAAAACATATCTACACTTGGATTCCGTGGTGAAGCGTTGCCGTCAATAGCAGCAATTAGTAGCGTTCAACTTACCACAAAAGCAATTGACGAATTTGTAGGCAGTAAATATTGTATTAAAGGCGGTGTAGGTGATGAAATAATTGATGTTGATTGCAATTATGGAACAACCATTGAAGTAAGAAATCTATTTTTCAACACACCTGCAAGACAAAAATTCCTAAAAAAGCCAAAATCTGAGGAGCACGAAATTACAGCCATTGTACAAGGTTTAATTCTTGCAAATCCAAATGTAGCAATTAAATATGTTGCTGACGGAAAAGTTATTTTCAACTCCAATGGTAAAGGGTTAGAAAATGCACTATATTCAATTTATCCTAGTACAATTACTAAAAATATGGTTTATCTTGAAAGTGAAAGATATAATATTCAAGTAAGAGGGTATATATCCCTACCAAATACTACAAAATCAAATCGTACTTTCCAAACTACAATTGTAAATGGTAGGTTAATAAAAAATTCACTCATTGAAACCGCAGTAAGCAATGCATATGGCAATAGCCTAATGAAAAGAAGTTATCCCATTTTTTGCTTGGAAATTTTAATGCCTTTTGATATGCTAGATGTTAACGTTACACCTAACAAAACAGATGTAAGATTTAGCGACCCAAGAAGTGTATTCAGTAGCATATATAACGCAGTAAAAAATTGTTTAGAAAACAATCAAAAATATTTTGAAGCAGAAAACAATTCAACCGAAAATGATAAAATCGCTGCAAGTATCATTGAAGAAAAAAATCAAAATTATTATGAAAACAAGCTTAATTTAGAACAAAAATCAGAAAATAATTCTAAAATAAGCCAAAATTTAGAACAAAATGCGGGTTTTAAT
>CAJTZR010000092.1 GCA_910584035.1 uncultured Christensenella sp. | reverse complement strand
GTATACTTATACATTGCCAATGTTAGGACAAGAAGAGATTGCCGTTTTAACAACAATAACAATGATTTTCTTTGGTGGATTGTTGACTGCACTTGGAATATATGACAAAATGGGTAGACATTGCGGTGCTGGAACAATTATTCCGATAACTGGTTTTGCAAATTCAATAGTGTCTCCAGCAATAGAATTTAATAGAGAGGGTGTGTTCCAAGGTGTAATGTCTAAAATGTTTGATATAGCAGGTCCAGTTATTGTATCTGGCGTAACACTTTCAGCTATTGTGGGAATTATATTTTATTTAATTGAGGTGTTTGGATGAGTAAAAAACGTGGTAAACAAACTTATGTAATTGAAAATGATATTTGTATTAAAAACACCTATAGCATAGCTGGACCAGAAGAGGCAGAGGGTGCGTTTAAAGATTACTATGATTATCTGCTAGAGGACGACAAGTGGGAATGCAAGTCGTATGAGAAAGCGGAAATCAAATTGCATAAAGAAGTAATTGACGGCGTAATTAAAAAAGAATTAGTGCCATATACCGAAATTGATTGTATTTTTGGCGGTGATTTGCTTAACCAAATTATAGCTTCAAGTTATAGTGCAAGAGAGTTTGAGATACCATTCCTAGGTTTGTACAATGCTTGTTCAACTTTTGGTGAAAGTATTGCAGTAGCAAGTATGATAATGGACGGTGATTTTATGAAGCGTTCAATTTGTGCGACAAGTTCGCATTTTGGTACTGCTGAAAGGCAATATAGATTCCCTTTGGAGTTAGGTACTCAACCTTATCCAACCAGTCAGTGGACGATAACTGGTGCTGGTGCAGTTATATTGGAAAAGTCAAGTGGTAATTTTCCAAAAGTAAAGAGTGTAACTATTGGTAAAGTCATTGATTATGGCATTAAAGATGCGGCTAATATGGGTGCAGCAATGGCACCAGCAGCTTATGACACAATATCAACACATTTGAAAGATATGGGAAGAACACCAGATTATTATGATTTAATCATTACTGGTGACCTTGGAAAATATGGCTTAGAATTATTAAAACATTTTGCAGAGGAAGATGGTTATCAAGCTTTGAATGTGTTTGATGATTGCGGTGCTAGAATTTATACTAAAAAAGAAAGTGTGCAAGGTGGTAGTGGTGCTGGCTGTTCAGCAATTGTTTATTGTGCATATTTGCATAAAGAGTTGCTTGCTGGTAATTTGCATAAAATTTTGTTAGTCCCAACTGGTGCATTGTTATCTAGGGTATCAACTATGCAAGGTGAGTCAATACCATCAATAGCTCACGCAATAGATATTGAGATTTAATTGAATTTTGAGGTGATTATGGATATATTTTTAAGATATTTACAAGTATTTTTGGTTGGCGGAGTAGTATGTTTTATAGGTCAACTATTAATTAACAAGACAAAAATGACCAGTGCAAGAATTTTGGTATTGTTTTTAACATTAGGTGTAGTTCTTGAAGCTGTTGGAGCATTTAGATATATTAAGGAATTTGGTAGTAGCGGTATTACTGTACCAATTATTGGCTTTGGCTCTAATTTGGCAAAAGGTGCTATAGAGGGGGCAAAGTATGGTATAATTCCAGCAGTGCTAGGTGGCTTGCAAAAGGTTGCGGGAGGACTAACTGCGGCAATTGTGTTCGGCTTTATATTCTCAGTAATATCTAAGTCAAAAACCAAACGAATGTAAAAATATAAATAGTTTTTATATTTTTAAATTGTAAGATTAATTTTTAAGATTTTAAACTGGTATTATTTAAACTATATAAAATAACAATATTGCTTAAATTATATAATTTAGCTTTTAGAGTTAAATTATAATAATATCAACTTTAATAATGTGAATTGTTATTGTGTAGACTTTTATAATTTAAATTTTTATAATGTCAACTTTTAAAATTTTCATTATGTAATTTATCTTTTCTAAAAGTAATTTATCTTTTATAATTTAAACTAAAACATTCCGATAATAATTTTATCGGAATGTTATTTTAGAGCAAATAACCACATAACCGCCAGCAGTTCTAATGTGCATTACAAACTTATGCTATAGTGATTGAAAATACAAACCACTTTGATACAATAAAATATGGTTCCCAGAGAATTATTAAAATAATCAAGGAGATTGTTTGTTTTGTTGAATACACTTTGTTTAGTGCATATAACATTTTTATTGCGAAGTCAAATTATTACATTAAGTACCTTAATTAACTTGTATTTATCTATCAAAATTTATGCTAAATTGTAAAAGTTGATTTTTTTTGTGGTGAAAAATAAAATCTTAAAACTAATATTAGGAATTTAAAAATACAACTTATATTGATAACTTGTTGAAAAATCACTATTTTTTCATTTTTAATGTGGAAAATTTACCGCCTTAAATATATTTTATGTGGATAATAGTTTTATTTATCTACATAACGTGGACTAATAATTTTTATTAATTTTATCACACAAATGGAGTGGTGTGCATATATTAATATAATGAATAAAAAAGGCAGAACACTAAGCAGAAAGCGAAAATTTATTTTAAAATTTTTTATAATTATTGTGTTGATAGTTATTTTAGTTGTATCTCTAATTACTTATATTAGAGGAAACATAATGCCCGCTATTTTAACTATGAGTGAGGCAGAAGTAAAAGTAATGGCTGTCAATGCAATCAATAATGCTGCACATATGGTTATTGATAGCGATATGCAATATGATGATTTTGTGATTATTCAAAAAGATGCTAATGATAAAATTCAGTTTGTGCAGTCAAATACCATAAAAATAAATAGATTGACACGAGATTTAGCTAATTTATGTCAGTCAAATATTGAAAAAATTGAGCAACATTATGTGCAAATTCCTTTAGGTGCTTTTACTGGTTCAGTTATTTTATCCGATTTTGGACCGCCAGTCAATATTGCTTTATTGCCAATTGGTAGTGTACAATGTGATTTTACTTCATTTTTTGAGCAAGTTGGTATTAACCAAACAAGACATAGTATTTATGTAAATATAAAAACAACTATATCTTTAGTATTGCCAATTTCCAGTGTGCCAGTTAATATTTCCACTGCAATATTAGTTTGTGAAAATGTAATTGTAGGCGAAGTTCCAGAATTTTATTTTAATGGTAGCGGTTCGTTTGGAAAGCTACATTTATCACCAAGTTAAACCGATATAAATATCGGTTTAATTTTTTGTTTTTAGAAAATTGCTAGATATTTGAGTTGTTCAAAAGAAGCCATTTGGCCTTGATACTGCTTTAGTACATTGAAATGTGAACAATAAGTTCGTATTTTACTGCCGTGTTACTTTGTGTGTGAGTTTAATACTTTAGCTAAAAAATAAATTTTATTCAATTATTTTAATATATAAATTATTAATTTTAAAACACTTATAAAGAGTATAAGCTTTGTTTTCAAAAGAATAATATTTTAAAGTTTTAAAGTACACAAATGTTATCTGTGAAAAATAAAACATTTAGCTTATGCATATTGAAACAAAAAAATTATTATAACAAAATATATGAAAGTTGCTTTGCTATTTCTATACTATAATATCTAACATAATTATTAGGAATAACGGCACAAGATGTATCAATTGTGTTAGTTAGCCCAACTCCGAATGTACACGCTTAAATAATTCAAGCACACCATCAGACTGCATAAGTGGCTCACCGCCAGTACCGTCAACCCACCGCCATTATTTTGTAATTTGTGCTTATATAAAAATACTTATTTTACTTGACTTTTATTATAATATATGATATTATAAGTCCATAAACTATGACGGAGACAAGTAGTTATATCAAAAGAGTAACAGAGATAAGGCGTTTTGGTGAGAGCCGATACTACTAGATATAGTGAATTCACTCAAGAGTTGCTTTTGGGAAAATTGTAGTAACAAAAGCCGTAGGAATGCGTTAAATCGTAATGAGGTTATATAATTTAATATTGGAAAACTATCAAATAGAATTTTTGCATTGTATTAATTTTAGTTGAAAGAGTAAGTTTATTTGTCGCAAATAATTATGCTTTTAATGTTAGGCGTTGAGTTTTCTTTAAAGTTGTTTGTTGATTAATTTGTTGGTGTGATTAATTTAAATTAGCTATGAATTATTGGAAGCTGGCGGAATTATTTACGTGCAAATAACAAGTTGGTCAAAAGCAAAAATGTAAATGCTGTTAATAATGTCTTAAACTAGCTAGTTCTATGAAAAGCTTAAAAAATAGTTTTAGTATTTAAACAATATTTTTAATGATTGCTTGATAGTTTCAAATATACTTTCCAAATTATATTTTATATAATGAAGTTAGGTGGTACAGTGAATTTTTTCACCCTAATACAATTGTATTGGGGTGATTTTATTTTAAAAGTATAAAATTTTATGACTTTTAGTGCTGTTTTTGCTTTGTATTTTATTATAATTGTAAAACACTAGTGAAAAATTGAAACAAGTAAAAGTGTTTCCTAGATAAATAAACAATTACAAAAGTGCAAGCTAAATAGTTTAAACAATTACAAAATTAATCAAGTGAAAAAGATTGCAAAATTGTAAATCAAGTAAATAAACAATTTTAAAATTATAAGCAAGTAAATGTGATTGTAATATTGTAAGTAAATTGCGATTGCAAAAGTGTAATGACAATAATTTATGCAATATCGGAGTGTTAGCTGAATAACTTAAATATTTGCGATATTATAAGCAAAGTAAATGATTTTATTGAGTTTTAGATGCACAAGTGCAAGTTTGTAACTTAAATAATTGTGGTGTTTAAACACATAGTTTAAACGATTGCATAGTGTAAGCAAAAAATAGTTGTAATATTATAAACATAGTAACTTATAGTTGTGGTTCTTAATTTACGTATTTAGACGATTTATATTTGTAGCTTGATAACTTATACGTTTATAAAAGTGCAAGCAAGTAAAAATAGTTGTAATATTATAAACATAGTAACTTACAATTGTGGTTTTTAATTTAGGTATTTAGACGATTTATATTTGTAAGCTTAATAACTTATAAGTTTACAAAAGTGCAAGCAAGTAAAAAATAGTTGTAAAATTGTAAACAATTTAATTTATTCTTGTGAAAATGCAAGATTAATATTTAACAATAAAAAATAAGAATTTAATACATTCGAGGTGTATATGGAAAATAAAATTAAAGAAATTTTGAATAAAGCTTTATCATTGATTGATGACAGCGAAAATTTAGAAAACTTGGAAAAAATCAATCAAATTAGAGTGCAATTTTTGGGCAAAAATGGTGAATTAACTAGTGTGCTTAGAGGAATGAAAGATTTATCACCAGAGCTTAAGCCGATTATTGGTAAGTTTGTAAATGCAGCACGTGACGAGATTACTGCACGTATTGATGCAAGAATTGCGGAACTTACTGCAAAAAATATTGCAAAAAAATTGAATAGTGAGAGTGTAGATATTACATTGAGTAGTAAACGCAATACAAAAGGTGGCTTGCACCCTTGTTCATTAGTTGTAAATGAAGTTTTAGGTATTTTTACATCAATGGGCTTTCAAGTTAAGCAAGGACCAGAGGTTGAAACTGACTTTTTCAATTTCCAAACTCTTAATATTCCTAAAGACCATCCAGCAAGGGAAATGCAAGATACTTTTTATATAAGTGACGAGTTATTGCTTAGAACTCATACATCACCAATGCAAGCACGTACTATGATTAGTCAAAAACCACCAATTAGAATTGTTAATCCTGGTAAGGTTTATAGACCTGATGACGATGCTACACATAGTCCAATGTTCCAACAAATTGAGGGACTAGTTGTAGATAAAGGCATTACATTGTGTGATTTGAAAGGTATATTAGATACTTTTGCAAAAGCATTGTTTAATGAAAATACTAAAACAAGGTTAAGACCATCATTCTTCCCATTTACTGAACCAAGCGTTGAGGTGGATGTTACTTGTGCTATGTGTGGTGGTAAAGGTTGCCGTGTTTGCAAAGGAACTGGTTGGATAGAAATTTTGGGTGCTGGTATTGTTAATCCTAAAGTTTTGGAAAACTGCGGTATTGATAGCAATGAATATAGTGGTTTTGCGTTTGGTTGTGGTATTGAGCGTATTGCAATGATAAAATATGGCATACCAGATATGAGAATATTGTTTGATAACGATATTAGATTTTTAAAGCAGTTTAATTAAGGGGGGTAGGCGATATGTTGATTTCTATTGATTGGTTAAAAGATTATGTTGATATAAATTGCTCAATTGAGGAATTGTGCAGTAAACTTGTTAGCGTTGGTTTTGAGGTTGAAGAAGTAATTAGACAAGCGGATAACTGCAAAAAATGTGTAGTTGGTCGTATTGAAAAATTAGAGCCACACCCAGATGCGGATAAATTGCAAATTTGTAGTATAAATATTGGCAGTGAATGTGTTCAAATTGTAACTGGTGCAACAAATGTAAAAGTTGGTGATTTAGTTCCTACCGCTCTTGATGGTAGTGATTTACCTTGTGGTATGCATATTAAAAAAGGTAAATTACGTGGTGTTGCAAGCAATGGTATGCTTTGTTCGGGTGAGGAATTAAAACTTACTGAAAATGATTACAAAGGTGCGGGCGTTTATGGAATTATGATACTAAATGAAGAGTATCCTCTTGGCACTGACATTAATGATGTTGTTGGTACTAATGATATAATTTTAGATATTGGTGTTACTGCTAATAGACCAGATTGCAATAGCGTGTTTGGTATTGCTAGAGAGGTTGCAACAGTTTTGAACACTCCTTTAAAGATGCCTACATTTGAGTATAAAGTAAGTAAAATGGCAAATACAGCAAGCGTTGTGGTAGAAAATAGCGAGCTTTGCCCGAGATATATGCTTTCAATGGTGAAAAATGTAGTTATTAAGCCATCACCAAAGTATATTCAAAGACGTTTAAAAGCAGTTGGTTTGCGTCCAATTAATAATATAGTTGATATTACTAACTATGTGCTTATGGAAATTGGACAACCTATGCATTCATTTGATTTGGCTAATGTTGCAAATGGTCAAATTATTGTTAGAAATGCCAAAGAGGGAGAGAAAATCAAGCTTTTGAATGGTGAAACTTATACATTACAAAGCGATATGTTGGTTATTGCGGATAGTGAGAAACCAAGTGTTATTGCTGGTATTATGGGTGGTAGCTATAGTGGTATAAATGAAAATACTAAAGATATAATTTTTGAGTCTGCAAAATTTGTACGTGAAAGTGTTAGACGTACAAGCAGAAAGCTAAATGTAAGGTCTGACTCTTCTACAAGATATGAAAGAGGTATTGATTTAGCATCGCAAGAAATCGGTATGAAAAGGGCTTTGCAATTGATTTATGAAACTCAAAGCGGTGATATTTGCAGTGGTATTGTAGATATTTGTAAGGAAAGCTTAGAGCCAAAAACAATTACTTGTAAGGCAGAAAAAATTAATCAAATTTTGGGTATTCAAGTTCCAGAAAGTGATATGATTCGCATTTTAAACAGCTTGCAAATAACAACAACTATTAAAAAAGGCGAGCTAACTTGTAGCGTACCTTTGTATCGTGATGATATTGAGAGTGCGAATGATTTGGCAGAGGAAATTATAAGACTTTATGGCTATGACAACATTACTTGCACATTGATGGATAGTGGAAAGCAAACAATTGGCGGTAAAACTATTGCCCAAAAGAATGTTGATAATATTAAAAGACTTTTGGTTGGTGA
>CAJTZR010000091.1 GCA_910584035.1 uncultured Christensenella sp. | reverse complement strand
GTGCACCAATTGGAACAAATAAAGGACTTAAAACAAAAGAGTTTATAAAGATTCTTGTAAATGAAATTGATTTGCCTATCATTGTGGATGCTGGTATTGGCAGACCATCTGAAGCTTGTGAGGCTATGGAAATGGGCGTTAGTGCTGTTATGGCAAATACAGCTATCGCAACTGCTGGCAATGTGGATATTATGGCGGCAGCATTTAAGAATGCAATTATTGCTGGTAGACAAGCTTATCTTGCTGGACTTGGTAGAGTGCTAGATAATAAGGCGGAAGCCTCAAGTCCGCTAACAGGCTTTTTGGAGGATTAAATGAAAAATACTGACACAGACATTATGCAATATCTTGACGGAATGCAAGTTATTAGCCACGATATAATGGATAGTGTGGAAAAGTTGTATAATAATTTTGACTATAACAGCATAACTGAAAATGATGTAAAAATTGCATTGAGCAAAGATATACTAAATATAACAGACTTTGCAACACTTTTATCACCCATTGCAGATAAATTTTTGGAAGATATGGCAGTGCGTGCAAAAGCTGAAACATACAAACATTTTGGTAATACAATAAGTGTGTATACTCCCTTATACATTGCAAATTATTGTGAAAGTCATTGCGTGTATTGTGGTTTTAATTGTATGAATAAAATACATAGAGCAAAACTTACTCTAGAGGAGATTGAAGCGGAACTCAAAGCCATTGCTGATTTAGGCTTTAAAGAAATTCTAATTTTAACGGGTGAGAGTAGGAAAAAATCAAATGTGGAATACATAGGCAGTGCAGTATCAATAGCCAAAAAACATTTTGCCACAATAGGTATTGAAATATATCCGCTTAATAGTGATGAGTATGCATATTTACATTCTTTGGGTGCAGATTATGTCAGTGTGTATCAAGAAACGTATAATCGCACTAAATACGCCGAACAACATTTGCGTGGTGAAAAAAGGGTTTTTCCATACAGATTTAATGCACAAGAGAGAGCATTGATTGGTGGAATGAGAGGGGTATGTTTTGGTGCACTATTAGGTTTGGACGATTGGCGTAAAGATGCTTTTGCGGTAGGTTGTCACGCATATTTGGTGCAAAAAAAATATCCATTTGCGGAAATTAGCTTTAGTTGCCCACGTATGCGACCATATATCAACAATAGTAAAAACAATCCACGAGACGTACACGAAAGACAATTATTACAAGTAATTTTGGCATATAGGATATTTATGCCTTATGCAACAATTAATATATCTACTAGGGAACAACAATCATTCCGTGACGGGGTAATTGGACTTGCGTGCAATAAAATATCTGCTGGCTCAAAAGTAGGAGTAGGCGGACACGATGGCGAGGAAAAAGGGGACGAACAATTTGACATATCTGACCCACGTGACTTGCAACAAATTAATAGTATGTTAGAGAAAAAAGGATTACAACCTATCTTTACAGATAGTCAGTATCTAGTTGAATAATGAGGTAATATGGTTATATTTACAAACTCAATGCTTGTAGAAAGTAGTCTGCAAGATGTCATTGAAAAGTGTATTAAAAAATACAAGCCAACGGCAGTCTATTTGAGAGAAAAACATTTGTCAGATGAGGAATATTATGCTTTTGCAAAAGCACTTTTGCCAAAATGTGAAAGCAATAATATTAGGCTTTATGTTTGCCATAGAGTGGAAATCGCAAAACGTCTAGGTATTAAAAACTTGCACACTAACTTAGAAAACCTATCAAAAATCGGCACTATTTGTGATTTTGATAATATTTCTGTAGCAATTCATAGTAAAGATGAGGTGGAAGAAGCACAAAAATTTGGTGCAAAAAGTTTGGTATATGGTCATATTTTTAAAACAACTTGTAAGCCAAATTTACAGCCAAGAGGTTTGGAAAACTTAAAAGAAATATGTACTTTATCCGATTTGCCAGTTATTGCTATAGGCGGAATAACTAGGGAAAATTATAAAGATGTGTTACAAGCTGGAAGTCAAGATTTTGCAATTATGAGCAGTGCTATGACTTTGACATTTTAAATAAAAAACTCTTTACATTTTATAAAAAATATTATATACTAATTGTAGCAGGGGTACTCATTAGAGTTGAGAGGGCATTTGCCTAACCCTTTGAACCTGTTGGTTAATACCAGTGTAGGGAGCAAAAATTAGATTTTTTGGCCTTCCTTGTGGAAGGTTATTTTTTTGGAGGATATATGCGTACTGCGTTAACAATTGCGGGGTCAGATTGCAGTGGCGGAGCGGGAATTCAAGCCGATTTGAAAACAATGTCAGCTCACGGCGTGTTTGGTATGAGTGTCATTTGTGCTGTTGTTGCGGAAAATACTTCAAGAGTTATATCTATTCAAGATATAAGTAGCAAGGTTATTTGCGACCAAATGACTGCAGTATTTGAGGATATACAAGTAGATGCAGTTAAAATTGGAATGTTATCCAGTCCAGAGTGTATCAATGCAGTGTATAATAAGCTACTAGAATATAAGCCGAATAATATAGTTGTTGACCCTGTTATGTATGCAAAAAATGGTCAAGCATTAATGGGAGAGGAAAGCATAAAAGTACTTTTAAAAACTATTGTACCACTTGCAACAATTATTACACCAAATATACCCGAGGCGGAATGTATTGCAAATATCAAAATTGCCACTAGAGAGGATATGATGACCGCTTGCAAAAAGATTATTAATTTAGGAGTGCAAAATGTGCTAGTTAAAGGCGGTCATTATGATGGTGATGCAATGGATATTTTATATGATGGCAAGCAGTTTTATACATTTGTAACAAAAAGAATAAATACTAAAAATACTCACGGCACTGGCTGTACATTGTCAAGTAGCATTGCAAGCAATTTGGCTTTAGGTTATAGTGTGTATGATAGTATCAAGCTTGCAAAGGACTATGTGACTGGTGCAATAGAACATTCATTGGAACTTGGTAAGGGCAACGGACCAACAAATCATTTTTGGAAAATTTTTAAATAACAAGTCAAAAATCGGTATTATTTTAAAAATTTTAAGTTAAATGAGCAAAATTTAATAAAAATTGTTTAATAGGTGAAATATGAGAAATTATTCAACTCAAATGGAAGCAGCTAAAAAAGGAATAATAACTCCTGAAATGGTTATTGTTGCCCAAAAGGAAAGATTACCTCAAGATATCATTATGCAAAAGGTAGCTTGTGGTGAGGTAGCTATACCTTGTAATATCAATCATAAAAATTTATCTCCAGAGGGTGTGGGCAATGGCTTGCGAACAAAAGTTAATGTCAACCTTGGCGTTTCGGGAGATATGCGTGACTATGATATTGAAATGCAAAAAGTGGATATTGCTTTAAAATATGGTGCTGAGGGCATTATGGATTTATCCAACTGCGGTAAAACAAATGAGTTTCGTAGTAAGCTGATAGAGAAATCTACTGCAATGATTGGCACTGTTCCAATGTATGATGCGATTGGGTATTTGGAAAAAGACTTAATGAATATTACCGTTGATGATTTTTTGCAAGTTGTTGAAGCTCACGCAAAGCAAGGTGTTGATTTTGTGACTATTCACGCTGGTATTAATAAACGTGTAGTGGAAAGTTTTATGCGTGAGGGTAGGCGAATGAATATAGTATCACGTGGTGGCTCGCTATTGTTCGCTTGGATGAAAATGACTGGAAATGAAAATCCATTTTATGAACATTATGACAAAGTACTTGAAATTTTAAGAAAGTATGATGTGACTATTAGCCTTGGTGATGCAATGCGTCCAGGTTGTATTGATGACAGCACTGATAGCGGACAGATAGGTGAACTTATTGAGCTTGGTTATTTGACAAAACGTGCTTGGGCAAAAGATGTGCAAGTTATGATTGAGGGACCAGGACATATGGCATTAAACGAAATTGCAAGCAATATGCAACTTGAAAAGAAATTGTGCCACAATGCACCTTATTATGTGCTAGGACCACTTGTTACAGACATTGCTCCAGGTTACGACCATATTACATCTGCAATTGGTGGTGCAGTAGCTGCTAGTAATGGAGCGGACTTTTTGTGCTATGTTACACCAGCAGAACATTTAAGACTGCCAGATGTAGGTGATGTTCGTGAGGGCTTAATTGCAACAAAAATAGCTGCACACGCTGCGGATATTGCAAAAGGTATTCCATATAGTAGGGAAATAGACAATAAAATGTCTGATGCTAGGCATAAGGTTGATTATGAGGAAATGTTTAAGTACGCAATTGACCCAGAAAAAGCAAGAGCGTATTATGAAAGTGTACCGCCTAAAAACAGACATACTTGCTCTATGTGTGGAAAAATGTGTGCTATTAGAACAACTAATATGATTTTGGACGGCGAAAAAGTTAAGTTGAAAGAGGAAAGTAAATGAAATTGCCTAAAAATATAAAATACGCAGTGTTTGATTTGGATGGGACATTGTTTGATTCAATGTGGCTTTGGAAACAAATTGACTATGAGTATTTATCTAAGAGAGGTATACAAGTGCCAAGTGATTATATGAAATGTATTAACCATATGAGCATTATGGATACCGCTTTATATTCAATTGAAAGGTTTAATTTAAAAGATACCCCCGAACAACTAATTGCCGAATGGCTTGATATGGCAAAACAAGCATATCTTTATAAAATTAAACTGAAACCTTTTGTGTGTGAGTTTTTGGATAAACTTAAATTGCAAAATGTTGGTATGTCGGTGGCAACCTCTTTGAGCAAGGAACTTGCTTTGCCAGCATTGGAAAGAACGGGTATATTACATTATTTTGATAATGTTGTAAACTGCGAACAAGTAAAAAAAGGTAAAGGCTTTCCTGATATTTATTTGAAAGCTATAAGCAATACCAACTATAATGCAAAAGATTGCGTTGTCTTTGAGGATATATTGCAAGGTGTAAAAGGTGCTAAACTTGGTGATTTTTATGTTTGCGGTGTTTTTGATGAGGAATCTAAAATCGATCATACAGAGATGAAAAGTATTGCAAATTTATTTATAAATAGCTTTAAAGATTTATTATAATTTTTTAAAAGTATTGCTAAATCATTCTACCAGATACGTGGAGAGCAGTTATACCAACTATGGAGCAATCAAGAACTAAAGTGAATTTTTATATTCTTAATAGTAATTATCTAGACAAACAACACTAGCAAATGACCAAGAATTTTTGTAGTTTATATGATTAAACAGATTGTTGTTATAAGCTGACATTTGTGTCAGCTTTTTTCTTGCAAAAGTTATATAGCTTATGACACACAAAAATTGTGATAAAATTATTTGTATTGTATACCATACATTTGAAAATGTGGTAAATGTTAATTTGCATATGTTGAATAAATAGTAATTGTCAATTTGATTTTAATGTTACATTGAATTTAAAAATGTAATATATACTTAAAAAATAGCGTAATTATTTTAATTATTCTATGTAAATAACCATAATTTACCAAGCATTTTCTTATATTAGCAAAATTTGTAGAAAAATAATATAATTAATATTAAATCGCTTGCAAAATAATAGCAAAAAGTTTATTATATTGAGGAAGTAATTTAATATGTTATAGTTAATTATAACAAAATAAAGGAGATATGTATGCAAGCTTTAATCACTACAGCAATTGCCGTTGCTACAATGTTAGCATATGCTATACCAGGATATTTAACAGTAAAGTTTAAACTTATAAAGCCAGAAAGCATATCTGCCTTTTCTGTTGTGCTTATGTATGTTTGTCAGCCAATGCTAACAATTACATCTTTTTTAAATGCTACATACTCGCTAAACTTTTTTTGGCAAATGATAGTCGCTTTTGTGCTAGCTGGCGTTTTGCAGTTTTTTGTTATCATAATTGCATATTTGTGTTTAAGGAAATATTATGATAAGGACATTAAATATCGTGTTGCTACAGTAGCTACTGCTTTTGGCAATTGTGGTTTTATGGGGGTACCACTTTTGCAAGCTATAATGCCAGAAGCTGTTAGAAATAATGCTGTAGTTCTGTCCGTAATGTTCTTGTTAGGACTTAATTTGATTGGTTGGACGTTTGCCTCTTATTTGATAAGTGGTGATAGAAAGTTTATAAGTGCTAAAAAAGCGTTTATCAACCCAGCAATGTTAGGGTTAGTAATTGGTTTACCGCTATTTATTTGTGGTGTGGAATTGCCTCAAGAGGTTTTTGTTTGCGTAGAGTTGCTTGGTAAAATGACAACGCCTCTATGTATGCTAATTTTAGGAATGCGTCTTGCAACAATTACGTTTAAGGAAATGTTTTGTTCACCATTCCAGTATGCTATAGTAGGTGTTAAACAGCTAATTATGCCAATGCTTGCAATGCTATTGGTTTGGTTTATACCAATAGATTTTTATATCCGTCAGTCATTGTTCATATTAGCAGCTACGCCAGTTGCAAGTATTACATTAAATTTTGCGGAAATGCTTGGCAAGGGACAAAAGACGGCTGCAAATCTTGTTTTGCTTGGAACATTGTTAAGCGTACTGACATTGCCACTTATGGCTGTTATTATGAATGTAGTTCCAGATGTGTATATGATGCCACAATAACAAGTTTTTGATTTTTTAAAAAATATATTCATAATTGCAAAATATTCGCACATAAAAATAATAAATGTAGTATATTTGTAGTGATATGTATTAATTGTTTTGGGAACGTTAGAACAATTAAGAGAAAAATAGTCTAATCAATACAATTAATTTAGCAAAATATTTAAAATTTAGTATAAATAGTAGTAAAATATTAATTTTTGGCAAAAATAATTTAAGAATTTGTAAAAAATACAAAAATTTTTCAAAAAAGTATTGACATTTATTAAATAGTGATATAATATATTGCAATAAAGCATAACAAAGGGGGGATAACATGCCAAGATACAAAAAATGTCCTAGATGCGAACTTAATTATATTTTGGAAGAGGAAGATTACTGCGAAGTTTGCAAAGCGGAACTTAAAGGAATAGATACTCACATTGATGAAGATGAAGAAATGATATGCCCAAAATGCAAACAAAATTATGTGGAGTCAGGCGAAAAATACTGCTCAGCTTGTTTGCAAAAAATGCAAAGCGATTGGGATGAGGATGTAAAAGTTGAAAGTGAGGAAGACGAAGACTTGACATCTCTATCAGCAATGGAAGAAAAGGAATGGGAAGAAGAGGAAATCGATTCATTTGACGATGATGACGGCTTTGGAAATGAAGCAGACTTTATTGATATTGTTGACGATGAGTTTGACGGAAAAGATGACGAATCTGACGAGTATGATAGCGATGAAGATTCTGTAGAGGACGAGTTGGAAAAAGACTTTGAGGAAGTGGAAAGTTTACAAGACCTTGACGACTTTGACGATGACCTTGACGAAGATGAGGACGAGGACTTTGAGGACGACACTTTGTAACAAATCTTTTTAGCCAAGTTGTTGCTCAAATATTATAAAACTAAATAACAATTGCAACATCCTAAAAGTAAAAAACTAGGGTGTTGTGTTTTTTGTAAAGTCGTAATTTTGTAAAAAGTCGATTTTTTAAAAATACCCACCGAAAATCGGGGGTATTTTTGAGTAATTTAGCTAAATTTTGTAAATTGAGGGTACATAGAATACATATATCTATGTACATATTATATGAATATTATCTAATTAAATATATACATTTGTCAAGTATAAGCTAAACAATTTGTAAAATGATAACATTAAATTGACTTTAGCTTTACAAAAACATAGCCGA
>CAJTZR010000090.1 GCA_910584035.1 uncultured Christensenella sp. | reverse complement strand
AATATTCATATAATATGTACATAGATATATGTATTTTATGTATCACCATTTTACATAATTTAGCTAATTTATCAAAAAATACCCCCGATTTTCGGTGGGTATTTTCAAAAAATCGACTTTTTGCAAAATTACGACTTTACAAAAAACTCAACAAGGCAAAAATTTTCATTTTGCCTTGTAGTTTTTATCAATAAATTTTTTATCTTTCAAGCCACTAAATGGCTGAATTTATTTTTGTTTAAATTATTATCCACTACTCTGTATTATTAGTAATTATCCATATACCCACAAAATTTATTTGTAGGAACACCAATAGTTTGTAGTAGTGGTAATTGTAGTATTTATCATTAATTCAAGCTATGAATAATTAAATATTAAGTTTTTGCAATAACAATATTAGATATTACGCAAGTTAAAATTTATTACTTATAGCTTATATTATTGGAGACGTTCATACACCCCCACAAAAAAGTTACTTTGTGGGAACCACGATAAACACCCGAAATGGTATTTTGCAGTAATTGATGTTAATTAATACAATAAATACTTGCAATAGCAAGTGTTAGCAAGCGTTTTGCGTTAACAAAAATATTTTAATACAAGTAAGGCATATTGTATTAAAAAAGCTATAAATCAATTTAAAATTTACTTCTCATTTTAGATACTTGATATATGAATAAAAAACGATAGCTTATTTTATTTTAGCTATCTCATATTTAAACTACACATAGTTTTTATTATAATATGTTTAACTGCAAAATTTTACCTACAAAACAAATAAAAGGTAATGTCGGCTTACTCGTACATTACAAGCAAGCCGACATATGATAAGGGGGAAAATTATGAGCTAATTAATCACGAGGTACCGCAGCACCTTTATCGTGGTTATATAATATCAAAATAATTATTTTTTGTCAAACAATTTACACCCATTTATTGTAAAGATTGTGTAAATTATTTTATTTCCGATAAATTATTATCAAAAAACTCTTATTTCGCTATTATAATATGAAAATCAACATTAAATTATTACTATTTTTTGTATTAAAATTTTTTGTTTATTTTAATTCGCTTTATAATTACACAATTTATAATAAAAATGAGTAATTATTTTTAATTAAAAACAGCAATTATTTAATTGATTTTTTAACTATTATTTTAATCTACCAAAAGATTTGTGCTTAAGTTTTTTGGCATATTAAAACATAGTTCTTACTATTTATTATGCTATTTATTCAAGATTTGTGATATATTCGTTAGCAAGTTCCGCTGCAATAGCACCATCACTGCAAGCTGTTATTACTTGTCTTACTTTTTTACGTCTTACATCCCCCGCAACAAAAACGCCTTGAATATTTGTGCAAGTATTTTCGTCAGCTACAAAGTAACCATACTCGTCACGTTCAACCTCTTGAGCAATATCATTGCTACTAGGTATCTGCCCCACTGCAACAAAGACGCCGTCAACATTTATATCTGTTACGCTATTATCCAAAGTGTTTTGCAATGTAACTCCGATGATTTTATCCTCGCCTATTATGTTGCTTATAACATTATTATAATGGATAATCACACCGCTATTTGTCAATTTATCGCTATCAGACTTGCTTGCACGTAACTTATCACGCCTATGCACTAAATGCACCTCACTAGCGAACTTAGTTAAATATAAGCAATCACTTACCGCAGTATTTCCACCACCAACTACCACAACTTTTTTATTTTTATAAAACGCACCATCACATACCGCACAATATGAAACGCCTCTACCAACAAACTTATCCTCATTAGGAACACCAAGTTTACGAGGCGTTGCACCAGCACAAATTATAACGGCTTTAGCTATAAGATTGCCATTATTTTGAGTAGAAACAATTTTTTCTTTGCAAGATAGTTTTGTTCCAACAACGCTATCATAAATCATTGTTACACCAAGTTTTTCAGTATGTTCTAACATTTTCATTGCCAAATCAACACCGCTTATACCAAATAAAGCTGGATAATTATCCACGCTTTCAGTATTGGCAATTTGACCGCCAGCAAATTGTTTTTCCACAATGGCTACTTTAAATCCAGCTCGCACAGCATAAATTCCAGCTGTCAATCCCGCTGGACCGCCACCGATTATCACAATATCAAAATTCATATACCCTCACAAATTATAATTAACTAATAGCATTATTATGTATAAAATGATTAAAAATTATTATTTCTTAATTAAGTCAACACCAATTTTAGTGCTTGGAGCTGTTCCACTTAAAATATCTTTTAATCTATATTTGCTATTTGCAATGATAACCTCAGTGCCATTCATAATAGGGTCTTTAATGTACTCTAATTTTGCCTTTGCACCACCTGCACCTTTTCTGCTTGCACCATAGCACGCTTTTTGATACTCCTCAATATTTTGTACAACCTCATCAGTTGTGCTACCACTAATAAATTGAACAAGTGAATCTTTGTCGTTCACATCACTATAAATGCCATCAACACTAGTCAAAATCAAAAGTTGCTTAGATTTTACTAGGCAAGCGATTTGGCTTGCAGTTTCGTCATTGTCAATGCCGTGAACATAGTTTTCGCTATTGCCTAGTTGAATTAATTCCATTTTAATAATCTCTTCAGTAGATAGAGGGTCGTTATAGTTGATAATAGGTATTGCATTTTGTTTTGGACAACGCAATAGCAAATTTTTCAAATACTCACGCTTAATTTCATTGTTAAAATGTTGATGTTCAACTAAAATTTGTCTTAATGAAAATCTACTATCCATATATTGTCTATAATTACTCATTAAAATAGACTGACCTTGAGCTGAATAGTCTGTTTTAACTTCAGAGCTATCACCCTCAAGTTCGTAGCCATTTCTTTTTATAAAGTCAAGTCTACCAATTTCCGCAGCACCAGAAGTTACCCAAATATATCCTGGTTTTAATTCCTTTGAAAGTCTAGCGATTACATTGTAGTTAATATCATTGTATTCCTTATTAATCAGTGCCATTGACCCAACTTTACCAACTAATTCTATATCAAACTTTGCCATTATATTTCTCCTAGTTTTTTCATTATTTCATTTGTGATATTTTTTATTTGTTTATTGCCTAAATTTACCCAAATATCTGTATATTTTTGATATTTTTCTTTATTAGTATCAGCAATACATATTATATATGCAGTGTCACCAAGCAATTTGTATACTTGCGGAATTCTAGAACATTTCCCGTCAAAACCAATTACGCTATCGCAAAAGTCTTGCATATGTGGCAGAGCCTCTTTTTGCAATTCGTTAAATTTTCGCTTACCAAACTCTTTCCAAACTTGCTCACGTTTTACGCAATTTATATATTCGCAATATTCGTCAAAGTCTAAAAAGTTCAACTCTAAGTTAATAGCTAGTTCCCCACCAACATTTTTATTGATAAGTTCGTTATCACCAACAATTACGATATTCCTTTTCATACTGCTACCCTATCAATGTCAGTATCAAAAGTCATAATACCTTTTTTATTGACTCTAAAAATTATATCGCCACATTCCTTAGTCATATAAACTTGAATGCCTTTTTGACCTTTACCGTTACTATAATTTGCAAGTCTATCTAAGCAATTTTGGTTAGGATGTCCGTGATTATTTTCTACACCTACACTAATTACAGCATATTCTGGGTCTAGTCTATCTAAAAAGTCTTCACTTGCAGATGAACTACTGCCGTGATGACCGACCTTTAATAAATCAATATCAATGTTATCTTTATATCCATTTAAAAATAAACCTTCGCCACCATTACCGCCTTTGCCCTCTGCATCACCAGTAAACATAATGCGTCTTATATTATTTTCACCATTATATGATAACAATATCATTGGTGAAATTTTATTTCTTTCCTTAGCATCGATTTGTCCCTCAGTGCCAACTTTGTCCATACGATACCATTCCTCAGCGACACCATAAATGTCAAACCGATATCCCTCACCTACAATTGGGTCAAGCTTTCCAATATTCAAAATAACTTTAGCACCAATTTCTTTTACTTCATTCTCAACCGCTTTAATAAAATTATTGTATGTAACCGTCTCTATTGTTCCATATTGAGGATTAACATTTTTATCACGTTCCAAAGTGCTGTTAAAAGCAGGTCGATATATGTTTTTAACATCATAATTTTCCAATACGCTATCCATATAATCTACGTGGTCAGCGTCTGTATGAGATAGGAACATATATTCAAAAGTTGTTATTTTCAACTCATTTATATTATTTAGTATTCTGTCTTCACAACGCTCATTAGTTGTATTCTTTGAATCGCCACCAGCGTCAATAATCGCATTTTTGCCGTCTGGCAATTGGATAATAATGCAGTCACCTTGACCAACGTCTAAAAAGTGTACTGCCAAATCACCATCAGGGTTACCTTCTACACCATTAGGTTTGAATTTAGAAATAAAATCATTCCATTGTGTTGGGAAGCCAAAACGGAATATTAGTACAGCAGTCACTACAAGCAAAACAACGACAGCAATACTAATAAACAGCTTAGAGCTGTAACTTATAGTTGTAGCTTTTCCACCTTTTGCCTTAACTCTTACACCTTTTTTAGTGGCTTTTATATCAATATCTTTACTTTTTTTATTACCTTTCTTATTAGCCATTATAACCTCTGGGAAAACTTTACTACTATTTTATTGCAAAATAAAAAATTTGTTACATATACTTACAAGTTATATCATACAAAGTATAACATAACTAAGTTTAAAAGTAAATGTAATTTTAGCTATTTTGGTTATTAAATTTACAAAAAAAGATAAATTTGAAAAAAATATTCTATTGAAAAATAAAATTATTGTAAAAGTGTTGAAATATAAATTAAATTGTGTTATTATATATACATTAATAAAAAACAATTGGAGGATTTTTTACTATGCCACTAATTACTAGTAAAGAAATGTTCAAAAAAGCATATGAAGGCAAATACGCTATTGGTGCTTTTAATGTAAACAACATGGAAATTATTCAAGGTATCGTTGATGCCGCTAAAGAGGAGAAAGCTCCACTTATTTTGCAAGTTTCAGCAGGTGCTCGTAAGTATGCTAATGCTACTTATCTACGCAAAATGGTTGAAGCTGCTGTAATTGACAGTAATCTACCAATCTGCTTACACTTAGACCATGGTGACACTTTCGAGCTTTGCAAAGATTGTATTGACAATGGTTTCACATCAGTAATGATTGATGGTTCTCATCATCCATTTGAGAAAAATATTGAGCTTGCTAAAAAAGTTGCTGACTACGCTCACGAAAGAGGCGTTGTTGTAGAGGCTGAGCTTGGTAGACTTGCAGGTATTGAGGACGCTGTAAACGTAAGTGCAGAAGATGCTTCTTACACTCGTCCAGAAGAGGTTGAGGAGTTTGTTACTAAGACTGGTGTTGACAGCTTAGCTATCGCTATCGGTACTAGCCACGGTGCTTACAAATTCAAACCAGGTCAAAAGCCACAACTTAAGTTTGACATTTTGGAAGAAGTTGAGAAAAGACTTCCTAACTTCCCTATCGTACTACACGGTGCATCATCAGTTCCACAACAATTCGTTAAAACAATTAACGAGAATGGTGGTAAAATGCCAGATGCTATCGGTATTCCAGAAGAAATGCTACGTCAAGCAGCTTCAATGGCTGTTTGCAAAATCAACATTGACTCTGACTTAAGACTAGCTTGCACTGCAGCTATCCGTAAGCATTTCAATGAGCATCCAGAGCATTTTGACCCTCGTCAATATCTTGGTGATGCAAGAGCTAACATTAAGGAAATCGTTCGTCACAAACTTGTTAACGTACTTGGTTGTAACGGCAAAGCAGCTGAAATTATGGCAGCTGTTGAGAAAAACTAATTTTAGCAAATTAATTTTCTTACATAACTTAACTTAAATAAATTGATATTAAACAAAATAAAGTCGGTAACACCGACTTTATTTGTTTTATTAGTTAATTTTTTAAAGTAAATTATTAAAAAGCTTTGTTAACTTGCAATTTTAAACTCCTAAACATTTTATATAAATTTTTTAACAGAAAAAACACTATCCATATTTATTTTATTTACCAAAGCAAACAAAAAATAAAAGCTAGATATATTTTATACAATTATTTTTATTTTTGCAAGTTGATTTCATTTTTATTTTTTTGCAAATGGATAATATTTATGTTCTGTACTTGTAGTTCCTTGTTTATCAATAGCAATAATAGTACAACCGCTAACCTCACCAGATTCATCCCAATAACAGCCATTACCCGTTTTTAAGCCATAAGTCAATCTAACTCCCTCATATACAATTGAAGAATTATTTACGTGGTCGTGACCAACTATAATATCTTTAGTACTACCAAGAGCAGTAATTTTATCAAAGAATCCACTATTATAGTAAGGTGAGCAAACATTTTCCCTATTCAAACCAAAATTACCATTTATAACATCTCTACCATTATAATTTTCTGGCAAAGTTTTTTCATATAAAGCATAAGCAATATTAAATTCTGGCAATGGAATATGGAAAAATAATTCAGAATTAACAACACCACCATTCACCTTTTCAATTCCCTTTATAACCCACTCATACCAATCAATCTGACTTTGTTTTATGTAATCATAGTTTGTACCAACCGCTTTAGTTCCAGTTAAAGTATTGTCTTTTTCAAGTTCCTCTTGTGTATAAGAGCGATATAAATATCCTCCATTGGTAAACCAACCTTCAAGACCGTTTATATCCTCACCAACGCTTGGATTGTTAAAATATTCGTGATGTTGATTTCCATTATTAGAATGTGAATCCATCATAATAATTGTATTTATTATACTGCCAGAGGAATTCTTTATATTAATTACATAGTTTCCAACACCAGCAATATTAATAGGACCTTTTGCCAAATCAGCCATTCTGTTTTTATTTTCGCCATAATTAAATATGCAGTTTTTGGCAGTCAAAAATTGTTCCATCATCCAATTAGTGTCAACCTCTGTTTCTGGCTCGTGATTACCAAACACTGGTGCCCAAGGCACATTTAAACTATCTATGTTTTTTATAAACTTTTTAGTAGCAGCTTTAGCATTATAAAGCCAAAAATTATCACCAGTAAAAGTCAATAAATCAGGCTTTTCCGCCTCAACCATTTGTTTAACTAATTCATAATTTTGCTTATTCCTTGACGCTGTGTATAACTCTGAAACTTGCAAATCCGCAATATTCATTACTTTAAAATCTTTATCATCAGCAATAGTTAATACATAGCCATCATTGGTTACATCAAAATCTTTTGTTTTATCATAAGTGTAAGTACTAGGTGTGCCTTTTTTCTGTGCAAACAATACACCACAAGGTATACCAATTGCAAGACCAATCACAACAACTATAGCAACCATTGCAATAATAATGGTAACTTTATTCTTTTTCACAAACTCATTAAAACTCCCCATATAATCCTCCCACAGATTTATATATCAATGTTATAATATCATATTTTAAACTTATTGTCAAACACAAAAAATCCAAATATTACACTTTATATTTAACATAATGTAACAAAATATACAATTTAATACCGATTTTCATAGCTTTTTTGAGCATTGTAATAGTTTTAATGTAATCTTTCATATTATCAAGTTATTAACATATAACAAAATAACAACAAGATACCAGTTGGTATCTTGTTTGTTTAATATCTTTATATTTTAGATTTTTTATAAAATTAAATCTATAATTTAGTTTGTTTATATTTTATTCATCAAATAAAATCTGCTATGTCTAGTCTACCACAAGCTGCTTCCCATAATAGTTGAGAATCTGAGTTTGTCGCAA
>CAJTZR010000089.1 GCA_910584035.1 uncultured Christensenella sp. | reverse complement strand
TAATATTTATGCAATGGAAAATGGTGAAAAGGTATTTATAAAAAGTGTAATTTGTAGTGGCGATGTTATTAGAGTTATTTTGCAAAAACCACATATATTTAAACATTATGACTATTTTATTGAAATAGCAAGATAAATAATTTGAACGTTTTATATTTTTGTTAGCTATTTACAAGTTCTAACATTTAATTGTTTGATTGTTAAAGCAAAGATAAAGTTATACAATTTTATTAAATTGTAATAAAAGTTCAATTGATAACTATAACTTATTAAATACTAAATAAAATAAAAATAAGCAAGATTAACTTGCTTATTTTTATTTTGTTAGGTGGTTTTACTAAAAATTATTTGAGTTGCATTTGTTTTATCAATGCAAGTGTTCCACTGCTTTTATTTGAAAGAAACATCTTTAAATTACAACTATTTAACCCCATTTAATAACTAAAATGATAACAATATTAAAATCTAATTTTAATTTGCAATAAAACAAATTTTAAATTAGTATTCAATTTGTATATTATACTCATTGATTTTATTATCTATTTTTACAATATATTTATCATCTGTCAAAGTTGTTGCATTATTGTTAATTGTAAACTTTGGTGTACCAGTTTTTGTGATACTTATTTGAGCTGTATACTTTTCAAACTCTAATTTAATTGTATAGTCTTGAATTGCTGTGCAAGGTTTTATTATAATTTTGCTACTTTCAAAGTTTATACCTAAAATGTCATTTAATATAACTTTGTAAAACCAAGAACAACTACCAGTATACCAACTCCAACCGCCCTCGCCAGTGAGATATACATCTGCACTTAAAACGAAAGGTTCATTTTTGTAATTATTGCTAACTTTTGATATATTAATTGGATTAACCATTTTTAAAATATCTACTGCTTTATCAATATCATATTTTGCAAGAGCTTTTATATACCAAACAACAGCGTGTGTATATTGTCCGCCATTTTCCCTTACACCCTCGGGATAATTTGAAATATATCCATAATTCTTCTTATCGTCAAATGGTGGTGAAAGCAATTTAACTAAACATTTTTCCTTATCCTCAAGTGTTGCTGAAAAAACTAATGCGTGTTTTGCTTTTTCATCGTCTGCTACACCGCTTATAGCTGCAAATGCTTGACTTATTAGGTCTATTTTGCAATTATTGCAATCCTCATTACCAAGCCACTCGCCGTCTTTTGTAAATGCCCTATTATACCAGTTGCCATTCCAAGCTTTTTCAATACCTATCTTTAAATGATTTAAAGCCTTATCAAAATAATTTTTATCACTTCTTGTAGCAAAAACATAAAATTGTTTTATAGCAAAGTAACAGAACATACTTAACCATACGCTTTCACCATCGGTGTCATTACCAATATTATTTAGTGCATCATTCCAATCACCCTCACCAATTAGAAGTAAGTCATTTTTGCCAAATTTTAAAGCATTTTTAAAGGCTTTTATGCAGTGATTGTATAAGTTTTCGCTAATATCTGATTTTTCAAACGCCTTATATAAATCTCTTTGACCATTAGGAATTTCTTCACTTTTTAAATAAGACACGTCAATATTTAAAATATCTTTATCACCAGTAAAGTTTATATATTCCGCAGTTACATATGGTAAAAACAATTTATCGTCACTTATTTTTGTGCGTACGCCTTCTGCATATCCGTGCCACCAATGCAATACGTCACCTTCAATAAATTGTCTTTCCGCACTTTTCAAAATGTGATTTTTAGCATATTCTGGATTGCTATACATATATGCCAAACAATCTTGTAACTGGTCACGGAATCCGATAGCACCGCCAACTTGATAATAACCACATTTACTTGCAAGTCGTGCAGAAAATGTTTGATACATTAGCCAGTTATTAAACAAACTATCAAGTTCTGGTATATCTGTTTTGATTTTAATTTTGTTTAGTGAATCAAAATTGTCAAGCGTTTGTTTGATTTTATCTGCAATATTTTCCTCAGTATACCCCTTGATTAAATCATTATCGCAAGATACTACAATATAAATAATTTTATTTTCATTTGCAGATAAATCAAAGCTAGTTTGGTTGTGAACAATGCTATTAACTTCAATTTTGCTAGTAAATTCACTATTTATAATTGATATAAAAGCATTTTTACCATTTTTGCAATTTGTTATAGTTGTTACATTGTTTTCATTATTAATTGCAATATTTTTCTTTTCTCTATTCACTCCCAAAGCGACTTTTAAAGTTAAATCAAGTTTGGCACTTTTTGAATAGTTGTTTGTATTTTTTATATTTACTATATAAACTTTACTTTTGCCATCGTCAACAATGCTTTCCATACAGTTTGCTTGTATTCCATATGCTGAAAATACATAGTCAATAAAACCTTGTCCATATTTTACAAAGCCACCACTAATAAAATTATTTAGCTTAATTATTTTATTGTCAATATATAATATTAATTGCTCACTTTCTATTTTGTCATATGCTTCTCCACGCCATTCAGTTATTTTGTCATTGCGTGAGTTTCCAAAATAGGTAAAGCCCTCACCATTATTTGTGGCAACAAATCCACCATATTTTCCCGCAATTACATTGGAAAAAGGTTTTTTAGTTGGTTTTGTTAGAATATAATTTTTCCCTTCAAATCCACCATAAGTGTCTACAATATCAAATTGTGGCAAAGGCATACTATCGCCAGTTGTAATAGGAATTTTATTTTGCTTTTTAATTATATTGCCAATAATTATTTCGCTATTTATTATTGTGAAAGCTACTGACCTTGCACTTTCACAAACGTCATTTTCTTTGCTAAATATAACTTTTATATCCCAAAATTGTTCACGAATTTGTTTAAAGTTTCCACTAAGCTCCCCTTTACAGAATATTGTATAATCACCACAAAGCGGTTTTAGTATTCTCAAAGATTTTAAAAGCAAATTAAATAGCGTTACATCTAAAGTGTTTAGATAAATAATATTTTCCTCAATATTAATTCCATTTTTATGCAAAACTTGAACGATTTCTGGATTTTGCTTGTGTTCCAAACTTGCTTCACTATAACTGCCGTATTTTAGTTTTGTAGCAAGTTTTGTCAAGAAATCATAACTATTATTGCCAGCAAAAATTTTTCGAATAGCCGATAATGTTGGTAATTTTGCTGAATAAATTAGATTGTACACTGCTTTTTTATCGTTAATTTGTGCAAGTTTGTTTGTAAGTTCGCTATAGCTTTCAGAGTATATCAATACTTGATAATACTCAAAATTATCCATTTTTGAAGTGTTAACATTACAATTATAAGTGAAAAATGGATAAACAACATCACCAAAAGAATTATCAAATTCCTTTTCATTGAAAGTTATTTTGCTAGTATTTATATCATAACAATTACTTTTATTCGTTTCAAATACAATATTATCCAAACCAATTATTTTGATTGCAACAAACTTTTTAGTTTCGCCTTTTCGTCTATAAATAATGGTATGGTCATCATATTTACTTGTTGTTATAAACATATCTTTAAAAGCTGGATGAGCAATATAGTCGTCTTCATTTAATAAAGATATATTACCATATCCACGTACATTTATATTGTCAAAGTCGCTACAATTAATGTCAAATTTTCTAACCTCACCATTTAGACAATTTGGAATATAAATTTCTTCTACAAGACCACGAGTTTTATTTGCATACATAACTTTTTCGGCATCTATGCTGAATGCGTAATCGTTTGTTGCCTCTAATTCTGGATAATATCCGACTTTTTCGTCATTGTTAGAATCATAAATTTCATTTTTTAAACCAAAGTCATCAAAAGTGTGGTGATACTTAACTATATTGGTATTATAAATGCAACTTAAGTTATCACCAAAGCTGTTAAAGTAGCTTGTATACTTGCCGTTAGTCAATATACCAAAAGCATTTTTATCGTCTGAATGATAATTTGTCTTTTCAAATTTATCATATATAAAGTCTTCTTTTGGCTTTTTAAAACTTCTCTCTTGAATTGTCTTTTCGCTTAGGAGAATTTTGCTAGCATTGATTTGAGGGTCGCTCTCAAAGTAAGCGGAAATATTGTTGCCACAAATTGCGTTGGTAATGCTTGCTAAAATCATTCCTTGATGATGGCTCATATATTGGTAAATAATGTGTTTTCTTGAAGTTATATCAATCGCTTCATAAAAACCATATTCTCCAAAACCACATTCCTTTTTAATATTAATTAAGTTTTTAACGCTTTCTTTTGCATTGATACGCAATGCTAAAGCACTTGCATATGGTGCAATGACGCATCTGTTTTTACTATTTCTTATGGCAAGTTCTCTCATACCAAAAGAATAATATTGATATTTTAAATTATCGTCAAATTTATAGTATCCACTTTCAGATATACCCCATAAATTATTGCATTTATTTTGAATAGCAAGCTTTACAATATTATTTTCAGTTTGATAAAGCAAAGAATTTTTTGGTGCTCTAATAAATATGTTTGGTAATAAATATTCAAACATTGTTCCTGACCAAGATACCAAAGTGTTTCCGCCAAAGCCAACACAATCTCTAGATAAATTATCCCACGGAGTTGCATTTTGGTAAAATGCGGAATACAAATAGTACAAAATTCTAGCTTCGCTTGCCATTAAATCGTAATAGTTATCAAAACTTTGTGTGCGAACATTGTATCCAATGTGGAATAGATTTTTTTGCTTGTCAAGTAACTCATCCAAATTTATTTCATTTATTAATTTTGTAACAATATCTACACCATAAATAGAGTTTTTTATAATAAACTGACGTGCAACAATTAGACACGCAAGCATATTGCCGTTATCTACAGAAGATATATAAAATGGATATGCTGGTGTTTTGTCCTCAACATTATACCAGTTGTAAAAGTTGCCATTGTATTTTTCTAGCCCCTTAAGTGTGTTTAACTTGCAAATTAATTTGCGTTCGGCGGTAGATTTGTCAATTATTCCAAGCTCAAAAGCACATATCTCACTTAGAAGTGAAAATCCAAGATTTGTTGGTGATGTGTAAGCAGACTTTCCGCCAAACGGGCGAATTTGTATATTATCTGTAACCAAATCATTACTATTTTGAATTTCAAAATATTTATAAGTGCGTTTTGCTGCTTCAAGTAAAAATTCTTTTTCACCTTTAGTGATTGTTTCTTCCTCAACCTCTTTTAAAGAAGTTGCATATAAACAAAGTGCAAGTGCGATAAAAATAGCACAATATCCTACAACATAAACATTGCTGATAAATATAATACTTAAAGCAAGCATTACTAAACTTGGTGGTAGAATAAATTTGCAATAATTATTAAAGCTGTTTTTGGCTTGTGTTTGACTGAATGTTGTCCAAGTTAGCCTATTTGTTTTTGGTAAAATCAAACATATTAGTGTATCTAAAGCAACTAAAATATTATTTATAGCATACAATGGCAATATAAAAAATGATACCACCATATCAAGTAATGTTCCTAATAATTTTTTTACTACAAAAATAGGTCTAATATTGTGCCTAGTTCCATCAATCGTAATCAATAATCTGATAAAATATTCAGTACAAAATCCAATTAAAAATGGTACAAAATTAAATAAATTACCTGTAAGCATTGTTGCTAGCAATGACATTAATAATGTCAATTTAGAAAAACCACTAATAATATTTAATAAAATTATATGGTTATATATAGGTGGCTTATTTAAATTTTTTACTTGCTTATCGTCATTTTTAATTTTGTTTTTAATAAACCCGCCAAGCAATAAATCGCCCTTAAACCATCTATTGTGTCTTGCTAGTTCTGATGGTATAGAGTTTGGTGCGTTTTCAAAAGCAACCTCTGGTAGCTCACCAGTTTTTAGTACGCTTCCCTCAATTATATCGTGGCTTAGTATTCTGTTTTGTGGGAATAAATTTTGTAATTTTGCATAAAAAGGTTCTAATCTAAATATGCCTTTCCCACAAAAAATACCTTTACCAAAATAGTTGTAATAGAATGAATTAGTTGGCAAATAACGTGAATATCCACAGCTAAAATTGTATTTTTTGCCGTAAATTGTGTTCATTGAATATAAATCGTATTTTGTTTTAAAAGTCATTAAATCATATTGTTTGTTTAATGGGTGAATCATTCTACAAACACTATTTAAAATTGTATTTGGTATTAAACAATTATCGTCATCAAGAGTGGCAATAAAGGTTGGTTTTTGAATATTTTTACGCATTATATAGGAGAATTTGCTATTGTCATTAGTCATTAAAAGCTCGCATAAATCAAGTATTGCACCACGTTTACGCTCAAAACCAGTATAGTGTTTGCCTTGTTTTACTCTGCGTCTTACAAATACATTAATGTCCTCATAGCTTGCAAACTTTCCCCAAAATCTTTTGTTTAATTGCTCATCACTTTCCTCTACTTCTTTATTAGACTTTTTATAATCTACAAGCAATGCGAATTCTATATTTTTTCCTTTATTAGATATTTCTAGTTCTTTAATTTTGTTTGCTGCTTTGTCTGCATCATCTTGGCTTGCAATATAAATTGGCACAATAACCAAAGTTTTTGCACTGTCTGGCAGTTCTTTTAAATCAAGCTTTGGCGTAGGTTTTTGTTTTAAAGTTACAGATAAAAAGCTAATTGCTAAATTGTTTATAAGTGGCAGTAAAAAGAATGGTGAAATAATAAGAGTTACTATCATTAAAGGAATGTTTACAGAGGTTAAAAAACCAAAAATTCCAGTAACACCAAGTGTTAGTCCCCATACTGCTAATATAAAGTAAATCTCTTTAATTTTTGTGCCTTTTTTATATGTTAAAATAACATTATTTTTGATATAATGCTTTAAAGTTTCATTTTCTTCAAATAAAAATTTACCAAAATGCTCACCAGTAGCTTCTTGAAGTTCAAAAAGCTTTTGTACAGTGTGTTGTTCTTCAATTTTATGTTTATTGCTTACTTCCTCAATGATATTTAAATAATCTAATTTGCTTGCAATATCCATACTTTTGTACAAATCATCTTTTTCAAGTAATTTATTTGTATGATTGATTGAAAGCAAGTATACGCCGTCTAAATCTTTTTTGATAAAATTCAATGAACAAATAATATTTGCAATAATATCAAAGTCATTTGCTAACTTTTCAGTAAAAATATACTCAATATTGTCTAAATTAGCACTATAGTTTTCAATTATTTTCTTATCATTATTTAGCTTTCCAAATTTGCTTCTAAAGTATAAATAATCGCTTACTTCTGCTAAATCTTTGTCAAATTTATCAAATTTTGCAATGTTTTCATAATGTTTTAGCGATTTTGATTTTCGTCCAATCTCTGCAATTTTACATACTAAAGCATACAATATAGCAGACGGCAACGCTGCAATTTCGTCAGACGATAAAGGAGTATATTCATTAAATTTATCTATGATTGCTTTTATATTCTCTTTATTAATTTTACAATCAGTGCTTGAAATAATATATTCAGCAATCAATATAATTCGTACTTTGCCATAATTATGCGGAAGTATGGCAAAGTATTTATAGTTTTTATTATTAAAACGTGACATTATGTTATGATAGTTTTCATAAATTAATTTTTCATATTGATAAATTTCTTCATCGTTGGCAATTTTTTTGGAAATTAATTTATAAATCTTATCAATCTTTTTGCTTATAGAAATAATTTGAGGACTTGCACCATAAGGCTTTGGGCTGCGTAACTTCTCTGCTAAGTTCGCAGTGTTGATTTTTAAGTCGTCCTCACTCATTTTGCTGATTAATTTGTGATTAAATCTTAGCTTGAAAGCCATATATCCAAATACAACCACAAGAATCAATAGTCCTACAATAATGTATATCATAATTACCTCCGCATATGGCAATTATTTACAAATTAAATTTTTGTATACATTTTTTGAAAAGATTGCTTTTTTTTAATTGTTTTATTAAGAATTATAAATAAAAATAATATATAATTAAAATGCAAAAAAACTGATAAATAAAATATCAAAAAATAAAGATATATGGTGAATTAGGCTTGATTATCAATGTCAAATGATTAGTAGT
>CAJTZR010000088.1 GCA_910584035.1 uncultured Christensenella sp. | reverse complement strand
CTAGTTGAGCTACAACAACTTGATGGATAAGAGCCTCATTGTACTCTTGCTCAAATACTGCAGAGTTTAATTCGATTGTGCCAGCCTTTTTACCTGTGGCATCTAATACATTCATTTTCATTCTTAAGCCCTCCATTAACCTTTGCAAGTTTGCTTAACGATAACAATTCCGCCCTTAGCTCCTGGGATAGCACCCTTAACTAGCAAAATATTACGCTCTGCATCTACTTTTACAATTTGCAAGTTTTGAACTGTGCATTTTGTATTACCATATTGACCTGGCATTTTCTTGTTTTTGAAAACCCTTGATGGGCTAGAACAAGAACCCATAGAACCAACACCTCTGTGATATCCTGAACCGTGTGCCATAGGACCAATGTGGAAATTGTGTCTTTTGATTGTACCACTAAAGCCTTTACCTTTAGAGATACCAGAAACATCTACTTTGTCTCCTACTGCAAATATATCAGCCTTAATCTCTTGACCGATTTCGAAAGCTGCACAGTTGTCAAATTTGAACTCTTTCAAAATTCTCTTTGCTTCTACACCTGCTTTCTTGTAATGACCTGCGATAGGCTTGTTTACATTCTTGCTGTTGATAGTTCCATATGCAACTTGAATTGCCTCATAACCATCTTTCTCTACTGTTTTCTTTTGCACAACGGGACATGGACCTGCTTCCACTACTGTTACTGGGATAACTTTGCCATCCTCATTGAATATTTGGCTCATACCAATTTTCTTTCCGACGATTGCTTTATTCATTGATAAAGTTCACCTCCATATTTATTCTGTTTTTATTAAAGCTTGATATTGATATCTACGCCAGCTGGCAAATCTAATTTCATTAGGCTGTCAACTGCTTGTGCGGTTGGGTTAAAGATATCAATAAGACGCTTGTGTGTTCTTAATTCAAATTGCTCTCTGCTATCTTTATATTTGTGCGGAGAACGGATAATAGTTACTACTTCTTTCTCTGTTGGTAGAGGTATTGGACCTGATACCTTTGTGTTGTGTCTTTTGATAGTGTCAACAATTTTCTCTGCTGCTACATCAATAAGATTGTGGTCGTAAGCTTTTAGCTTGATTCTGATTTTTTGTGTTGCCATATTAAATGACCTCCCTTTCCTAACTCGTATTAATATTCACTTTACCGTGTGTGTCGTACTGTTGCTTTTTAATAAGGCGTTACCGCCTATCAAAGAGTTAGTCGCCCGATTGTCGAACCATTGTCCACGATAATTATCTGTAAATTTTTCAGTAACTTACCGCTTCATCCCATTACAACAGCCTTATCATTATATACAATTCCCCTTATTATGTCAAACATTTTTGGGCTATTTTCAATATTTTTTCTCCCACCACCCTTCCGTGTGTATCATTTTTGCAAAACACACCAATTTTAGCCTGTTTTAGAGTATTTTGCCACAAATTTTGCAAAAAAAATTTATTTTCCCCACCTCACAACTCTAAAGTTAAGCCAAAAACTGGCTAGTAACATTCCTAGACTAGCCAGTTTTACTCTTACAATACTATACTTGATAATGATTTCTTGCTAACAAAATTTACGTAAATCTAATATTCTACATAAAACACCAACAATTTTCTCAAAAGTATTTTATAATGTATACTATTACTTGCAATAATGCTTCCAACACTTTTATGGCAAACTCGTTTAACCAAACGAATACTATACTATTCTTTATTATTCTTTTGTTTTTGGAAAGCTTTGCATAGATTTTTGTCACTTATCCTACAAATATTTAAAGTCAATGCTGATATATCCGATACCAACACACTTTTATGTTAATGCTTAACAACTGAATATCCAACACAGAGGTTTTCACTCACACAAAAAAAACAACCAACCCCACAAGCAAAAATGTTCATCAAATAACATATTTGGTGAACAAAACGCTTTAATTTTGTTCATAAAAAATTCAATAAATTTAAGGAGTAAAATGCAATGAAAAAATCAAAAATCTTAGTTGTTATTTTCACCATTCTGCTAATTTGTTGCCTATCTTTTGTCCTAGTTGCTTGCGGTGGCAATAGCGATAATGGTAGCAACAATAATGGTGGCGGAAATAACAATAATGGCGGTACTGATAATAATGGTAATGCTGAAAATGGTGGTAACAATCCCCCATCAACACATACCCACACTTGGAGTGAAACATATTCAAGTGACGCAATAAACCACTGGTTTGCTTGCAGTGGTTGCGATAAAAAGAATAATGTACAAAACCACACTTTTGAACAAAAATCAAATGAAATTGGAATTTTTCAAGAATGTTCCACTTGTAAATTTGTAATAGATATAGTAGAATACACAAAAAGTTTAAAATATGCTTTAAATTCTGATAATACATCATATTCTGTTATAGGAATAGAAAATAAAGATATTACTAAAATTGTCATTCCAAATACTTATCAAATATCCCCGTAACCAGCATTGGTGAGTCTGCGTTCCGTAGTTGCTATAGCCTTACTAGCATAACCATTCCAGATAGCGTGACTAGTATTGGTGAGTATGTGTTCAGTGGTTGCTCTAACCTTACTAGCATAACTATTTCAGACAGTGTGACTAGCATTGGTAGGTGGGCGTTCGATGGTTGCACTAACCTTACAACAATCAATTTCAATGGTACAATGGCAAAGTGGAAATCAATTAGCAAAAATGTATATTGGAATGAAAACACTGGCGATTATATTGTTATTCTCAATGATGGCACCAAACTTGACAAAAACGGCAATGTAATTGAGTAATTAACTTTAGTAAACTAATTTACACCAAGGAAAAATAATCATAATCTATTAACCTTTTATAAAAACCAAACAAAAATCGGTGTTAAATTGATTTTAATGGATAAATATTAATTAAAAATCAAATTAATAATCATAATTATATATTTATCTTTCAAAAAACCATATTAAAAACCATAAAGCCGAAAGTTCTACAACTCTCGGCTTTAGTTTTTTATTTTAAATTAACACAATTTAATGTATTTGAGTTTTTATTCTGAATTAGTAAAGTATTATCAGCTAACTATTCTATTAAAATAAAAATATTAACAAACTGCAAAATGTGGCTTCGCCCCGCTTAACCAAAACAATACTATATTATTCTTTTGTTTTTTGGAAAGCTTTGCGTAGATTTTTGTCACTTATTCTACAAATATTCAAAGTCAATGCTGATATACCCGCTACCAACGCAATCAAAATTGTTATCAAAATTGAAATTGGTACTAATGGCAATTGACAAATTAGCGTTTGACCAATAACTGTAGTCATTAGATAATCAAGCAAAAATACTATTCCTATACCAAACCCTATACCAATAATCAACTCAATTGCAAGCTGTATAATTGTAAATATTCCATATATCTTGAAATAGTCTAATTTTTTTGCACCAAGTGACTTAAGTATTAGCAAATCATTTGCCTTTGATGTTATAATAACGCTTATAGAGTTATAAATTAGCAAACCAACAACAAACGCAAGTATTAGACTTCCCGCTATAAATACATAATTGCCAATCATTCGCATTTCAGCAAATTCCCCTGGTATCATTCCACCATCATCAACAATAAAGTCCAACCTAGATTGATAATAGTTATCATAACTCTTGCCACCATACAAATGCTTTGCTTTAGCATTTAATTGCTTAAGCTCACTAGCACTTAAACTATCCATATTAAAAATGATTTTATTTGTTTGCGGTTTTTCATATCCGCCCATCATCATTTTATAATCTTCTTCATTGTATAAAATGCCAGAATTATATTTGTAATTAGCATCAACTTTAACCTTAAATTTTATATTTGAACGAATATTTCTATCAATGGTATATTCACCACTTAAATCACCTATATCCCCTCTAACAAGTTGCGTTGAAAGTACAATATCATCGCCGTCATTTACCTTTATTAACTTTGCGTAAATTTCGCTCATCACTACACTGCCTTTTTCCACACTATCAATACCAGTAATATTTGCAGTCAATGCATTCGCTGGTGCAACGCCAATATTATTATGTTTTCTATCCGCTGCATTCATTGTAGTATGTACATATTGCCCTTGACTACTTCTTGCATACCCTGGATGTTCTAAATACATTGTTGCGTCCCAAACATCACTCCAAGCAGTTGAAACAACAACTGATTGTGCCAAGATTTTTTCTGTCACATAATTATACGCCTCTTGTTCCTCATCACTTTTAAACTCGCTTATCGGCTTTGCATACTTATCTGGAACAACTACCCCGTCATCAAATACACCAACTATCCTAATGCCATAAAAATTATGCTCAAAAATATCCTTAACCTCAACATATTCACCAGTGTCACGGTCACGATATCCGCCTACCGCATTAAAGTATATATATTTGCTTTTAGGTATGGCAACTTCACCCAATTTTTCTGGCTGTCTACCCTTAATTAAATTAATACCTAAACTTTTTAAGTCATTTGTAACAATATATTTGTCAATAAACGCATAACCATATGCTACATCTTGCAAGTTAAGCATCTCCTCATTTATATTATAAGTCATTGTTCCAGTAAAGTCTGTATCAATTCCAAAAATATCTGTTACATTAGTATATACTTTTGCACTACTTATACCTTTCTTATCTTTAAGATATTGGCATATTTCAGTTAAATCGTTGTGCATTGTAGTAGTAAATGAACCATTACCAATTACTCTTGATACTTTATCATACCTTGAATATCTAGATACAGCCATATTGCCAACATTTCGCTTGTCATATGTAGCACAAACCATACTCTCATAGTCAATTGACGCCCAGTTACAGCAAAACATAAGTATCATTAGTAGCACAGTTGTAATTACCATAAATGCAATTCGTCTACCTACCTTTGCTTTATTGAACGCAACCGCCACTGACATAGCAGTCTTTACACTCAGCCCGCCTTTTTTAGCCTTTTTAACCACATTGTTTTTAGGTTGTTCCTCTACCTTTTCATCAATCTCGCTAGTGTCCGACTTTTCCTCAACCTCATTTTGAGCTTCCTCTACCTTTTCCTCAACTTCGTAAGCACTTGACTTTTGCTCTATTTCACGGGCATTTACCCCAACAATCTCCTCATCATCAATAATTAAGCCGTCTTGCAACCTAATTATTCTGTTAGCATAATTCCTAATAGTTTCAACATCGTGAGTAACTACAATAATAAGTATATCTTTTGCCAACTCTTGCAATAAACCAAATATGTTTTTGCTGTTTTTACTATCAAGATTACCAGTAGGTTCATCAGCAAAGATAATCTTAGGCTGTTGAATCATTGCTCTTGCAATTGCAACCCTCTGCTTTTGCCCACCAGACAAGCTTAATACCTTTTCATTTTTACATTTATCTATACCCAATTTTGCAAGCAAATCGTCAATTTGCTCCATAGTATAGTCACTTGTACTCAATTCTTTAGCAATCATAATATTTTCAATAACACTAAGATTTTCAATTAATTTATAATCTTGATAAATAGTAGCAAATGTCGATTTTAACTCTCTAGGATTACACAATTCACCATTTATAAAAATTTCACCATCACTTTTCTCATCAATGCCAGACAGCACATTTAGCAAGGTTGACTTACCGCAACCGCTACTGCCCACTATTGCTATCATTCCGCAATTAGACGTGTCAAAAGACACCCCTCTTAAAGCTTCCACTCCATTTTCATACACTTTCGTTAAACCTTTAACACTAAGCATACTCCCCCCCTACTTAAATCTAAAATTATAAATTCCACAACTTCTTATTGTCAAAATATCCAATATTTTATCCAACAAGCTTATTTATTAATATTTATTTTTTTACACTATGTTACAATAATATTAAATTAAAGCAATAATTTTCAAATTATATTTTATATCTTTATTATATAACACAAAACAAAATCTGTCAATAGCAATAAAAATTACAACCCTAACATTTTAATCAATAATGTCATAAATCTATTGCAAAATTAATTTAGCAATTTAGTATAAACTATAGGAAGTAAATTTTAGCTAAAGCAAAAATTTTATATTGCTGTCGCAATAAAGCTTGTTATCACAAGCACTTCCAGCTTGAATTAACAATTGCTGATGTCAAATGACACTACGTGTCACTATCGGGGTCCCCACAAAATAGCTTTTTTGTGGGGTATATGGATAAGTTCCGATAATATCAAAATATCCAATATTTTATCCAACCAACTTGTTGATTAACATAAATTATCTATTTAATAATAGTTTACAATAATAATTTTAAAAATATATTCTATATCATTATTATATAACACAAAACAAAATCTGTCAATAGCAATAAAAATTACAACCCTAACATTTTAATCAATAATGTCATAAATCTATTGCAAAATTAAATTAGCCATTTAATATAAATAATGTGTCGTTAAATTTGAGAGAACTCAAATTTAAACAAAAGCTACCGCTTTTCGCTTGATAAATCAAGCCGACATTATTTGAATTACCATCAGCTACTGCAAAATACCCTTTCGGGTGCTATCGGGGTCCCCACAAAATAGCTTTTTTGTGGGGTGTATGGACCGCTTCCGATAATATTAAACTATATAAGTTTAAAAATAAAATGGTTAATTTTGTTATCAAAAAGCAATTTGTTATAATCACTTTTGTATTTATAATATCTTGTAAAATACAATAAAATAATTTGCAATACCCATACAAAAAGTGCAAACTTTTCCCTTTACAATTTTTTATTAAAATTGTACTGATAAAATATATATAGTTGATTGATAATAGTAATTAACAAAATAAAGCGTTTAGAACTAATGAAAGGAGATAAAATTATGAAATATAAAGATTGGCTTTCTGAATGGCTAAGCAATTACATTCATACCTCAAACAAACCACGGACCTATGTTAGATATGAAAATATGATGGCTTTGCACATTATCCCAGCTTTGGGGAATTATGAACTTAACGAGATTACACCTATCTTATTGCAAAAGTTTATAACAAACCTTGCCATAGGTGGCAACAAACTCAAAAAACAAGGCTTATCTGCTAGTTACATTGCTTGCATTATGTCTGTTGTACAAAACTCACTCAAAACAGCGTATTCTTTAGGCTTAATTAGCGAGTGCAATTTAAACAATATCAAATTGCCAAAGATTGCCCAAAAACAAGTGGAGTGTTTTACTGCCCTAGAGCAAAAAAAGATTGAGAGCTACATATTATCCAGCAAAAGACAAAGACTAAAAGGCATTATACTTTGTTTTTACACTGGCTTGCGTATTGGCGAACTGCTTGCCCTTACTTGGCAAGACATTGACTTTGTAAACAAAACTATGATAGTCCAAAAATCTAGCCACGATGGCTACGTTAACGGCAAACATTGCGTTATAGTTGATAAACCAAAAACGCATAACTCAACAAGACAAATTCCACTTTCCAAAAACTTACTTGCATTACTAAAGCAAATAAAAAAAGATAGCAAATGCGAATATGTCATATCCTATAATGACAAACCTCTTTTAGTTCGCACTTACCAACGCACTTTTGATTTATTGCTTAAAAAACTAAATATACCACACAGAGGTTTTCACTCTACAAGACACACCTTTGCCACACGTGCCATCGAGTGCGGTATGGACGTCAAAAGTTTATCTGAAATTTTAGGACACAAAAACGCAACAATAACCTTAAACCGCTACGCCCATTCCCTTTGGGAACATAAAACCGATATGATGAATAAAATAAGTAAAATGCTCTAGCACGCCCCATTAAACAAAAGGCTATTTTACGTAGGTCTCAATATATACTCCCAAAACACAATTTGCATTTAATAAACTTATAAACTGGGGTCCCCGAAAAACCCCATAGGTTTTTTGGGGTTAGTATTGGGGTCCCCGAAAAGTCCGATAGACTTTTTGGGGTAAATATAAAAATAGCAAAAAATAAAAAACAAAATGTTCAAAATTATAATTAAAACAACATAGCAAAAATTTAAAAACTTTAAAGCAAAAAGCTTAAAACTTTAAACAAAAATAACAACCAACACACAAGCAAAAATGTTCATCAAATATATAATTTGATGAACATTTTATATTTAAATTATATCAATTTTTCTATTTTAAGTCAAGTCTTATTAACTTTTTTAATGTAAAATGTACTATTCCGTAATTTTTAATGAACAAAATGCTAAAAATTTGCTTTATTAGTTCATCAAATTATA
>CAJTZR010000087.1 GCA_910584035.1 uncultured Christensenella sp. | reverse complement strand
AACTATTCATACAAAAACGAAAATGGCTCAGATATTTATAGTGATGTATTCTTTAATGGTTATGCAATGATTCGTGATAAAGTAACTTATGCAATCGCAAGTGGTTTGGGTGGAGCATCAGTTTTCAGAATGGCATACGATGTATCTGCATACTGGAAGAATTGTTTAAATAATGCTGTTAAGGAAGCTGTAAATAGAGGCGTTAAACAAGCTTAATTGAATAATTTTAATATACAAAAGAATAAATAAAATACTTTATAATATTGTAATAAAACAACAAAAGGCGGTACAACTGCCTTTTGTGTTTTTATGCCTAAATAAAATTACAATTTTAAATTATTTATTCTTATTAATTTTTATAATTATTTACATACATTATTAAGCTGTAAATTTTCAAAATTTATTGCAAAATTGCACAATGTGTGTTATAATATATATAAGAGGGGGTGAGTATATGGCGTGGGAAACAGTTTTACTAATTGTATCTAGTATTTTATTTGGTGGTATTTACATATTTCTAATTTTTTGTTGGTTTGGTAAAGGTACTTTGCTTTTAAGGCAAATATATTATCAATGCTCAAATTTTACAGAGGATAATAAAGCGGAACAAAGGCTTGTAGGTCGTGCGTATACAATTTTAAATCTTGTGATTGTTTTAATAATGCACGCAGGTTGTCTATGCATATGCTTTCACCAATGGATAGCTGGTATAGTTATATTCCCATTTATCTTTATTACTTGGGGTGTTGGCGAATTAATACTTAGGAATAATAAAAAATTTAGACAAGCAAGGGAAGAAATCTCTGATAGTAAAAAGTGGCAGTTGTATTTGGAAAGTTTGATTGAAAAAAATAATCAAGCAAAACAAGAGCAACCAACAGAAGATACCGATATAGAAAAAGAATAACTTTATTTGAATTAATATAGTATCAAGCAAGCATTCTTTTGTGGTGATTGCTTTCAACTTTTAAAAATAAAAATATATCTAGTTAAATTTGAGTAGGTTAAAATTAAAAAGACTAACGCTTTTTAATAAATAAAAGTCATTACTTTTGAATTAAATTAGCTAATGTCAAATTCTACTAGGTGTCACAAAATGGGGGACTTAACAAAATAATTTTTTGTGGGGATTTGAAAATTTGTTATAAGATAATTAAAATTGATTGCGTTAAAATTTTTAATTTGTATTTTTGTTTAAACATTAAATTATATAAAAAAGAAAAATACTAACGATTTTCGTTAGTATTTTTAACTTTTTTATTGTTTATATTAAGATGCTACTTTGTCAAATATGCTTTTTAAAATACTATCGACCTTGTTTTTTAGTGCTATACTATCGCAAGTAAAAACTATTAGTATACTATTATATAAATTTATATGCAGAGCATAATGTTCATTATAGCAACAATAGTTAAGGTTATCACTAAACCAAGTTGGCTTTTCGTCTAGCCCCAGTGACTTTACTAACCATAATACAAAAGCCATTTGTTCCTCACTTGTGCCACCACAAATAGAACAAGGGAATGAATATTGTTTTAATAGTTTATCACAAGTGATGATAGAAGTTCCTACTGACGATTTATGCTCAAATTTTTCCTTAAACAATATAAATGCCTTTTGAAATAAGTATTTTTCAAAATTTTCGGCAAAATAATGATTATTATAATCTGTAACAAGTGGATTATCATCTCCCATTTTTAATCTAAAGAAACAATGCGATTCCGTCCAATGATAAGAAAATAAAAAAAGTCCTTGATTTAAATAATCTATTGCATCAAAATCTGTATCTAAAAACAAATCAATAATGGTGTCAATGTTAGGCTCCATAAAGCCATCGTATTCATTTTCTAGTAAACCACCATCATTTTCGCCTAACACTTTTAGATAATCAATATATACCTTTGGTAAAAAGTAGCCGTGATTAGCTACAATTTCATTTAGTTGATTGATTTTATTTTCTGGTGCTGGTGTACATTTTTGTAGCCAAGACTTATCAAAACTAGATATCGTTTTGCATAAACGTTTAATAACTGAATCTTGTGTACCTTGATAAAATTCTATCATTTAACAACTCCTTGTTTAAAATGTTTTGTAATTGTTAGCTATTCTAATTTAATAATTTCTTGTTTAAAATTGTTTTGTATATGTCGTTTATTTAAATTTAACAATTCTAATTTATAAATTTTTGTGTTTGTCAGTTATTTTAATTTAATAATATCCTCTATTTTGTCTTTTTATTTTTCATTCCACTTTGGATTTTCTTTTAAAATTTTAATATGGATAGGGCAGTCCTCTTTATGAGCACCTTTTAAAAAGCCTATGCTCATTAAAAACTCATTAACAATTTCGCCACCTACAAATTTAAAATGTTTTTTAAATAGTTTTATCCATTCCTCTTTAGTGCGTGGGTGGTTTGCGTCAAGCCATTTTTCAAAACTGCCATATTCCTTTTGTAGCTCAGTAATAACTTTTGCATTGTAAATTACTGCATCTATTTTTAGTCGATTGCGAATTATTCCACTATCTGCTAAAAGTCTGTTTCTATCACTTTCACCATAATTGGCAATTTTTGCAATATCAAAATTGTCAAAAGCTTTCCTAAAGTTATCTTGTTTTTTCAGCATAGTAAGCCAACTAAGTCCCGCTTGATTAATCTCAAGTATAAGTCTACCAAAAAGTTCGTTGTCATTATGGATAGGGAAGCCATATTGATTATCGTGATAAGCCTTGTTTAAAGCTTTAACTTCGCCGTCTTGTAAACTTTCTATATAGTCGCAGTAATTTGTTATTACTGGTTGTACCTCTGCCATAGTTTATCCTCTCTCTTTTTTCTTAATTATATCATTATATTAATTTTAAGTCAATGTTTATTTTAATAGGTTATAATGTAGTTTATTTGCATTTAGCATACAATTAAGCATATGTTGCAAAAAAATATGTACTATGATATAATAAGAATAATCAATAAAATTTCAATTTAAAAAGATATTGATGAGGGGTTATGAGTAAAAAGAAAATTATATCTATCCTTTTATGTTTAATTTTGATTGTACTTTCAGCAATTGCTTTGGTAGGTTGTGATTTTAAACCAAAAACTAAAGTTCAAACTTTCAATGTTCAAGGTAATTTGAGGGTAGGCGTTATATCAGATAGTCAGCTAACACCAAAACAGAAAGATGATAATGGTGTATTTAAGCAAAATTTGATAAATGCTTTAAGTGGGCTTAAGTCTAACGAGGTAAATATGATATTATTTGCTGGGGATATAGGTGATAAAGCAAGTAACTATGCTTATGATACATATGTTGAATGTTATCGCAAAGTCTATGGTGAGGATTTTGTTTTTGCGGGTGATGAAAATACAACTTACAGCAAAGAAAAACCATTGGTGCAAACTATAATGGGCAATCACGATTATTGGGGTGCTTTAGATGGAATGTTAACAAAAGGCAGTTACCGCAAACGCTTTGAGAAAAAATTGGGGCATAGTCCATATACTCATTATGTAGTTAATGGTTTTCATTTTATTGGTGCAAGTCCTGAACAAGGTTCACCAATGGATAATCAATATAATACAATGTCAGATTGGCTAAACGAACAGCTTGCAATAGCAGCAAACGACAATCCAAATCTGCCTATATTTGTAACAACACACAATAGTCCAAAAAATACCGTTTATGGCAGTGAGGACTGGGGTGATAAAAAGTTATATGATATTTTTGCCCAATACCATCAAGTAGTAAACATTAGTGGACATTTGCATTATTCCATACTTGATGAGCGTTCAATGTGGCAAGGTGATTTTACTGCGTTTTCTACTCAGTCAGTGTCTTATACTGAGCTTGAAGAGGGTAAGGCAAATGGTACTAAACCGCCAAAAGCAGACATAACACCTATGGGTGAACTTATGGAGTTTGAAAGTGACAAGATAATAATTAAACGAATGAACTTTGGCAAACAAGTTGCAACTGGTGCATATGGAGTTGAGGAAAAAGCCAATATGCGTTGGGAATTGCCTATCCCATTAACAAAAGATAAGTTTACTTATACAACTGCTCAAAGGCAAAATAATAACATTGCACCTACAATGACTGATAGTGTTGGCAGTTTTAGAGTGGACGGGGATAATACGTTTTTAACTTTTACAGCGGGTAGTGACGATGACTTTGTACACTCTTACAAAATTGTTTGGAACAATGGTAATAAAAGTATAGAAAGTTATTATTTTAGCGACTTTGTCAATGGTATTTTGGATATGTCAAAGGTTGTAGAGTTGCAAGCATTTTCTATCCCAGCGGGCTATTATAATGTGCAAATATATGCAGTGGACAGTTTTGGCAAGGTGAGTGAAAACTACACAAGTATTAATAATGTACAAGTTATAAAAGAAATTGAATATAAACGATAAATTATTAAAATCACGTCAAAAATCGGTACTAAATGAGGTTTTATGGGAATATTGCTAGAAAATTCACCTGCAATTTATACAAAAAGATTGATTTTGCGAAAGTTTACTTTGGACGATTTGCCTTACTATCATAAAATAATGTCTTGCAAAGTTACTAATAAATATTTGCCGTGGTTTCCTACAAAAAGCGAGCAAGATGCTCTTGGCATTTTTTATAGGAATTGTTTGGATACTTATGATAAGCCTTGCGGTTATCGGTATGCGATTTGTTTAAAAGAGGACAACGTACCTATTGGCTATTGTGGTATGAGTGACCCACCAAGTAATGATATTGGTTATGGCTTGTTAGTGCAGTTTTGGAATAAGGGGGTAGTCACAGAAGCTGTTACTGCTTTGGTTGATAGGATAAAAAATGCTGGTTATCCATTTATTACAGCGACTCACGATGTGAACAATGTTTATAGTGGGGCGGTTATGCGTAAGGTAGGTATGCAATATAAATACTCATATAGAGAATTATGGCAACCAAAAAATTATGAGGTAATATTTAGAATGTATCAACTTAATTTTGACGGGGTGGATAGAACATATATGGAGTATTGGGATAAATATCCGCATTTTATTGAAAATATTGAGTGCAAATAGATTGCAAAGGTAGGGGAAAATGGGTGCAAAACCAACACAAAAACAAATAGAATGGCAAAATGACGAGTTTGGAGCAATTATTCATTTTGATTTGCCAGTTTTTGAACAAAAATTTCAATTGAAAAGACCACTAGATAAAATACCGCAATTATCAAGTTATAAGCCTATAAAGCTAAATGTAAGGCAATGGATTCAAAGTATTGCTAGTAGTGGTGCAAAATATATCATATTAGTTGCAAAACATTGCTCTGGTTTTGCATTATTTCCAAGCAAAGTAGGTGATTACGATGTTAAAAATACTCAATATCCAACAGACATAGTTGCCGAGTTTGTAAAAGCGTGTGAGGAATTTGACATAAAGGCTGGAGTATATTATAGCACTGGTTGTAACGGCTATCAAAGTCATTTGGCATATAAAAATGGTTGGGACGAGAAAACTGCACTTGAGGAATATAACAAAGTGTTAGAAACTCAAATTCGTGAGTTGTGGAGTAATTACGGCAAGTGGTATGAGATTTGGTTTGATGGAGGAACAAAGCCAGTGAGCGAAGGTGGACTGGATATAGCTCCTATTTTAAAGGAATTACAGCCCAATGCAATTACCTTCCAAGGTGAAAGAGTTAATCCAATTAATAACACAAGGTGGGTTGGCAATGAAAGAGGTTATACACCATTTGATTGTTATGCAACTATCACGGGTGAAAGTCAGTCTGACGGCGTAGTGGAAAATAAAAGCCTCGCTGAGGGTAGTAGATATGGTGAATACTGGCGACCAGCAGAAACAGATGTTCCTATGTGGGCAAAAAATAAATGGTTTTTCACAGACGGCAAAAACTATTGTGAGTCAAGTGATAAATTGTTGGATATTTATTACAATAGCGTTGGACATAATAGCAATTTATTGTTGGGCGTTGTTGTAGATAGAAATGGCTTAGTGCCAGATAAAGATGTTCAAGTTTTGAAAGAGTTAGGACAAAAAATAAAAGATAATTTTAGCAATGCAATAGCTACAACTTGTGGTAGCGGTAGTAAAATTGAACTTGATTTGAATGGTGAAAAAACTTTTAATCAAATAGTTTTGCGAGAGGATATTACAAATGGGCATAGTGTACATAATTTTCAAATAGTATCGATTTTCGGCGGAAAATCTAAAGTTATTGCTAGTGCAAAAGTAATAGGTAATAAGCGTATTTTTAGATTAAAAAGGACTAAGGCGGATAAGTTGATTTTGCAAATTAATGATTTTGAAAGTTCCCCAAATATTACAGAGTTTAGTGCGTTTAATGTTAATTTAAAATTAACTTTTATGCAAAAATTAAAGCTTATTTTTAAAAGATATATGTAAGTTAAGAGTGCAACTTTTATCAATAGTTAAGAGGTATTTAATGGCTAAAAAAATAAAAAAATTGACTAAAAATGATAAGAAAGTAACTGAAAACGATAAAAAATTGACGGGTACAGCAAATGATTTTTTAGATAAAACGAATCATACTCCCGAGGCGGAAATGGTTAGAAAAGCATACAATGACATTGATTGCTTGTATGGCATTTATTCACCAGATTATTATCATATTGCAACTAGGATTTTATTTGGTTTAATGGTAACTTTATTGGATGCTCTTGTTATAGCTTTTATTGTTTTTTTACTTGTAACTTACCCATCAATTGGGTTGTACATTGGGGCAATCACTGTTGGCTTGGCTATAAATTGCTTCTTTTTCTATGCTTATATTGCACTAAATTGCAAAATACATAAAATTTATTTTTATAAACATAATGGCAAAGTTGTTACAGTGCATTACCATAAGTATTTTAAATACCTTGTTATTTGTCTTGAAAAAGATAAGTTTTATTGCTACAATTTTAAAAAGGATAGTTGGAAGGAATCACGAAGAAAAATTGTGGCTTTGGAAACTTGGGTTATTAGAAAAACTTTTGGGTCGTACTTATTATTTCCATATATTTTTGAGGATAATGCTCGTAAAAATGGAAAATTTGTCACGGTAAAAAATAAAATAAAAGTATATGGAAAAAATAAAAATAAAACAAAAATCATATCCGAGTATAAAAACAGCCAGCGACATTTAGAGCGAAGAAATAAATGGAAAAGAACTAAGTATATGTTTAAGGATGGAAATTTGCAATATATTGAATTTCGTAACTCTATTCTTAACGTAAATGGTAGTCCTGGCACATTTATACAATATATGCGAATTTATGAAACAAATGTTGTGCATTGTATGGAAATACCTAAATCATTTATCGATTTTTGCAAATCGCAAGGCATTGAACCACCAGAGGAGTGTGAACATTTACATTATGTTTGATAAAGTTAACCTACAAGCGAGGAATCTGTAATTTGACAATAAATCAAATAGATAAATAATTTTAATATTATTTGTGTTATGTTAATTAATGTAGAAAAAAAATTTTTTTGCGTTACGTTAATTAAAGAGTAATTCGTAAAATCATTAAAATTATGTTGGAAGTATAGAAAATTTTGCTTTGATTAATCAAGGCATAATAATTAAATTGCATTTTATAGCTTAGAGCTATTTTTATATATAATACTACATTTTGATAAAAAATAGAATAATTTAAATATTTATAAAATAAATAAAAGCTGTTTTAACGGCTTTTTTTAGTTATTTGCTTTACATTTTCCCTATATAAAAGTTGCGTTATGGGGGAATTGATTAGTATTCAATATAAAATTTTAATGCAAATCAAATTAACAGCTTATATAATTATTAAAATATTATTTGTTTTAACAATATCTAAAAGCAATATGTAAATATATTTCTATATAATATTTACTAAATATATTTAATATTTTATCTATATTTATTTGCAAATGTAAAATAGCAAAACAAAAAATAAAAATTAGGTTTTGTCAATTTTATGTAAAATCTTTAAAAAAGTGGTTGATTTTTGTTGAAAATTGTAGTATATTATAAGTCCACCCCAAAAAGTTTAAAAATTTTTAAATTTTAGTGCAAAAACAGTTGACAATATTCTTTTTTAGTGATAATATGTCAAAGTTGCCGCAAAAGGTGTCAAAAATTAAATAGTATTAACTGATTAAAGTTTTGTTAAAATTGCTAATAATAGTAAAAATGACAAAATTTGCAGAAAAATTAAAAAAAGTTTAAAATTTATTGATTTTTCGCTTGACAAACCTTTAGCAGTATGATATTATTGAGAAGCTGTCTGATGATAGCGTAAAGAACCTTGAAAAGAGAATAGATAGGTTAAGGCGAAGTTTTTGTGTTTTTAAAAA